>JBFIGM010000100.1:0-8075 GCA_041602315.1 Methylophilaceae bacterium | reverse complement strand
TTTAGCAAACGTTAACTGATGTATCAGAAACCAGTGTTTTTATTGTATCCTTACGGATATGATACCAACGCTCGTTTTTGATATAGAAACCATCCCTGATGCGCAAGGCTTACGTACCTTGCTCGATCTGCCAGCAGATACCTCTGATGAAGATGTTGTTAACCTAGCATTGCATCAACGCCGTCAGCAAAATGGCACCGAGTTTTTACCGCTCCATCTACACAAAGTTTGCGCCATTTCTTGCGCACTACGCCAAGGCGATCACTTTAGTATCTGGACGCTAGGTGATGAAAGCTCTTCAGAAAAAGAAATGATTCAACGCTTTTACGATGGTATCGAAAAATACACCCCACAAATCATCTCTTGGAACGGTAGTGGCTTTGATCTCCCAGTGCTCACATACCGTGGCTTAATCCATAGTGTTAACGCCAGCCGTTATTGGGACTTGGGTGAGGATGATAAAGATTTTAAATGGAACAACTATATCAGCCGCTATCATATGCGCCATCTAGATTTAATGGATGTGATGGCCATGTATAGTGGCCGTGCCAATGCGCCGCTGGATGATTTAGCTAAGCTTTGCGGCTTTCCTGGTAAATTGGGGATGGATGGTAGTAAGGTGTGGGATGCCTATAAGGCAGGCAAGCTTAAAGAGATTCGCGATTATTGTGAGACGGATGTTGCCAATACGCATTTAGTCTATTTGCGTTTTCAGTTGCTGCGTGGGCATCTTACAGAGCAAGCGTATCAGCGGGAAGTGGCTTTGGTTAGAGAGACCTTGGAAGGGTATCAGGGTGAGCATTGGGATGCGTATTTGAAGGCATGGGGGTAAGTTAGCGCTATAGACCATCCCCTTAGGAGAGGGAAGACCCTTGCGGTCTTGCGGGTGCTATTTGTTGAATGGTCCATAAACTATAACCTTTTGAAGCTGCAATTCTTTTCGCTTCTTGGCATTCTGTCAATAACTGTACGAACCAAAAATAGTTGTGAAAACAGCTAGTAAGAAAACATAAACCAACTGTTTCTCCTCTTAATGATTATTATATTGATATTAAATTAATGGCACTTTTGAGCAATCCGCGTAATCAGTTAGAATGCCGCCTTCTGTTATAAACATGCATGATTTCAAAGTTTGCTATGGCACGCCGTTCCCGGCGAAAAAAATCAGCACCTGCGGAAATATCCTCGCCCGTTATCGTAGAGTCTCTTGATCAAGAGGGGCGCGTGTTTTGACCATTTGGGGAGGCTTGCGTAACGCGCCCTAGCACGCTACGTCACCAAATATTTATTTGCTATTGTAATGAGGGTCATCTTCATCATATTGGTGCAATTTTAGAAACCATTTCTCCGCGCCGAAAATCAGTGCTAATCCGATTAAAGAAATCCATACTATTAAGAAATCAGATTGCCACTTTACCCATAGAAATCCACCAAGGGTAATGACGTCCAGTGCAATAGCGGTTAATAGTATCCAAGTTTTTGTTCCTAGCTCCTTCCGCAAATGTCTTAAGACGCCTAAGTGGATAAAGATGTCCATTACGATATAGAAAACTACGCCAATGGATGCTATACGGCTGAGATCAAAAAAGATTGTAAGCATCATTGCGATGACGACGGTATATATTAGTGTATGCAGTTGCACATCCCCAGGAAGGTTAAAGTGCCGGTGAGGTACGAGCTGCATTTTAGTTAGCATCGCCAACATGCGAGAAACTGCAAATACGCTGGCAATTATGCCCGAGACCGTAGCAATAATTGCAAAGGCAACAGTGAACCACACTCCGTATTGACCAAATGCAGGGCGTGAAGCTTCAGCAAGTGAGTAATCTTTAGCTTTTACAATTTCCTCAATTGACAGGTTAGCTCCAACAGCTATGGCAACAAGTACATATAAAACGACGCAGATTGAGATAGACAGAATAATGGCACGACCAACGTTCTTTTCAGCGTTTTTCAACTCGCCGCCGCTATTAGTTATTGTTGTAAAACCTTTGTATCCCAATACTCCCAGTGCTACTGCACCTATGAAACTTGCAAAACCAGTTTCTTTCGGTTGAACAGACAAACTGTCGAATGACCAACCAGTAGCCCATAAACCACCGAGCGCCAATATAGCCAAACCGACAATTTTCACGAAGGCCATTATGAAAGAAAATGTCTGAATGAATTGGTTGCTCAGAATGTTGATTATCAAAGCGAATAACAAAAGCGCTACACCGAGTGCTGGTATCAACCAATTAGCACTATCTACATCAAACCCCTGAAGGACATAAGTTCCAAAGGTTCGAGCGACAAGGCTCTCATTGATTACCATTGAAAAATACATCAGTAGAGCACATGCCCCAGTCATGAGGCCTCGACCGTAAGCTTTTTTGAGGAACATCGCAATTCCGCCTGCAGAGGGATATTTTTGCGCCAACTTTACGTAACTGTAAGCACTAAAACTAGATATGATTGCCGCGAAAAAAAAAGCCAAGGGAAACCAAGTTCCAGCAAGTTCGGCAATTTGTCCAGTAAGGGCAAAAATCCCCGCGCCAATCATGACACCAGTGCCCATTGAAACAGCACCCCAAACGGTAAGTGAATTATTATTCATAGTGTGAGCTTAAATGTATGTTACCTTTCACCATAAATCAATACTAATTGATTAACTATGCGCTCAGCGTTTAAGTCATTGAACGCTCTAGCTAGCGTGTGTAAAACGCTTTAGCTGCTGACGATTTGAACAGATAAATGAGTCCGCATAAACTCAGCACGCCTTGTATCGCTGAGAGTATCGTCACCAAGACACCGCTCGCATAATAGATATTCGAGAACTCGCCCCAGCCGGACGGCCCATTGAGATGGTAGCGGAAGGTGCCAAGCAGGGCATAGCATAGCAACACCATCATCGCCAACCAGGCCATAAGTAGGTATTTGGACTTGATGCCTCCTGTGAGCGCAATGTATGCTACAAGCAGGCCAACTAGCATCAGTGTGAGCGCGAGCAGATTAAAGTTGAAAACGACGCTTAGCATCAGGAATAACACTGGTGTTATGCAGATAAGCAGCAAAAACCTTGGTGCGGCGGCAATGCGTTTCTTTAGCAAATTCATTTGCTTCCTCCTGATTTTGGCATTTTGCCAGCAAGTGATTTCAACAATTAACGAAAAGCATACAATATGACGCACTAAAAAACCACGGCTAATACCGCGAACATCGTACATGGCTTGAACAGCATGAGTATCGTTTAGGTTAATGCTGCTAATATCTTTTTTTGGTTTATCACGTTTTAAGTTCTAATCTGTACCGGTGTTTGTGAACTATAATGAACGTATAGCATGCCTTTTGAGCAATCCGCTTAATCAGTTAGAATGCCGCCTTCTGTTAAATACATGCATGATTTGAAAGTTTGCTATGGCACGCCGTTCCCGTCGTAAAAAAGAAGCCCCAGCGGAAATATCCGCACCAGTCATCGTGGAGTCTCTCGACCAAGAGGGGCGCGGTGTTGCGCATGTGGATGGTAAGGCGATTTTTATTGATGGTGCGTTGCCAACGGAAAAGGTGACGTATCAAATTACCCGCAGTAAAGATAAGTATGCATTTGCGAATGTTGTTGAGGTGATTAACCAATCTAACTTACGCGTAAATCCAAAGTGCCCACATTTTGGTATCTGTGGCGGTTGTAAATTACAGCATTTAGATTTTGTCGGGCAGGTAGCTGCTAAGCAGCGCCTGCTAGAAAACGATATCAAACATATTGGTAAAGCCGAGCCCGAGAATGTTTTGCCACCTTTGATTGGCCCTACTTGGGGCTACCGTTATAAAGCCAGATTGAGCGTTAAATATGTAGATAAAAAAGACCGTGTGCTGGTGGGCTTTAATGAAAAAGGGACGCGCTATGTATCGGTAATGGATAGCTGTGAGGTGCTGGTGCCAGAAGTATCTGCTTTGATTGCGCCATTGCAAACGATGATTATGCAGCTCAGCATTCGAGACAAGATTCCACAATTAGAAGTAGCAGTAGGGGAGCCAGATAAGTGGCATAACGCAGAGAACACAGTCAAAAACATTGTGATGATTTTCCGTATTATGGATGCTCTATCTACTGCGGATGAAGCTATTTTAAGAACATTTGCGGATGAACATCAGATTACTATTTGGACGCAAACCAAAGGCCCAGATACGATTAAGCCGTTTTACCCACTAAACGCACCGCAGTTACAGTACTCACTACTTGAGTTTGATTTGAAGTATCCATTTAAGCCCAATGAATTTACGCAGGTAAATCCGCAAATTAATCAGGTGATGATCCGCCGTGCTATGCAGTTATTACAGCCTAAGCAAGGTGAGCGTATTGCAGACTTCTTTTGTGGTATTGGTAATTTCACATTGCCGATTGCTAGAAGTGGCGCGACAGTGCTGGGCTATGAGGGGCTTGCCAATTTGGTTGCGCGCGCAGTGGAGAGTGCCACGCTAAATGGCTTGGTTGAAAACACTTCGTTTGATGTATCCGATTTATTCCAAATGACCAGTGATTCGCTTACAGCTTTAGGTCGCTTTGATAAATGGTTAATAGACCCACCACGCGATGGTGCTTTTGCCTTGGTGAAATCAATTAGTGAGGATAATGCACCAGAAACGATTGTGTATGTTTCATGTAATCCAGCAACGCTGGCGCGCGATATAGATGTGTTAGTGAATGATAAGGGTTATAAGCTAAGTGCCGCAGGGGTGATTAATATGTTCCCACATACGGCACATGTTGAATCTATAGCCTTGTTGAAAAGAAATTAGCGTTCTTTTTCTTGCTGTCCATGCTGTAAGCTGTTGTGCCGCCAACGGCTAATAATAGCAAGCCACCAGCCATTGCAATATTTTTCAAAAATAAAACCATCTGCATTTGATCACCAAAGTTACTGTGAAAAATCACTGCTGCAGCAATTGAGAATATTGCCAGCGCAAAGGCAAATAGGGCTGTTTTGTAGCCAACTATCAAGGCAATGCCACCCAGTACTTCCAATGCGACAACAGGCCATAGCAGCATACCATTTACACCCATGGATTCCATATAGCTACTCGTTCCCGCTGGGTCGATAATCTTACCAAGACCCGCCAAAATGAAAATCAAAGCGAGCATGATGCGGCCAAGTAGCTGAATAATGCCGACCATAGTGTCTCCTTAAGGTTAATTAGCAATCTAAGAATATGCATCATACGCAAAATATTTTTCTTTGCAATTAAGTTTATTGGCACAGCACTTGCTCATAGGCAATGGTTTGTCATTAGATATCAACTTATTAAGAGAGTTTTTACATGAATTTTATTAAGAAAAAGTTAGGCGTTTTTACTTGTCTGCTATGTTTTTCAACAGCAATTTATGCAGAAGAAGCAATCGTTACGATTGAAGTCATCAATACACTTTGGGTGGTCATTGCTGGGGTGTTGGTCTTCTTAATGCAGGCGGGTTTTGCACTGCTAGAAGCAGGTATGTCACGCGCCAAAAATGCAGTGAATGTCATGATGAAAAACTATATGGATCTTTGTGTAGGGTCTATTTTATTTTGGTTGGTCGGTTATGGACTAATGTTTGGAAATAACATAACAGGCTGGTTTGGCACTGATCTTTTTGCACTTAAAAAAATGCCTGATTGGGACTATAGCTTGTTGTTTTTTCAGACAATGTTTGCTGCAACAGCTGCAACGATTGTGAGTGGATCATTGGCTGAGCGCACTAATTATTTTGCTTATCTAATCGGTGCAATTGGTATGACTGCGGTGATTTATCCTGTGTATGGTAGCTGGGTGTGGAATACAGGCGGATGGTTGAATGCGATGGGTTTTATTGACTTTGCTGGGTCAACTGTCGTGCACTCTGTTGGCGGGTGGGCCGCACTTGCTGGCATTGTCGTTTTAGGGCCTAGGTTAGGTCGTTTTGGCCCAGATGGAAAGCCAAGAGATTTACCAGGGCATAACCTAAGTTATGTGGCTATCGGTGGTCTGTTATTGTGGTTTGGTTGGTTTGGTTTTAATGGTGGTAGTACTTTGGAGGCCGGCACGAATATCGGGCATATTTTGATGAATACGCACTTGGCTGGGGCGGCAGGGGCTCTGGGCGCTCTGTTGATGTGTTTCATACTGCGACAGCCTGCATTAATGACCAGTGGTGTGAATGGGAGTATTGCTGGTCTGGTTGCCATCACCGCTGGTTGTGCAACGATGGATCTACCGTACGCAGTTTTGACTGGTGCTATCGGTGGCTTGGTTTCTGTACTTGGACACCAGTTGATTCTGAAATTAAAGCTAGATGATGTGGTTGGCGCTGTGTCCGTCCATGGGTTTGCTGGTGCTTGGGGTACATTGGCAGCAGGAATTTTTTTAGCGGGCAATATGTACGATCTTAACCAAATTAAAGTGCAGTTAATCGGTATCGCGGCAGCATTTGTTTGGGTGTTTTTCTCAGCACTGGTGATGTATTGGTTGATTGAAAAAATAGTTGGTATGCGTGTGAGTGCGTTGCACGAGCAACGTGGTTTGGATATTACAGAGCATGGCGAGATTGGGTATCCAGAATTTAGTCATGAGTCTGCTTACTCCGCTGAGCAATTAAATAATTTGAAAAAACTATAGGTTGGGGAAAATTAAATGAATATTGATTTCCAAAGACGGGCAATATTTACTGGGATGCGCCCGTTTTTAAAAGATGCGGATTTAAAAACTGCATTAGAGATATGGCATGAGAAGTATCTTGATAAACCAAAAACGGCATATACCCAGTTTATCGCAGAAACTTGCGGTACTAGAGAGCTTAAAGGTAAAAGAAGCGCCATATTAAACTCTATTTTTAATGCATTAACATTACCAGAAAAAGAGTTGCTGCCAGACCCTTTCAATCAGCAAACCAATCAATTCGAAATTGCATTCATTCAACAAGAGAATCACATTGAAGCCAATCTTGTCTTTGTGCAGTTTATGCAAACGTTATTGAGTCATTTGGGAGAAGAGAATGAGTCAAAAGTAAGGCATTATCTTGTAGAGCATTGCGAAGGTAAGTTTAATTTGAATGTGCAGCAAATGTTGGCATTAAAAATGTGGCTGAATAATGCAAAAGAAAGTTTTGAGATATCATTTAGTGCAGATGATAAGAGAGAACTGATTAATCTAGCTTATATAGCGATATGCCAATACATAGGCCCCGTTAAGGCTGACCAAGTACTATCAATGAGCCTCAAGCAGACTGAACCTTATGCCAAAGAACAGAGGATCAATTTGCATGGGTTTTTGTAAAACATAATCAGATAAATATAAACGCTAAGTAGAATACACGCATTAAATTAAAGTAAACTGTCGCTAAGATGAAATTAATACAGTTTACTTTTTTCTTATTGGTCATTTTATTGAGCGCCTGCAAACAGTCTGCCCCCGAGCATGCTATCAATTTTGCCATTGCGCAAGCACCAATTAATCTTGATCCCCGTTATGCAACCGATGCTGCTTCCGAGCGTGTCAATCGGTTGCTCTATCAGCGTTTAGTCGAATTTGATGCGCATTCAAGACCTGTATCAGGCATAGCTACTTGGGAGTCCAGAGAACAAAATCGTTATTTGTTTGAGCTAAAAGATAATATAAGCCCTTTTCATCATGGGAAAAAGCTTACAGCAGCTGATGTGAAGGCGACCTATGACAGTTTAACTCGTGATGCTAGTTCTCCACATGCTGCAGAGTACGCCAATATCAATACAATCGAAATTGTTGATGAGAAAAGGCTGGAATTTATACTTAATGAACCTGATCAGCATTTCCCTGCCAGATTAATCATCGGCATACTGCCAAAAGATTTAATCAATGAGCACCATGATTTTAGCCGTCAACCGATTGGTAATGGTCCGCTAAAGTTTGAGATGTGGAAAAACACACTGCAATTGAGGCGGGTGAATGATGGGCAGCTTATATCCTTAATTGAAGTGAAAGACCCGACTGTTAGAGCTTTGAAGCTAGTGCGCGGAGAGACAGATATAGTGCAAGGCGATTTACCGCCCGAGATGCTCGATTATTTGCGTAAGAAGCAAAATATCCAGATAAAAACTGTACATGGA
>JBFIGM010000099.1:0-8089 GCA_041602315.1 Methylophilaceae bacterium | reverse complement strand
GATGCTGTGCGCAAAGGCAAAACTGTTGCTGTATTGGTACAGCGAGGTGAAAGTACACTTTATGTACCAATAAAAATCGATAACTAAGCATATGATCAAAATCAAAGCCTACGGATCATCGTAGGCTTTTTTAATGGCAGTACAATACGGCAATTTGCTTTATGACTCTTGTTATACATGGGTGCTATTGATTGAAAGCTTCTATGTTGGCGCGTGATGCTAATTATCCTATGCAGTGCATATTAGTAGAGGCTAGTGTTAGCTTAAGTGTTAATTAATTACAAACCAATCAAGCATTTGTAGTAAAATCACGCCAATTGTAAACGAGCGCTTTATGCGCTTTATTTGTTTGTAAAGCTTGAAATATATATGAAAAATATCCGTAACTTTTCTATCATTGCCCACATCGATCATGGCAAATCAACTCTAGCAGACCGTATTATTCATTTGTGTGGTGGTTTGCAAGATCGTGAGATGGAAGCACAAGTGCTTGATAGTATGGATATTGAGCGCGAGCGCGGTATCACTATTAAGGCACAAACTGCAACGCTTGAATATAAAGCTGATGATGGTGAAATATATTATTTAAATTTAATTGATACCCCAGGTCATGTGGATTTTAGCTACGAAGTAAGTCGATCACTGTCAGCTTGTGAGGGAGCATTGCTAGTTGTTGATGCCAGTCAGGGTGTAGAAGCGCAAAGTGTGGCTAACTGCTATACCGCAATTGACTTAGGCGTTGAAGTGACAGCGGTACTGAATAAAATTGATTTGCCATCAGCTGAGCCTGAGCGCGTCATGAAAGAAATTGAGGATGTGATCGGGATTGACGCAAGTGATGCTGTGCAGTGTTCAGCAAAAACTGGCTTGGGTGTCCATGAAGTGCTCGAAGCTGTTGTGGCTAAAGTGCCTCAGCCAAAAGGGGATGCAAATGCACCGCTGAAGGCATTGGTTATTGATGCATGGTTCGATAATTATGTCGGTGTTGTTATGCTGATTCGTATTGTCGATGGTGAGTTGAAGCCGAAATCAAAAATTAGAATGATGGCGACAGGTTCGCAGCATTTGTGTGAACAATTAGGTGTTTTTACCCCTAAAGCTGTGCAGCGTGCATCCCTATCAGCGGGTGAGGTAGGCTTTGTTATTGCAGGCATCAAAGAGCTTTCAGCGGCTAAAGTGGGTGATACGATTACTTTGGTTGACAATCCCGCAAAACAACCTTTGGGTGGTTTTAAAGAGGTTAAGCCACAAGTTTTTGCTGGCTTGTATCCGGTGGAGTCTAATCAATTTGAAGCCTTGCGCACGGCGCTTGAAAAATTACGCCTAAACGACGCAAGCCTATTATTCGAGCCAGAAAATTCTACAGCACTCGGCTTTGGCTTTAGATGTGGCTTTTTAGGCCTGTTGCACATGGAAATTGTACAAGAGCGACTTGAACGCGAGTACGACATGGATCTCATCACGACGGCACCAACAGTTGTATATGAGATACTGCTAAAAAACGGAGACGTATTACAAATAGAAAACCCCTCTCGTTTGCCAGAGCCTTCGATGATAGAGGAGATAAGGGAGCCGATCATTACGGTCAATTTATTGATGCCGCAAGACTATGTCGGTCCCGTCATGACTTTGTGTAACAATAAGCGTGGTATCCAACGTAACATGCAATATATGGGGCGTCAGGTTATGCTGAGTTACGAAATGCCTTTAAATGAAGTCGTACTAGACTTTTTTGATCGCTTAAAGTCAGTTTCTCGTGGCTACGCGTCGATGGACTATGAATTTTTGGCGTTTCGTGCTGCAGATTTGGTAAAACTTGATATTATGGTTAATGGCGAGCGCGTAGACTCACTGAGTATGATTACGCACCGAGCGAATAGTGTATACAGAGGCCGAGAAGTGGCTGCTAAGATGCGCGAATTAATTCCTCGGCAAATGTTTGATATCGCGATTCAAGCGGCAATAGGCGCGAATATTATTGCGCGAGAGACTGTTAAAGCAATGCGCAAGAATGTATTAGCAAAATGTTATGGTGGCGATGTAACACGTAAACGTAAACTATTAGAAAAGCAAAAAGAAGGTAAAAAAAGAATGAAGCAAGTGGGTAATGTGGAAATTCCTCAAGAAGCTTTTTTAGCTATTTTAAGAGTAGAGGATAAATAATAATGGAGTGGTTATTTTTTGGCTTGATTTTATTGGGTCTGGCAGGGGTCTATTTCAGCATCATTAGTTTCCCTTTATTCATGCTGTTAATTCTGTTACTGACAGGTTTAATCTGGCTCGTAGATTATCTGTTTTTCCAGAAAAAACGTGCCAAAGGGGCTGATGAGCCAATAACAGTTGAATATGCGAAAAGTTTTTTTCCAGTTATTTTATTGGTGTTTGTGATCCGTTCGTTTATCGCAGAGCCCTTTAAAATCCCATCAGGATCAATGATGCCAACTTTACTTGCTGGTGATTACATATTGGTTAATAAATTTACTTACGGCTTGAGACTACCAGTACTCAATACGGTGTTTCTAGATATTAGGCAGCCAAAACGTGGTGATGTCGCTGTGTTTCATTTTCCACCTAACCCAAAAATTGATTACATAAAGAGAATCGTAGGTTTGCCTGGGGACAAAATTCAATATCAAAACAAACGGCTAGTTATCAATGGTAAACCGGTAGAGGTCTCGTTTTTAGAGGATTCTGATTACACGGATCAAGATCAGAGTATTATCAAAGCACAAAGGTTGCGTGAACAGTTAGGTGATGTCGTGCATGATATCCTTATCTATGACATTCCAAATAGTCGATATCAAGCAGACTCTATCGGTGAACAGTTTTTGAATGGAGAAACGGTAGTCGTACCCGAAGGGCATTATCTTGCAATGGGCGATAACCGTGATAACAGTTCTGATAGCCGTGTATGGGGATTTGTCCCAGATCAGAATTTAGTTGGGAAGGCTTTCTTTATCTGGTTTAATTTTGATGAGTTTGGCAGGATTGGTAATTCGATTCATTAAGTTCAGGAGATTGATATGTTAAAAAAACAAGCAGGTATGACTTTTTTAGGGTTTGTTATCGTTGCTGTGATAGCGATTTCGCTTATATTAGCAGGTGTAAAAATTGTTCCTGCATACATCGAGTTTTCTGGCGTAAAAAAAATTATCAATAACATCGGCAGCAAGCCTGAGTTTGATAGCATGAGCAAGCAAGAAATCATGGAAGCATTTGATAAAGGAACGAGTACTGGCTATGTAACAGTGGTTAATAGCAAGGATTTAATTTTCAGTAAAGATCCAAGTGGGAAAAATGTAGTGTCTATTGAGTATGAAGTTGTCACTCCATTAGCATTTAATCTAAGTGCTTTGATGGATTTTAAAGCATCGACGGAAAAATAGACTTTCATGCAACTAGACAGTCTGCAAAAACGGCTAGGATATTGGTTTAAAGAACAAGATTTACTAAAGCAAGCACTGACACATCGAAGTTATGGGAGTCATAACAATGAACGTTTAGAGTTTCTGGGTGATGGTGTGCTCAACTTTATCGTGGCAGAACAGCTATTCCAACGTTTTCCTAGCCTTTCGGAAGGTGATTTAAGTCGTTTGCGTGCGCAATTGGTGAAAGAAGCAACTTTATTTGAAATTGCAAAAGGCTTTAACTTAGGAGAGCTGCTAAATCTAGGCGAAGGTGAGCTAAAAAGCGCAGGATGGCGTAGACCCTCAATTTTATCTGATGCGTTAGAAGCCATTATTGGCGCTACTTATTTAGATGGTGGCTTTCCTTCAGCGCAAAAGATGGTGCTAGAGCTATATGCAGATAAGCTGGAGAGTATTGATCCCAAAGCGATTGATAAAGATGCAAAATCCAAACTGCAAGAGTATCTACAAAGCAAAAAAATTGATTTGCCACATTACAGTGTAAGCTCAATTGAAGGTGAGGCCCACGCACAAACATTCAGTGTGATGTGTGTTATAGAAAAGCTCAATATTTCAACCAAAGGTGAGGGTACAAGCCGACGTATCGCAGAACAACAGGCAGCAAAAATAGCACTCAATCAAATATTAAAAAGTAAATAATCAATATGACAGATCAATTCAGATGTGGAACAGTGGCGATTGTCGGCAGACCAAATGTTGGTAAGTCTACCCTGTTAAACCATATTTTAGGTATAAAACTGGCGATCACATCGCGTAAAGCGCAAACCACTAGACATCGGCTGCTTGGTATACATACCACTAAAGATACACAGTTTATTTTTGTGGATACACCTGGGTTCCAACAAAAGCATTTAAACGCACTGAATAAATCGATGAATAAAACAGTGACACAGGTGCTGAACGAAGTTGATGTGGTGCTGTTCGTCGTGGAGCCGATGAAACTAGGTGAGGCTGACGAAAAGGTGTTGCGCTTGCTGCCAAAAGATAGACCCGTGATACTAGTTGTCAATAAGGCAGATTTGATGGGTGACAAAAACAATCTGTTGCCACTAATTCAGGATTTCGATTTATTGCATCCATTTGTCAGCATTGTGCCTGTTAGTGCAAAAAAGAATTTGTATATAGAAGATTTGCTTATGGCAGTTAGAGAGTACCTGCCAGAACAAGACGCAATTTATGAGGAAGATGAGTTGACCGATAAAAACGAACGTTTTTTGGCCTCAGAAATGCTGCGAGAAAAAATATTTAGACTACTTGGTGACGAAGTTCCATATTCTATAGCAGTTGAAATAGAGAAGTTTGAAACAATTAACAACTTGCGTAGAATTTTTGCGGCCATTATTGTCGATAAAGATAGCCAGAAACCGATGATTATTGGCAAGGGTGGCGCTAAATTAAAGCAGATATCGACTGAAGCCAGGCAAGATATGGAAAAACTATTCGGTGGAAAAGTCTATCTAGAAACTTGGGTGAAAGTAAAAAGTGGTTGGGCAGATAATGAAAGGGCGCTCAAAAGTTTGGGGTATTAATAAAGTTTGCTATAAGCGATGCCAATGAATGATTTTGAAGTTAAACCAATTAATTCAGAAGACCAAGGCATTTACTATGCTGTGAATAAAAAAACTGGGGGCATCAATAATGTCTTTCAATTAGTGTGTGACGATGGTCAATGGTATTTATATCAACTAAAAAATACAGACAAAGATGGCGGTATGGGTTGGGTCATCTTGGCAGACCAAGATCATTACTTGCTTGAGCGGGTTCCCAGAGATGAAGTGATAAGCTACTTCGCTAAGCCAGAATTTCTAGAGCCAAAAGGCACATGGGAAATTCTTCGCAACCCACGTTATGGTTTCGGCAAGTTTACACCTGAAAGTATAGAAATTGGTATTCGTTATGGACTGATTGTGTTTGCCGAAAATGACACTGTGATTGTGCCTATACTTATTCAGAAGGCAGAAGATGAAGCGCTTAAAAGTTTAGCAGAGATAGAAAAATAATCATGGCTAGTGCACCAACTCTATATCGGTACGATAATCAGCCTGTTTATGTTCTTCATACCTATGCATTTAAGGAAACAAGCTTGGTTGCTGAGCTCTTTACTAAAGCTCACGGGCGAGTTGCAACCTTAGCAAAAGGTGCAAGACGTCCACGCTCAGCAATGAGAGGCCAGTTGCAGTCCTTTCAAATGCTTTCAGCCACATGGTCGGGAAAAAACGAGCTAAAGACGTTGCATAGTTTAGATTGGGCGGATGCTTTGACTATGCTGCAAGGTGAGGCATTGATGTGCGGTTTTTATCTGAATGAATTACTATTGCGGTTGCTGCCAAGGGAAGATGCACATGAGCAATTATTTAATTATTATCAAGCAACACTCAGAGCACTTGCCAAAGGCTTGGACTTGGCAACCCACCTAAGACGATTTGAGTTAAAGCTGTTGCAAGAAATGGGTTATGCAGTTCCCTTGCAAGTGGATGAAAATAATGCACCAATCAGTAAAGAACGTGAGTATCGCTATGAAGCTGAATATGGTGCATGTGCATTGTCTGCTACGCAAAAAGGCATTAAGGTCACTGGTAAAACTTTACTCAATATGGCACAAGATGATTACACTAGTATGCAAACACAACAAGAGAGTAAAAAGCTGATGCGGTATCTGCTGACACATTATCTTGGGGATAAACCACTACATACAAGACAGCTTTTAATAGACTTGCAAGGCCTATAATTTATTTTAGAAACTAATTGAGATAACAGATGAAAAAGTTAGGTGTCAATATTGACCATGTTGCTACAATACGTGAGGCACGGGGAACAAAATATCCAAGTGTAATCCAAGCGGCATTGCGGGCAGAACAATCTGGTGCGGATAGCATTACCTTGCATTTGCGCGAAGATCGCAGGCATATGCAAGATGCTGATATCTTTGCGTTACGACCACTATTGCAAACCAAAATGAATCTGGAATGTGCGGTGACAGATGAAATGATTGGTATCGCACTTAAAGTGGCGCCACAGGATGTATGCTTAGTACCAGAAAGACGTGAAGAGCGCACAACTGAAGGTGGGCTTGATGTAATTGAACATTTTGAAAAAGTTGCAAGAGCGACAAAAAAACTTAGTGATGCTGGCATTCGTGTATCACTCTTTATTGCGCCAGATGTTGAGCAAATTAATGCAGCGCACCGAGCTGGTGCGCCAGTGATTGAGCTACATACAGGCGCTTTTGCTGATGCCACAGAGGGCAAAGCGAAACTTGCGGAATTGGAAAAAATAAAACAAGCTTTACAACATGCATTAAGTTTAGGGTTAATCGTTAATGCAGGCCATGGTTTGAATAATCATAATGTACATCAAATAGCAGCGTTAGATGGCATAGATGAGCTTAATATTGGTCATGCAATTGTAGCGCATGCTTTATTTGTTGGTTGGGATAATGCTGTGCGGGAGATGAAAGCACTTATTCGTGAAGCAACGATGAAATGATATTCGGTATCGGCACAGACATTGTTGAAGTGGAAAGAATCGAGCATTCAATCAAGAAGTTTGGTGATGATTTTGCGGCGCGTATTCTTGCCCCAATTGAGATGCCAAGCTATTTGCAGTCCAATATCAAAGCGCGATTTTTAGCTAAACGGTTTGCTGCCAAAGAAGCTTTTTCTAAAGCACTGGGCACAGGCCTGAGAGAGCCGGCCACTTTTCAGAATATTGCGGTGACCCATGATGACTTAGGCAAACCTGCATTCTTGCTAGCGGAAGCCTTACAAATTTTTATTAACACAAAAAAAGTAACGCAAATGCATTTGAGCATCAGTGATGAAAAGAACCTTGCAGCGGCGTTTGTTGTATTAGAGACATGAGTAATGAAGTTGATTTTGTTCGCCGCTTTGGTGGGGTCAGCCGCCTGTATGGCGATGTTGGGTTAGCAAAATTGCAAAATGCGCACATCATCGTGATAGGCGTTGGTGGCGTTGGCTCTTGGGCAGTTGAAGCTTTGGCCCGAAACGCGGTGGGGCAACTCACTTTAATAGATTTGGATAACGTTGCTGAATCCAATGTGAATCGCCAAATTCAGGCGTTACAGGATAATTTTGGCCTAGCTAAAGTCACTGCAATGCAACGAAGGATACTGCAAATTAATCCAAAATGTGTCGTCCATGAGGTAGAAGACTTTATTACGCCTGATAATGTGCAAATGTTATTATGGGCGGAATACAATATTGTTTTAGATTGTACCGATGACGCAAAAGCTAAAGTAGCGTTGGCTGTACATTGCAAAGAAAAGAATATCCCGCTTTTAACATCAGGAAGCGCGGGCGGTCGACTTGACCCAACAAAGCTGAAGGTTGATGATCTTGCATTTGTTACTGGGGATAAGCTGCTGGCTAAAGTGCGGAATCAACTAAGGCGAAACCATGGGTTTCCGAAGGCGCATGATGGTAAGTCGTCTTTCAAAAGGAAGCAGTTGGTGTTTGGTGTTACATGTGTGTTTTCTGACGAGCCAACAATTAAACCAGAACAACTTTGCGAAACGGATACAACTGGATTAACTGGTTTAAATTGTGCTGGCTATGGCTCTAGTGTGAACGTGACAGCTACTTTTGGCTTTGCGATGGCACAGTTAGCTATTAACCAGCTTTTGGCTTAATCCTTTTTTATCT
>JBFIGM010000098.1:0-8144 GCA_041602315.1 Methylophilaceae bacterium | reverse complement strand
CCCATTTAGGACGTGATTTCTTTAAACATGAACCAGGTGCGATATAAAAGCGGATACTACGCGCTCCAGAGTAGGCGTCGTTATCGCCATCCTTAAAACCGATGTTGCCTAATAAACCCGAAAGCAAAGCCCGATGTATTTGCTCATAACTGGCTTCTTTTGTATTCAGATTAAAATCCATTTCTTCTGCTATTTCTTTAAGCTGAAGATATAACTCACGCCATTCTTTTAAACGTAAAAATGATAAGAAATTTACATGACATTGATTGAGTAAATCTTTGTTAGATTTCTTGTTCTTAAATGCATGTTGAAACCAATCCCATATTTTAAGAAAGCCCATAAAATCTGAACCTTCTCCATCAAATTTGGCATGGGCATTTGCCGCTGCTTCGCGTTTATCCATAGGCCTTTCGCGTGGATCTTGCATGCTAAGAACGCTGGCAATAATTAACACCTCTTGTAAGCAGGCCTCTTTTTTTGCTGCAAGTATCATACGTCCGATACGTGGATCTAATGGCAATCTAGCAAGTTGCAGGCCTATATCAGTAATTTTTCGATTCGCATCTACTGCGCCAAGCTCTTGTAATTGCAAGTAGCCATCGGCAATCAATCGTGAGCTAGGCGCTTCTATGAATGGAAACTGGCCTACATCCCCCAAACGCAGCGCTGCCATACGTAAAATGACGCTAGCAAGTGAGCTGCGAATGATTTCTGGATCTGTAAATTCAGGGCGGTTATTAAAATCTTCTTCTGAGTATAATCTTACGCAAATACCATTAGATACACGGCCACAGCGCCCTGCACGTTGTTTGGCTGCTGCTTGTGAAATTTTCTCTATCTGCAACTGCTCTACTTTTGCTCTTGTACTGTAGCGATTAATCCTTGCTAAGCCAGCATCAATCACATATTTAATGCCTGGTACAGTCAAAGAGGTTTCAGCAACATTGGTGGCTAATACAATACGGCGTTGCCCATGGGGTTTAAAGATTTTTTGCTGATCAGCAATACTTAAACGCGCAAACAATGGCAGCACTTCAATATGCTTAAGTTTAGGCGAACGACCTTGGTATTTACGTAAGTGGTCTGCTGTATCGCGTATCTCTCGCTCGCCTGGTAAGAAAACTAGAATATCACCATCACCTTGCCTGAGTAAGTCATCAGCTGCAGCCAAAATAGCTTCCTCAATAGCTTCTTCTTCGTCGTCTTCAGCTAACCAGCGTGCTTCAGTTTTACCTTTGCGCTGTATGCCATGTAAGGTAACGTTTGATGGCTCACCGTCATCTATGTCATCGTCTTCAGGAATAATTTCATGTGAAATAAAGCCGGCTTTACCTAGAGGGCGATACCGCACTTCAACAGGATAGGTTCTGCCACTCACTTCAATAATCGGTGCATTGGTTACGTCACCAGCCGCATTGGTGCTAGCAAAGTGGTTACCAAAACGTTCTGCATCAATAGTTGCAGAAGTGACAATGACTTTTAAATCTGGGCGCTTGGGCAGTAACTGTTTGAGGTAGCCCAGTAAGAAATCAATATTTAAACTACGCTCATGCGCTTCATCAATAATAATGGTGTCATAGGCATTTAAAAACTTATCGCCTTGCGTTTCAGCCAACAAAATACCATCTGTCATCAGCTTGATATAGCTGGCTTCTGAGGACTTCTCATTAAAGCGTACTTTATACCCTACAATCTCACCCAATGTTGAGTCTAATTCCTGCGCAATACGGGACGCGACAGATCTTGCCGCAATGCGTCTTGGCTGGGTGTGTCCAATTAAACCTGCGACTCCCCTACCCAGCTCTAAACAGATTTTTGGCAGTTGTGTCGTTTTGCCAGAGCCTGTTTCGCCACAGACAATGACTACCTGATTTTCTGCAATTGCTTTGGCAATCTCATCCCGCCTAGATGAAACTGGTAGCTCAAGTGGATATTTGGGCCTAGGCAATTTTGCTACCCGTTGTGCAAAGCGCTGTGCTGAGCTTTGCACATTATGCGCAATATCAGTCAGTAATTTCTCAGCTGGTTTGTTTTGCTTGATTAGATCTTTCGCTCTTTGCAGTCGACGCTTAATTGGGAAACGATCCACCAGCATACAGCTGGATAGTTGCTTTTCTAATTGCGAAATGAGTTGTAACGGGTTATTCATCAAGCCGTGATTTTAGCACGCAAATGAATCCACGATTTTTTGTCCGTTGTTGAAACCAACTTAAAAACCAAACGCTTCTTCCATCACATAATAAATATAGCTCTGATCTTGTACGCCATGAAACAAGTGTGCTTGTGGGCCGCCTGCATAGATTGCAACGTCTTCTGCTGTGTGCGTTTCATGTTTGAGGGGAACGAGCGCCTCTTGATGAAAATTTGGGTCTGTAGTGTCAACATGAGTCATATCTTTTATACGCCCGACTTGCGCATCTGTCGCTTCCTCTATATGTTCATGGAAACCAAGTCCATTAGCGAATGTAACCGTTGTATATGGCATACCATCTTCAGCGAGCGTCTCTTGGGTTTCGTCTGGCGCGATTACTTTACCCAAGATAGGATTGCCGCGCTTTGGGTAGCCAGCCAGTGTCAATGAATGACTATGGTCAGCAGTTACAATAATCAGTGTATCTTGCATATTGACCTTATCCATGGCTGCTTTTACTGCATCAGATAAAGCGGCTGTTTCTGCAAATGTCCGATAGGCATTGCCAGCATGAGATGCATGATCAATTCTGGCACCTTCCACCATCAAAAAGTATCCTTTATCTTCCTGACTTAATATATCTATCGCTTTTGCTGTCATTTCAGCTAATGATGGCTCACCTGCTTTATCCTTCTGCCGATCATACTCATAATGCATATGCGATGGCTGAAACAACCCTAATAGATGTTTAGTTTTCTTCGGATCTACGGCATCGAATTGCTGTATGTTCCATACATACTCTCCATGGGTTATACGCTGATACTCTGCAATTAAATCGCGTCCATCTGTACGTTTACCTGATTTTTTGGGATGCTCTGGATCACGTTGAGACTCTGGCATCAAGTAAGTGCGGCCCCCACCCAATACCACACGCAACCCTTTCCTATCATTGATGTGATCTATTAATTGCACAGCAATATCTTTAACACCAGAGGCTGCTGCTTCTACTGGTAACTCAGCATTATTTTCCCAGTCGCGGTTTGAAATGTGTGCATAAGTAGCAGCGGGAGTGGCATGGGTAACGCGAGCAGTAGAAATAACGCCAGTCGATAGGCCTTTCTTTTCAGCTAACTCTAATATCGTTTGCATTTTATTCGCTTGAATAATGCCATTATTTACTTCCCCACGTTTAATAGATTGATTCAAGGCAAGTACGCCGTCATTGGTTTTAGCCCCTGTCACGATAGCCGTCATAGTAGGTGCAGAATCTGGCGTTTGTTGATTGGCTGAGTAAGTTTTTGCAAGCGCTAAATAGGGCAGCTTCTCAAATGCGAGTTGGTTGCGCTCACCATCTGCACCTCTTTGTTGCCCTTCAAAAATACGGCCACCTGTTACCGTGGAAACGCCCATGCCATCACCAATAAATAAAATCACATTTTTGGCTTTACCTTGAATAGGTTTTAATTTTTTAGCAGCGGCAAGCGCAGCTTTACCCTCTTCAACCCAGGTTTGCTGATTTTCAGCTGTGACAACGCGCGCACTCAAACACAAGGCAACCAATGCGATAACAATTAATCGATTCGCTTTCATCAAATATCTTTCTTGCTGAATTATTGTGAATACAACACTATGGAATATTTTTTATATGGATAATTAGCCAAATACTAATCACGCCTCGTGCAATCTTCTATACCTGTATTGCCACCTTTGTATTCTGGCTCAAAATAGAACTTGCGGAAGCTAATCTTGCCATCTGCACTGTGCTTAAATCGTGCAATGCCTGTGCCGTAATCCTTGGTAGTACTATCAGTCAATGCGAAGTGCATGGCGGCTACGTTACCATTCGCGGCAGCATGACCTAAATAGATACCGTACCCTGGCACTTCCAGCTTAAAGTCATAACTAGCATCATTGCCTTTACTGTGCTCTGGTTTTAACTTCATGGTCACGGTGCCACTGTACTTTCCCTCGTGGGCGTCATCACCCGTACAATCATAAATACCGCTGTAGTCCGTATATTCGACTTCATCAGCTAATGACGGCTGTAAGAATATAAAAAAACCAATAGCCATCAATGTACAAGTATTAAGATGATTTTTCATTCGAGATGCCTTGATAAAAATTGCTTAAATGATAGTGTGCAATATCTTACCAATCAAGCGATTTTGGCACCTCTGTATCATTCAATTGATGTCGATAATTAGCGCTCGCTTTATAAACAATTCTCCTAGCACGGTTTAATGCCCCAATTGGACGATGCGCCGCTAGTGCATTCCAAGGAGAGAATGATAAATTTTCGCAAAAAGATTGTTGCTCAGGTGTATCAAAAGATTGTTTCGGGATTGAAATTGTTGCAACAGGTACAAATGGTGAGTCTCCCTCTTTCCAAAGTACTGTTGCATCCTCTATCGGCATCTGCTTGCTGACATCTTGCAATTGCACTGACAACTGCATACAGGCTGCACCCTGTGCAAGCTCATTTGCTAGTCTATGCCTTAAAAAATCAGGACCTTCCGCTGGCTGCTGCTCTGGTATTTCAGATTGGCATGACTGCATCCTAAACTTCACGTTATGCTGCCCTAACTTATAAGCGGTATTACTAAAATACGTCGTCCACAAAGGGCTAGGAGGCGGTGGTGCGTAGGCTGTAACCAGCTGCCAAAGTTCTCTTAGCCGCCATTTGAATGGATTGTAGCCTTGAATAAAATACTTGGGACTTCCCTTCTCTTTAACAAACTGATTGTAGTCCTTAACGCTTGTGACAAAGAATGCAGGGCTATTATGGGCAATAAACTCTTGTGTATTTCCGCCATTTAAATTCGTTCCCACGTTTAACAATTTGATTGCCATGCCGCGCGCATCCCGCGCACGATCATCTGCTTTTGCCATATTAGAGCCACTATTTGAAAAACGAATCCACGCTTTATATTGTTGTCCTGGGACAGCAAAGACACCATGTTGTAATTGTGCGTTTATATCCTGATTAACATCTACATAAGCTTTTACACAAGCATGGCCTTTAGCATGCACACCGCGCGCTGCATAAGTTGTTTTCAACTGATCAACAATATTGACAGCCAAGTCTGCGGCCTGCTCGATCTCTGTTTGTTCATTTGGGGGAATCACCTCTTTTGTCGTGACTACTGCATGTGTTTGCAAATGATAGGCTAAAAAGGCAGCTAGTATCGCCACAAGTATTATCACCAGCACAACTATCTTTTTGATTAATTTCATGATCTGTTGTGCTATAGGGTTTTCATATACTCGACTAATGCCCAGCGCTCATCTTCTGTCAGTGCAGGCTGCCCATAGGCACCTGTACCATACTCATGACCTGCATTACTGTTCCCAGGCAAACTGGTATCAAACACAAAATCATTTTCTTCTGAATCCAGCACATATCCGACATGTTTGGGATCAAACTCCCACGATCCTAAACTGAATTGTTTTAACCTATCTTTTGCTGGCAATAGTAACTGGTACAAGTTAGGTACTGAACCGTTATGTAAAAATGGTGCACTGGTCCAGACACCATTTAATGGACGTGCCTTATAGGCAAACAATGCATGGTCAGAGACTTCTTGTCCTTTTTCTATTATCTTGCCATCGACGTATTTTGGTGGACGCGTGACATCTGGGTGACCCAATTTTTTTGCATCCCGCTTAGCTAGATAGGCTTGTAAAGGATTATTCTTAATGATGCCTACCATAATATTGTTAGCAATATGAATAGCAGGTGCCTCTTCTGGTAAGGGATCGCCCGCAAAGTAATATCTGGGTCGCCCCTTAAACTTTCCAGATTGCCCTGTTAGTTTAATGGCATTCTCCGCCATCAAAGGGTCTGTCTTAATCTCAGATACTGTGCTCATTCGGACTTGAATAGTACGTTTGGGATCTGTCCTATCAATATCTAAATGGCATTGCACACAATGCTGTTCATACAAGCGACGGCCTTGTTTTGCTAGCTTGCTGTCAATTTTGGGAAAGCTGTCTGGCCATTGCGGCGAGTGCAATTGACTGACGACACGTTCTAACTTTCGTAACTCACTGGTTTGAATAGATGAGGTATAACCTCCATCAATAAAGCCGAGCCATCGTGTTGTTTCAGTTTCTATGTTACCAAACACACCAATCACTTCACCAATGTTTCTAGCTAATGCACCGACACCAGTATTAGATTGTGAACCGTTCCACTCGACATAATCGTGCTGTGGTGTATCCCAAATATAGGGAATGCTGGTTGGCGCATTCGGAGCGTTACGATTACCCTCCACGCCTGTTGCTAATAACGCTTGATTTAAAATAGCGCCAAATGCATCTAAACGTGTATAACCTGCAACAATATCTGCATGATTATGCAGCATGTGTGCCTGTCGTTTTTCATAGACTTTTTTTAGATCAACGCGTAGTGCTTCAATTTCTCTTTCTGATGCACTCTTGCCCAAAATCCGTTGCTGAAATCGGGTGAATTTATCTGTGCTGTCTAATGTAGCTTTTAAAGCAGCTGTTAACTCCCCTAAGAACTGGTTGAGATGAATAAAGGATTGTCCGCCATCAATATGGATGGTTTCTCCCTGATAGGTCACTTGTTGTGTATGACACGCGGCGCAAGTTGGTCCCATATAATCATCATTGCGTGTCATACCAATAGGAAAAGCATCCGGGTTATTTTTGCTTTTCTGCGCTGGAATAAAACCCAGGCGTCGCATATTTGCATCGCTGCGGAACAACGCAGTTGAGTCAGCTTGCTCGAGGTATAAAAAGTAATCATATGGAATAAGACGAGAACCTTGATCGGCAAAGAAAAAATACTCTCGGTCTTCATTTGTCCAATTTTGCGCCAAATAGGTTACTTTTTGCTTATTCGCATAAACACTAGACATTAAAAGTAAGACTAGACCGCCTATCAGGACACCAAGTACTGCTGATCTTTTATCTAATTTCATTAATCTTTCCTATTATTCAAGCGCATCTCTAGTTAACAAGGTATTTAATAGGTTGTCTTGGAAATTGAGATTTCCAGTCAAACTATTATGTGACTCGCATAAAAAGAAGGATTGCTTTATCGGAACATGAATGTATTGGCTGCGCTTGACGCTCGGGTCTAATGTATTACGGCCTAATAAAGAAGCTTTTGTGACTGAACCGTCGCCTGGCTCTAGTAATAATGCATCGTAATCAACCCCCTCAACTGGCTGCGCAATCTCTTTAGGAAACATACGCACCATTGACTCTCCTTTTACTTCTTCTACAATAATTCTTGCAGGGGTCAGATTACACCCACCACCAAAAATAATAAGCTTGGTATGATTTTTTGGTATTGGAATACTCAGAGACCAAACAAAACGCCTAGCGCGCTCGAGGTGTTTTTCAAAATACTGATCAAAGGTCAGCAAGTATTGCTCACCCGCTTGTTTGTCTTCAAAGCGATCCAGTATTCGCTGCCTGACATTAGGATCAAAAATTGACCATTGAAATCGCTTCCATATATTCACATCAAATAAATCACGCTCCAATGGAGAGCCATCATTTTTGACAATCCAATCTACCAAGGGATGCGGAAACAATTGGTACAAACTGGGCATACTAGCTAACGTCTCAGTACCAATTTGATTAATACCGATATCCACACCCTGTATGAATAAATTGAGAGTCTTAACTGAGCCCAAATTCGGTGTGCCCAGTAATATCACTCTACGTACACGCTCGGCACCAAACATGGTTAGCTTTTGATCAAAATGATTATCGCCGATTACATCTTGTTTCCCATAACGCAGGTAGTACCGTGTAATGAGCCCACCCATACTATGTGCAACGATATCAACTTTCAAATTTGGGTTTTGATAGTCAACTCTAATCTGTTCAATAAAGCCTGCTAACTGACCAGCACTGATTACATTATCTTGTCGCCAATCATAATGAAACACATAGTAGTTTTTTTGTTTTGGATTAATCTTTTCACCGATTTTAGAAAGCTTATAACCGCCTGTATCAGATAAAGTTCTGACAATCT
>JBFIGM010000097.1:0-8503 GCA_041602315.1 Methylophilaceae bacterium | reverse complement strand
TACGTTTCGTCGTGAAAAATACGAGCCAATGGGTGGGCCAAGTGGTGGCGATGGCGGTAAAGGCGGCTCAGTTTATGCTGTTGCTGACCGCAATATTAATACTTTGGTTGATTATCGATATACACGAACATTTCGTGCTCAGCGCGGAGAAAATGGCCGTAAGCAAGAGCAGTATGGTGCAGGTGGCGAAGACATGGTGCTTCGCATGCCTGTTGGCACTGTTATCTCTGATAAAGCGACTGGTCAAACGATTGCTGACTTGGCGGAAGACGGTCAAAAAGTATTGCTGGCTAAAGGCGGCGCTAACGGCCTGGGCAACGTCCATTTTAAATCCAGTGTCAATCGCGCGCCTCGGCAATTCACAATGGGGCAAGAAGGAGAGTCTTTCGAGTTATTTCTAGAGCTCAAAGTGCTGGCCGATGTTGGCTTACTTGGAATGCCGAATGCTGGAAAATCAACATTCATTCGCTCTGTATCAGCAGCTAGACCAAAAGTAGCAGACTATCCATTTACGACATTGCAACCTAATCTTGGTGTTGTTCGAGTCGATGCTAATAGAAGCTTTGTCATCGCTGATGTGCCTGGGCTTATTGAGGGTGCTGCAGACGGTGCAGGTCTTGGCGTGCGTTTTTTAAAGCATTTAGCAAGAACATCCCTATTACTGCATTTGGTTGATATTGCGCCACTAGATGGCGTGACTGACCCAGTTGCAGAAGCTAGAGCGATTGTGAATGAGTTAAAAAAACATGATGAAACCCTTTATGAAAAACCCAGATGGCTTGTGCTGAATAAAGTTGATATGTTGGAAAATCCTGACGAAGTAGTTAAGGCCTTCGTTAAAGATTTTGAATGGGATGGACCAGTATTCGCAATATCAGCGATTAACGGTAACGGTTGTAAGCAATTGACTTATGCCATTATGGAGCATATGGAAGCGATGCGGTTACAAGAGCAGGAAGAAACCCAGAATGAGCAAGTCACTATTACACAACAGTAAGACGTTTGTTGTAAAAGTTGGATCCAGCTTGGTCACTCAGGATGGTCGTGGGCTCGATCATGCAGCAATCAAGGCCTGGGTGGCGCAGATCAGTCAGTTGGTTAAGCAAGGTGCACAGGTTATTCTTGTTTCCAGTGGTGCAGTTGCGGAAGGTATGCAACGTTTGGGCTGGGAAAAGCGGCCCAAAGAAGTGCACGAGTTACAAGCTGCTGCTGCTGTTGGGCAAATGGGACTAGTACAGACTTATGAATCCTGCTTCAGTGAACATGCATTACATACGGCACAGGTTCTGTTAACTCATGAAGATTTGGTTGATCGCAAGCGTTATCTAAACGCGCGAACCACACTAAAAACATTATTAAATCTCAATGTGATTCCAATTATTAATGAGAATGATACGGTTGTTACAGATGAAATCCGGTTTGGCGACAACGACACTTTAGCCGCGCTAGTTGCTAATCTAATGGAGGTCGACGCGCTGGTACTGTTGACAGACCAGCAAGGGTTATATTCGTCAGATCCACGAAAAAATAAAGATGCTACCTTTATTCATTCAGAAATTGCAGGAAATATTGCTTTGGAAAAAATGGCATCTGGTGCTGGTACAACTATCGGTACAGGAGGAATGCTAACCAAGATATTAGCAGCTAAGCGTGCAGCCAATGCAGGCGTGCATACCATTATTGCTTCTGGTAGAGAAGACAATGTGTTGCTGCGTCTGCATGCTGGAGAGTCATTAGGTACGCACCTGAAATCGATTAGAACAAAAACAGCTGCAAAAAAACAATGGCTTGCTGACCATTTACGTACAGGTGGACAATTAGTATTAGATAATGGTGCTGTTACTGCGCTTAAGAGTGAAGGGAAAAGTTTGCTCCCAATCGGCGTGACTAATGTACACGGTGTGTTTGAGCGAGGTGATGTTGTCTCTTGTATTGATCAAACTGGTCAAGAGATTGCGCGTGGGATTGTAAATTACAATACGCAAGAAACTATGTTGATTAAAGGACAATCCAGTCAACGTATTGGAGCAATTTTGGGTTACGTAGAAGAGTCCGAGTTGATTCATCGTGATAATCTGGTCGTGCTTTAAGATTGATTTATTGTTAATGGTTAAGCTCGACAATACACAAGAATGTAGCGAAAATGAGACTTTGTGGCAGAGTAGCATAAACCCAAATTCGACATTTGGCTAAGAAAGAACTGATTTAGGAAATAATATGGATAAAAAACAACCATTGGTTGCAATCGTAATGGGTTCAAATAGCGATTGGCCAACAATGAAAAATGCAGCGCAGGTATTAGCAGATTTTGAGGTGCCATATAAGGCAGAAGTTATATCTGCACATCGAACGCCAGATCAGATGATGGCTTTTGCGGAAGGTGCTGCTCAAGCTGGGTATCAGATCATTATTGCGGGTGCTGGTGGTGCTGCTCATTTACCAGGTATGATTGCATCAAAAACGATTTTGCCAGTCTTGGGTGTGCCAGTGGCCACGAAATATTTACAAGGTCAAGACTCTTTGTTATCTATCGTTCAAATGCCCAAAGGAGTCCCTGTTGCGACTTTTGCTATTGGTGATGCTGGTGCGACGAATGCAGGGTTATTTGCAATTTCCTTGCTTGCAAACCAGAACGTAAAGCTGTCAGAAAAGCTAAAATCATTTAGGCAGCAACAAATTGAAAAAGTAAATGCGATGGAGTTGAACGATAAACCATGACGAAAAATGTAATTTCTGCGCCAGCAATGTTAGGGATGCTAGGCGGCGGTCAATTAGGCCGTTTCTTTGTGATTGCCGCACATGAAATGGGATACAAGGTCACTGTACTTGATCCAGATAAAAATAGCCCAGCTGGAAAAATTGCCGATGTGCATCTTTGCGCTGCCTATGATGATGAAGAGGCGCTGGCAAGCATGGCTAGTACTTGTGCCGCCGTATCCACAGAATTTGAAAATGTGCCAGCTGAAACGTTAGCTAAATTGGCAAAATCGACTGTTGTTCATCCATCTGCTGATGCAGTAGCAATAGCGCAACACAGAATTAAAGAAAAAACATTTTTTAAAGAAGCAGGTTTGCCTGTTGGCTCTTTCGCACCCATTCTTCAAGAATCAGACTTGCCTGCAGATAGTGATATGTATCCAGCAGTGCTGAAAGTGGCGCGTTTTGGCTATGATGGTAAAGGCCAAGCACGTGTTGCGAATCGAGAAGAAGCTGTGGAAGCTTTTAAGCAGTTTAAGCAAGAGCAGTGTGTGCTTGAAAAAATGCTAAAGCTAGACATGGAGGTCTCGGTTGTCCTTGCGCGTGATATGCATGGCAATATTGAAGCATTCCCTACAGCTGAGAATGCGCATTTAAACGGCATTCTCGATATATCCATTGTGCCAGCACGCTGTTCGCAAGTGATTAAAGCTAGAGCGCAAGAATTAGCAAAAAACCTGGCGAACAAGCTTAATTATGTTGGTGTATTGGGCGTTGAGCTGTTCGTTGTGAATAATGAGCTACTTGTGAATGAAATAGCACCAAGACCTCATAATTCAGGGCACTATACGATTGATGGTTGTGTCACTAATCAATTTGAGCAGCAAGTGCGCATCATTACTGGTATGCCTTTGGGCAGCCCGTCCTTGCACAGCCAATCTGTGATGGTGAATATCTTAGGTGACAGCTGGATTGATGGTACTGAGCCTGCCTGGCATAAAGCACTTGCACACGGTAATGTGAAAATTCACTTATATGGTAAGCAAGAACCTCGCAAGGGCAGAAAAATGGGACATTTTACGGTGATTGATAAAGAGCAAAAAGACGCAATCAATACGGCTTTAATTGTGAGAGGTGAACTCAACATTGGTCTTTAATTTTAGGTAAACCAATAGATAAATAAAAAGCCGAGCATTGCTCGGCTTTTTAATGTTTAACACAAACTTTATTCAGCTTTACCGCCATTTAGTTCGTCTTGCAAAGCTTTTAGCTCGTCCATTTTACCGTCACGTGCTAGTGCGGCTTGTTGGGGCCATGTATCTGGCTTGTGCATTTTAAAACGCGGACCTGCTTTTTCTAATACAGCAGTAAGTGTTTCAATTTTTGCATCTGCTAAATCAGCGAATGTTGAAATACCTTCTTCATTTAGTAGTGTTTCGATTTTAGGACCGATACCTTCAACTGTAGTTAGTTTGTCGCCTGTGCTTGCAGCTGCTTTTTTAGGCGCTGCAGCTTTTTTAGGTGCTGCAGATTTTGTTTCAGCTTTAGGTGTTGGCGCCTTTTTCGCTTTCACAAGCTTAGGTGCTTCACCACCCATTGCTTTGATCTTAGCACTAAGACGGCTCTTATGACGAGCTGCTTTGTTTTTGTGGATAATGCCTTTGTCAGCAATGCGGTCAATCACGCATACGTTTTCACTATATGCGGCAACAGCAACAGCTTTGTCACCTGACTCGATTGCTTTAACTATTTTTTTCATTGCAGTACGCATTGTGGAACGCAATGCTGCATTGTGTAGGTTTACCTTAACCGATTGGCGCGCGCGTTTGCGAGCTTGTGCTGAATTTGCCATGAGTACTTTGTCCTAATGCTTAATCTATTTATTGGTATGTGTTGAATACGAAACCGCGTATATTAGAGTTTTTTCTACAATTTTGCAAGGAATAACTCAAATTATATCTAAGCAATGTTGATGCGATAGCATGCTAGAATCTCTGCAAACGATAAATGAGACTATAAGAATACCGTATTAACTTCCATGAATTTACTTAAAACGTTATTTACTGTAGGTGGCTTGACGTTTTCGTCGCGCATACTGGGCTTTGTTCGAGATACCCTCATAGCAAGGGTGTTTGGTGCAGGCATGATGACAGATGCATTTTTTGTGGCATTTAAAATACCAAATTTATTGCGCCGTATTTCAGCAGAAGGCGCTTTCAGTCAGGCATTTGTGCCTATTCTTGCAGAGTATAAAACTCAAAGAACCGTCAATGAAACGCGTGCATTAATTAATCATGTTGCAACACTACTTGGTTTGTTTTTGGTGCTGCTAACCATTATCGCGATGTTGGCAGCACCTTGGATTATTCTCGTCAGTGCCCCTGGTTTTGCGGCAGATGCAACAAAATTTGAGCTGACCGTTGATTTATTGCGGATTACCTTTCCTTATATATTTTTTATATCGCTGGTTTCATTGGCAGGTGGGGTGTTGAATACCTATGGTAATTTCTCAACGCCAGCGTTTACACCGGTTTGGCTGAATATTTCATTTATTGTTGCAATGCTATTGATAGCTCCTTACTTTAACCATGCGATTGAGGTGCTAGCTTGGGCGGTTTTTGTTGGTGGGATATTACAGTTATTGTTTCAATTACCGTATTTAAATAAGCTTGGTCTGTTACCGCGATTTTCTCTAAATTTAAAAGATGAGGGCGTCTGGCGCATTCTAAAGTTAATGGGACCAGCCGTTTTTGGCGTTTCAATAGCGCAGATATCCTTACTCATCAATACAATCATCGCTTCATTCTTGGCGAGTGGTAGTGTGTCATGGCTGTATTACGCAGATCGGTTAATGGAGTTTCCTACTGGGTTACTGGGTGTTGCTTTAGGTACAATTCTGCTCCCCAGCTTATCAAAGTCCGTCGCTGACAAAGATGACCATGAGTATTCACAACTGTTGGACTGGGGTTTGCGGCTGACATTTATGCTGGCATTACCTGCTGCTGTCGCGCTAGCAGTATTGGCTGTACCACTGGTGACTAGTCTATTTAAATATGGTGCATTTACAGCGAATGATGTAATGATGACTAAGGTTGCTTTAATGGCATACAGTTTAGGTCTTTTAGGTTTGATTTTGGTTAAAGTATTAGCGCCAGCATTTTATTCGCGGCAAAACATTAAAACGCCTGTCAAAATTGCAATTTTTACCTTAATCGTCACCCAGCTAATGAGCGTATTCTTTGTGTTTGGATTAGATTTAAAAGAATTTAAGCATGCTGGTTTGGCTTTAGCAATTGGCTTAGGGGCATGCGTTAACGCTGGATTATTGTTTTATCATTTGCGCAAAAATGGACAATATCAAGCGCAAGCAGGATGGTTTGTGTTTTTATTGAAACTATTTGTCGCCGTGGCTGTAATGGGCTATGCACTGTATTATGCTGCAGGTGCAGATCAATTGTGGCTAGGCTACAAGCTCTTGGACAAAATGTTGCATTTACTCGGTTTGTTGGTTTTGGGAGCTGGAACTTATTTTGGCCTATTATGGTTGATGGGCATTCGAGTACAATCCTTCATGCGTCTCACAAAGGTATAAAAGAAAACGGATGCATATATATAGACACACGCAACTGCAGCAACATCCATCACGTGCTTTAGCGATTGGTAATTTTGATGGATTACATTTAGGTCATCAAGCATTATTAGCAAAAACAGTTGAAGTCGCAAAAATCAACCAGCAAGTGCCTGCTGTGATGACCTTTGAGCCGCATCCAAGGGAGTTTTTCTCACCACACAATGCGCCTGCACGTCTTTCTTCGATGCGGGAAAAATTAGAGTACTTTGAAGAGGCGGGAATACAAGATGTGTTTGTGTTGCGCTTCAATGAAGCATTTGCTGCAATAACAGCAGATGATTTTATGCATCAAGTACTTAAAACTTCTCTTAATGCTAATACGATATTAGTCGGGGGCGATTTTTGTTTTGGTGCCAAGCGAAAAGGCACTGTACAAGACCTAATCCACGCAGGCTTTAAGTTGGTTGACTTTCCCGAAGTGAAAGTGGGCGATCATCGTGTATCAAGCACATTGGTTCGTGATGCGTTGTCAAAAGGTGATTTCCAACAAGCAGAGCGTTTTCTAGGAAGGCCATACAGTATTAGCGGTAAAGTTGTGCATGGGGCTAAGCGCGGCAGGCAATTAGGTTATCCAACTGCAAATGTGCATATGCGACATGAGCGACCTGCCTTTACAGGCGTTTATGCGGTAAAATTAGATGGACGAGAGGGTGTAGCAAATTTAGGCGTCCGTCCAACGATTGCAGGCATTCCCAAATTAATGCTTGAAGTGTATGTGTTCGATTTTGAAGGGGATTTGTACGATCAACACGTACATGTGCAGTTCTTTCATAAAATACGAGATGAAATGAAGTTTGCGGGCTTGGATGCGCTCAAGGCACAAATTGCGCTCGATGTTATTGATGCGCAGGCATTTTTTTGAAAACCATTAATTAAAATTAGACTAGAAAAAGCATGACCGATAGTAATAACGAAAAATATCCACTCAATTTACCCGATACGGCTTTCCCGATGCGAGGCAACTTAGCGCAGCGCGAGCCTGCATGGTTGCAAAATTGGCAAGATAAAAAGCTGTATCAAAAAATCAGAGCGGCGCGTAAAGGGGCAAAAAAATTCATATTGCATGATGGCCCGCCCTATGCAAACGGTGACATTCATATTGGTCACGCTGTTAATAAGATTCTAAAAGACATCATCATCAAATCCAAAACCATGGCTGGCTACGATGCGCCTTATGTGCCTGGTTGGGATTGCCATGGTCTGCCAATTGAGTTGGTAGTAGAAAAAAATCACGGTAAAAATATCGATCCTGCTAAGTTTCGTGAATTGTGCCGTGCCTATGCAGCCGAACAAGTAGAAAAACAAAAGAAAGACTTTATCAGGCTGGGCGTATTGGGTGATTGGGACAATCCTTATCTCACCATGGATTTTAAAACCGAAGCAGACATTATGCGTGCGCTTGGCGATATCTATAAAAATGGCTATCTATACCAAGGCAGCAAACCCGTGCATTGGTGTACGGATTGTGGCTCAGCCTTAGCAGAGGCAGAAGTTGAATATGAGGATGTGAATTCTCCAGCGATTGACGTTGGCTTTAAAGTAATCGATAACACTGCATTAAGTAAAGCATTTGGTGTCTCGGTAACGGGTGATGCATTAGCGGTCATCTGGACGACCACGCCTTGGACATTGCCAGCCAATCAAGCGGTGAGTGTGCATCCTGAGCTTGACTATGATCTAATCCAAACCAGCAAAGGATTGCTCATCTTGGCGCATGATTTGGCCGAGGCGACGCTTACACGTTACGAAGCAACAGACAGTAAGGTATTAGGCTCAGCCAAAGGTGCAGATTTAAAAGGTTTGTTATTGCAACATCCATTTGATAACCGCCAAGTGCCTGTGATTTGCGGAGAACATGTCACCACAGATGCCGGTACTGGATTAGTGCATACTGCTGCAGCGCATGGTAATGATGACTGGTTAGTGATGCGTGCCAATTATCCAGAAGAAAAGCCACGTGTGTTAATGGGTGGTGATGGCAAGTTCTTTGAAAGTGATTTGGTTGAATTTGCATCGATACGTGGGTTGAATCGCAAAGATGCCAATAAAGTCATTTTAGAGCACATGGCAGATAGCGGCGCTTTAATTGCCAGCGCAAGGTTGAATCATAGCTTTCCTCATTGTTGGCGTCATAAAACCCCGTTGATGCAATTAGCTACGCATCAGTGGTTTGTT
>JBFIGM010000096.1:0-8558 GCA_041602315.1 Methylophilaceae bacterium | reverse complement strand
GTGCAAGTTATTATCTGATAGCACCTACGCTATCTCTCGCTGGCGCAGCAATTCAACCAGACGCAGGCCGTACAATACAAGAAATAGCACCGCCACCCGAGCCGCCAAAGCCTAGTATCGACATTAAGATAGATACGCCTGATATAAGCGAAAGTGAAACAGGTGGTGAAAAAGTCGTTATTAAACAACTTTCTATTGAAGGTAATTCTGTTTTCGATAATGAAACATTACTTGCCGTTTTAGGCGAAACTACGGGCAAATCTTATGATTTAGCTGGACTGAAACAACTTGCGAATAAAATTACCACTTATTATCGTAATCAAGGCTATCCATTTGCACGCGCCATTATTCCAGCACAAGCCATGAAAGATGGTCTTGTGAAAATAGAAGTGATTGAAGGCCGCTACAATGGCTCGATTAAAGTATTTGGCGATGATAAGCTGGTTGATGGCGGTCAAAAATTTCTGAACGACCTTAAACAAGGTGATGTGATTGAAAATAAAAAGCTCGAACGGGCAATGTTAATCCTGTCCGACCAACCAGGTTTCTCAATATCTCCACTCATGAGCCCTGGAGATGAGGTTGGGACGGCAAACCTGGAAGTAAACTTAATACGTGAAAAAAAATACGGTGGCGAAATTGGCTTGGACAATTTTGGGAACAGGTTTACAGGAAGAGCGCGCGCTCATGCAAATTTATTCGCAAATAGCCAATTTTTATTTGGTGACCAATTCTTGCTTAATACTTTATATACGGAAGAAGATTTATGGTCAGGCGCATTGAGTTATAGCCTTCCTATTGGCGGATCTGGTTTGCGCGCTAGAGTTGGCTATGCCCACACATATTATGAGTTAGGCAAGGACTTCAAACCGCTAGATGCAAACGGCACAGCCAAAGTAACAACAGCAGAACTCAGCTACCCTATTATTCGCTCTCAATCTGCCAATATTAGTATCGCAGCGACTTATCAATACAAAAAACTTAATGACCGTCAAGATGCTGTCAATGCAAGCACTAACAAACATAGCAATAGTCTTCCGATTAGCTTGAATTTTGATCTGCTAGATCAACTATGGGGAGGCGGTGTCACATACGGCGCTATTTCATGGACCCATGGTGACTTAAGTCTAGACAGCACATTATCAGCTCAGGATCGCTTAACAGCCAAAACGGAAGGCAGTTTTGATAAGTTCAATCTAGATATAGCACGCATACAGGTATTACCTGCAAATTTTTCTTTTTATGGCTCACTCGCATTACAAGCATCACTGGATAATCTGGATTCATCTGAGAAATTTGGGTTAGGTGGTATTAATGGTGTTCGCGCTTACCCAAGTGGAGAAGGCTTTGGTGACGAAGGCTATCTTGCTCGATTAGAGTTGCGCTATGCGATAAAACAGTTATCACCTTATGCATTCTACGATGCAGGTAGTGTAAAAATTAACCATGACCGTTTTGATACGGGTAAAAACAGTCGCAGCATCTCTGGGGCAGGCGTTGGTTTAAGGTATGACTCCGCGCATTGGGCTGTCGATGGTAGCGTTGCCTGGCAAGGCGCCGGTGGCGACCCAACATCTGACACTAAAGACAATAATCCAATGTACTGGCTTGGCGCACAATACAAGTTTTAGTTACCCAATCTCGACTAATAAAAAGGGCACCTCGTGCCTTTTTTATTATTATCTTGATGAAGCGCAATCTAGTACGGCAATATTAATAGATAGTGATCTACAACCAAGGCTAAAAATATCAACATCAGATATAAAATAGAATACTTAAATGTTGTTTTAGATAATGCATCTGAATATTGCCTGTAGAGCTTTACTGCGTAATAAACAAAGATACCATTTAGTATTAATGTTGATACCAGATAAATCATCCCACTCATCCGCATTGCAAATGGTATTAATGTAACTGCTACTAGGATGATGGTGTAAAGCAATATGTGCAGTCTGGTAAACATTTCTCCATGCGTTACAGGTAACATTGGCAAACCTGATTTTGCATACTCATCGCGTCTGTATAGTGCTAAGGCCCAAAAATGTGGTGGTGTCCATGCAAAAATAATCAACACTAATAACCATGCTTCAGCAGACACCGTTCCCGTCACAGCAGCCCAACCTAAGGCTGGCGGCATAGCGCCAGATAACCCTCCAATGACAATATTAAGTGGGGTTGCTGGCTTAAGAAAAACAGTATAAATCACCGCGTAGCCGACAAAAGTTGCAAAAGTCAGCATCATGGTCAGCGGGTTTACGAAGTAATACAAAATTGCCAAGCCTATTAAAGCAACGACACTCGCGAATATAAAAGTCTGCTTTGAATTCACCTGCCCTGTGGGCAATGGGCGAGCTCTGGTGCGCGCCATCTTTGCGTCAATCTTTTGCTCCACCAAGTGGTTAAATGCAGCGGCAGCACCAGAAGCCATTGCAATACCAATTGTTGCTGGTATCAAAATTTGCAGTGGAACCATACCAGGTGTAGCGAGAAACATACCGATGATTGCAGTAAAGACAATTAACGCTGTCACTCGCGGCTTGCATAAGGTAAAAAAGCTATTAATATCAGCTTTTGCCCCAAATGGATTCATCCCTGTAGTAGCACTCATTGGTTAACCTTTAAATTAATTGCTTTGCGCCTGTACTAGCGAACTAACTCTGTAATCTTGGAGTTTATCATAATCACAGTCATCAAGAGTAATGCCGCACCCATGTTATGTGCAACAGCCAAGACAATAGGTAAATGTAACACTAAATTAGCCACACCTAAGCCAATTTGTATTATTAGTAGCACCAACATCGTTATAGCAAAACTTTTTAAGTTCGGTTGTTTTAGTAAGCGAATGCCTAGCAAACCCAGATAAATAAAAGTAACCAAAGCGCCAATGCGATGTATCCATTGAATAGCGACATACGCAGGTAAGCCTAACGGCTCACCCACCCTATTCTCGCCAAGCTCTCGAAACCAATGAAATGCATTATTGAAATCCATTTCTGGCACCCAAGCACCATGACAAGTTGGAAAATCTGTACAGGCTAAGGCAGCGTAATTTGTACTGGTCCAACCACCTAAAAAGATTTGCATAAATAAAATCACAATGGCAAATCTTGTAAAAAATCTTGCAGCTGTTGAAATGAGATAGTTTCCAGAAGACACACCCCAGTGTCGATGCGCAGTCCAGGTCAATATAGCTAATGTCGTCATGCCACCCATCAAATGCATGGTAACAATGGCTGGTTTAAGTAACATGGTAACTGTCCACATCCCAAGCATCGCCTGAAAACCTACGATTCCAAGTAATGCTGTTGGTAACCAAGGTGAAACCTTGATCTGATTTCTTTCTCGCCATGCCTGTATAAACAATGCCAACACGAACAAGCCTAAAATACCCGCTAGATAGCGATGTATCATTTCTTTCCAAGCTTTAGCATGTTCTACTGGTGACTCTGGGTAAGTTGCATGCGCATGCGCCAGCGCTTCATTACTTTGTGGCACAGTTAATGTTCCATAACAACCAGGCCAATCAGGGCAGCCTAGCCCTGCGTCTGATAAGCGCACATAGGCACCTAACACAACGACACATAACGTTAAAATTGTTGCAATATAAGCTAGCTTCTTAAACACTTTATCCACCCCAAGAATTTTTTAATAGTTTGATCATATCTTTGCGCAAGCCTTTAGGTTCGGCCTTCCCAGAATAGAACATCATCAAGTTATGCATTGGATCCACCAAATAAATGCTAGCCTCAGGAGCAACTTCATCAAATTTGGTCACAAACTCCTTTTGTGCTAAATCATTTGCTGGCAAAATAATTAGGGCTGGAAATTTTGTTTGTAACGCTTTAATACGCGTAGCATCAAAATCATTCTTTAAAATTAGAATCCGTTGTACACGGTCCTCTTCTTTATATAATGACCTGTGTACTCTATTTAGCTTATCAACATTCTCTTCACAAGCTAGATTACAGCTTGTAGAATCAATCATCACAATGCTCCAGATTTTATTCCACTGCGTGTCAGCAAAAGGCTTGCCATTGATATCCGTGAAGGCAGGAATTGTTAACTCAACTACAGGTGAAACAAGTTGACCAAAACTTTTACCTCCCGGTCTTACATTCAATAAATGTAAAGTCGACGCGATTGTAAACGGTAATATAAAAACAACAGCTAGCAGCAGTAATATCTTTTTATCTTTACCAGCTTTTGCTTGTTTATCAAGATTGACCTGACTCATTTTCCCTACTTTCCTTTTTTGACCTCTTAAGATTTAATACGATATAAATGACAAATAGAGTGAATGCAAACCCGAACCACTGATAGGCATACCCTAAATGTATATTAATGCGACTTTTTGGTACTGGCCATTCTCTTACATAACCGCCAGCTTGATCACCAGGCGCAAGTCTCACGATAAATGGTTTCACATTAAACGGCACCATTGACTGGTATCGTTGCATATCAATATGTTGCCAGAGCGGTTGCCAAATAGCATTTTCATCAGGCTTAGCTTCTAACGTAAATACTTTATCTAATGGGAAAAATAAATCCCCTACAAAAACTTGCTTTCCTGCGGGTGTATGAATAACTGGCAAGTCACGGTTAGGGTTTCCCGCAATCCAGCCACGGTTAACTAATACATAGTAATTGTCACCCTCAACCTTAACAGGCGTAATCACATGGTAGCCAGCCTGTGAATTATGCACGCGGTTATCTAGTATCATTTGATACTCAGGCATATATTCACCCTTAAAGCTAACCCTTTTATAAAGCCAGTCCTCTTTGTTGTCGATAATTGAGGGGAGTTTTATCGGTTCTGTTTTAAGTCCTTGATCAATCTGCTGCTGTGCAATTATTTTTGCTTGGGCTTTATTGTATTGCCAGAAACCTAAGCGAATGCATATCGCCATCACTATCAGCGTAGCGAGTGTCATTCCTATTGTTGGCTTAAAACTGTAACGACTCATAATCTTTCAGACAGCATTCAAATACCAGTTTGCAAACCTAAGGCAGAGGTCGCATAATAGTATGAAATTATTTGGAGTGTAAAAATGTTATTCAAAGTTATCGTCATTGGTATGTTAATTTTGATTTGCTATAGCTTGTTTTCAGCATTGTATTACATGATGAAAGGTGAGAAACATAATCCTAAAATGGTCAAATCACTCACTTGGCGCGTTGCCTTATCAATTACATTGTTTTTAATTTTGTTACTTGGTTTGTATACAGGCGTAATTGTTAGGGTTCCTAATTAATCAAAGGTATATCAGTCTACTTTCACGCCTTGATCATTACTTGCTTTATAAAATGAGTAAGACAGCGTAACAGTCTGAATATCCTTGGGCAAATCGGGACTTACAAAAAATCGAATTGGCATATCTTTAACCTCACCAGGTTGCAGGGTCTGCTGATTGAAACAAAAGCATTCAATTTTCTTAAAATACAAAGAGGCTACCTCTGGTGAAACACTGGGTACTGCCGAACCTATTACAGCTTTAGTACTATTATTAACTGCTTTATAAGATGTCAGCTTAATTTCACCAGGTGATAATATCACTTTTGGCTCATTCGCTTCAAAACTCCAATCAAGTCCTGGCATTGTTGACCCTGTAAAAATAACCGTAACCTTTCTTGAATGGTCTACCGCTACATTTTTTGTGAGTTCAGTTGCTGACGTATCACCTCTGCCATTCAAGCCGATTGCATTGCAAACCACATCATACAAAGGAGCAAGTGCAAAACCAAAAGCTAATCCAGCGACTGCAATGATGACTAGTTTGACCGCTAACTGCTTATTTGTATTATCCTTATTGATCATTGTGGCTGCATTCCAGCGCCCATGTAAATCGCAACGCAAAACATAATCACAGCAATTGCGGCAATGACTAACGCTATGAGTAAACTTCTTTTGTCTCTTTTCTTAACATCATCCATTTAATTATCCTTTGTCAAACACTCTAGCCAAGCTATAGACAGCTATAGCTAATTTATAGTTCTGACAGATAGTAAGTATAGAAAAAAATAACGCCACTGGTTGTACCAAGTGGCGTTATTAATTAAATTGCGTCTATAGCCAGTAGATAAAGACAAACAAGATTAACCAGACCACATCCACAAAGTGCCAGTACCAAGCCACGCCTTCAAAAGCAAAGTGGTTGTCTGGTTGGAAGTGACCTTTATTGACGCGCAATAAAATCATAAATAGCATTACAGTACCCATAGTCACATGGAAACCATGGAAGCCAGTTAACATGTAAAACATTGATCCATAGATCCCTGAATCAAAACTGAACCAGGCATGGCTGTATTCGTAAGCTTGCAAGCATAAGAACAATACTCCCAACAAGATGGTTAGAATCAGTCCCCATGTTAATTGCTTACGATTGTTTTTCAATAAGCCGTGATGACCCCATGTTAGTGTCGCACCAGAAATTAATAGAATCAATGTGTTGATTGCTGGCAAACCTAATGCATGCATCTTTTCAACTGACTCAGTAGCTGCTGGGCCTAGTGTTGGCCATACGGCTTCGAAGTTAGGCCATACTAATGTCGATTGGCTTATCCATTCTAATGCAAATGTACGTATGTAAAACAATGCGCCAAAGAAACCAGCAAAGAACATCACTTCCGAGAAAATGAACCAACCCATACTCCAGCGGAAAGAAGTGTCAACTTGCTTATTGTAAAAACCTGACACACTCTCTTTAATAACATCTGCAAACCAGCCGTATAGCAAATACACGAACACTAGCAAGCCTGCTGTTAACACATAATTTCCAGAAGCATAATCGTTCATCTGCATGGCAAATCCACCTGCCATCAGGAATAATGCAATTGAAGCTATTAATGGCCAGAGTGATGGTGCTGGCAAGTAATAGTTATTCGTATTCTGACTCATTTTCTCTCCCTATCTCTATGATTCTAATTTATGCGAACAGCATTATTTAACTGTAGGCGGTGTTTCAAATGTATGGAATGGTGCTGGTGATGGCACAGTCCACTCAAGTCCTTCTGCGCCTTCCCAAGCTTTTGCTTCCGCTTTTTTACCACCTTTAATACATTTAATAACAACATATAAGAATAGTAGCTGGCTAATTCCTAATGCAAACGCACCAATTGATGAAATCATATTGAATTCAGCAAACTGTAGCGCATAGTCTGGAATACGACGTGGCATACCAGCTAAACCTGTAAAGTGCATTGGGAAGAAGGTAACGTTAAACGCGATTGTTGTTAGCCAGAAATGCCATTTACCTAGCGTTTCGTCATACATGTGGCCTGTCCATTTAGGTAACCAGTAGTAAACAGCACCCATGATAGACATCGCAGCGCCAGAGAATAATACATAGTGGAAATGCGCTACTACATAGTAGGTATCTTGTACTTGAATATCTACAGGTAGAATTGAGCAGACCAAACCACTGAAGCCACCGATAGTGAACAAGAATACGACAGCAATTGAGAACAACATTGGTGTTTCAAAAGTCATCGAACCTCTCCACATCGTTGCAACCCAGTTAAACACCTTCACACCCGTTGGGATAGAAATTAACATCGTGCTGTACATAAAGAACAACTGACCAGCAACTGGCATACCTGTTGTGAACATGTGGTGAGCCCAGACAACAAATGAAAGCAAAGCAATTGCAGATGTCGCATACACCATTGAAGCGTAGCCAAATAATGGTTTACGAGAAAATGTTGGAATAATTGTAGAGATTAAACCGAATGCTGGCAAAATCATAATATACACTTCTGGATGACCGAAGAACCAGAACACATGTTGCCATAGCACTGGATCGCCTCCACCAGCAGCATCAAAAAATGTTGTACCAAAATTGCGATCAGTCAACAACATAGTTAATGCACCTGCAAGCACTGGCATAGAAGCAATTAGCAAGAATGCAGTGATTAACCAAGTCCATACAAATAATGGCATTTTCATTAATGTCATGCCTGGCGCGCGCATATTAAGTATGGTCGTAATAATGTTGATTGAACCAACAATAGATGAAATACCAAGAATATGTAATGCCAAGATTGACATATCAACTGCCATAGATTGATTTTGTACTGATAGTGGCGGATACATTGTCCAACCACCAGCAATTGCTCCACCAGGAACAAATATTGATGTAATCAATAAGATTGCCGCTGGAACCATCAACCAAAAGCTCATGTTGTTCAGTCTTGGGAAAGCCAAGTCTGACGTACCGATCATCAACGGGATCATCCAGTTAGCAAAACCTACGAATGCTGGCATGATTGCACCAAAAATCATAATCAGACCATGAAGCGTTGTTAGTCTGTTGAAGTTTTCAGGCTCTACGAATTGCAGTCCTGGCTGAAATAATTCAGCACGGATACCCAGTGCTAGTGCACCAGCAAACAAAAACATAAAGAAGCTAAACCAAAGATAAAGTGTACCAATATCTTTATGGTTTGTAGATGCAACCCAGCGCATTATGCCAGTTGGATGTCCATGATCTGCATGATCATCGTGATGTGTTGCAGTTGTTGTACTCATCAGTTTCTCCTAAAAACTAAAGCTTAATTCTAAT
>JBFIGM010000095.1:0-8600 GCA_041602315.1 Methylophilaceae bacterium | reverse complement strand
ACAGACTTGTGCAATGCTATCCGTGCATTGAGCATGGATGCGGTGCAAAAAGCAAATTCTGGTCATCCAGGCGCACCTATGGGCATGGCAGAAATTGCTGAAGTTTTGTGGAATCATAATATGAGCCACAATCCAAATAACGCCAACTGGGCAAATCGTGATCGCTTTGTATTGTCAAACGGTCATGGCTCAATGCTTATTTATTCGCTGCTTCATTTGACAGGCTACGATTTGCCGATGGAGCAAATAAAGTCATTCCGTCAATTGCATTCAAAATGTGCTGGCCATCCAGAGTATGGTTATGCGCCAGGTATTGAAACGACGACAGGCCCACTAGGTCAAGGTATCTCAAATGGTGTTGGTTTTGCTATGGCTGAGAAGTTGTTAGCAAATCAATTTAACAAACCAGGCCATGACATCGTCGACCATTACACATATGTATTCTTAGGTGACGGATGTATGATGGAAGGCGTATCTCATGAGACTTGTGCGTTAGCAGGTACATGGGGTTTAGGTAAGCTGATTGCTTTCTGGGATGATAACGGTATCTCAATTGATGGTCATATCGAAGGTTGGTATACAGACGATACTAAAGGTCGTTTTGAAGCTTATGGCTGGCATGTGGTTGAAGTTGACGGTCACGACCAAGATGCAATCCAAAAAGCGATTGATGCTTCTAAAGCAGTAACAGACAAACCATCATTGATTTGCTGTAAAACGATCATCGGTAAAGGCTCACCAAACAAATCAGGTTCACATGATTGCCATGGTGCTGCGTTAGGCGAAGAAGAAGTAGCGCTAGTACGTAAAGAAATCAACTGGCCACATGAGCCATTTGTGATTCCACAAGATGTGTATGATGGTTGGAACCAAAAAGATAAAGGCGCTGCACGCGAAGCAGCTTGGAACGAAAAATTTGCAGCATATGAAAAAGCATATCCTGCAGAAGCGGCTGAGTTCAAACGTCGTATGGCCGGTGATCTGCCAGCTGACTGGAAAAAACTAACAGATGCAATTATTGCTGAAACTAACGAAAAAGCAGAAAAAGTCGCAACACGTAAAGCTTCACAAAATGCAATCACAGCACTAGCACCGATTCTTCCTGAGTTCTTGGGAGGTTCTGCTGACTTAACAGGTTCTAACTTAACTGCTGCTAAAGACTTTAAACATGTTAGTGGTAAAGAGCCAGGTAACTACATCTCCTATGGTGTACGTGAGTTTGGTATGGCTGCGATTATGAACGGTATTGCATTGCATGGTGGTTTCTTACCATACGGCGGTACATTCCATATGTTCTCTGACTATATGAAGAATGGTATGCGTATGTCTGCATTAATGCATCAACGTGTAGTTTATGTCTTAACTCATGATTCTATCGGTCAAGGTGAAGATGGTCCTACACACCAACCAGTAGAAAATACCGCTGGTTTGCGTTACATCCCAAATATGGATGTATGGCGTCCTGCAGATTCAACAGAAACAACAATCGCTTGGGTTGTAGCAGCTGAGCGTAAGGATGGCCCAACGAGCTTAGTATTAAGTCGTCAAGGTGTACCAGGTATTAAACATGATGCCAAAGATTTTGAGTTAGTGCGCAAAGGTGGCTATGTATTCTCTGATTGCGATGGCAAAGCTGACGTTATCATTATTGCTAACGGTTCTGAACTAAGTCTTGCTATCGGTGCTGCTGAAGAGTTAACTGCTGCTGGTACAAAAGTGCGTGTGGTTTCAATGCCTTCAACAAATGTATTTGACCGCCAAGATCAAGCATACAGAGATAGCGTATTAACACCAGGTGTTAAACGTGTTGCTGTGGAAGCAGCGCATCCAGATTTCTGGCGTAAGTATGTTGGTTTAGAAGGTGCTGTTGTTGGTATCGACACATTTGGTGAATCAGCACCAGGTGGTGAAGTCATGAAGCATTTTGGTTTCACTGTTGAAAATGTTGTCAAAACAGTTAAGTCAGTACTGTAATCTATAGGCACTTGATATAACTCAAAAGGGCCTCTATGTGAGGCCCTTTTATTTTGCTAGACTTACGTAATTCATAGATAAATTAAATTAATAAGCATACTGAAGGGGATGTATGGCGATTCGTATTGGTATTAATGGGTTTGGTCGAATTGGGCGCATGGTGTTGCGTGCTGCAATTCAAGAGCCTGAGTTTAAAGACATTGAAATCGTGGCTATCAACTGTTCATATGATACGGGCTATATGGCCTATATGTTGAAGTATGACTCTGTACATGGCAGATTCAAAGCTGATGTTAAGTCTGACAATGATCAGTTTGTTGTCAACGGTAAATCTATCCAGATAACTGCTGAGCGCGATCCAGCAAAAATTGATTGGGCAGCAGCAGGGGTCGATGTCGTCGTCGAATCGACAGGCGTATTTTTAACTCAAGAAACGTGTCAGCCACATATCGATGGTGGTGCGAAGAAAGTAGTACAGTCAGCGCCAGGGAAAGATGATACGGCAATGTTTGTTTATGGTGTAAACCATGAACAATATAATGGTCAGGCTATCGTTTCTGCTGCTTCGTGCACGACCAATGCCCTCGCACCACTAGCAAAGGTTTTGCAAGACAACTTTGGTATTAAACGTGGACTAATGACAACCGTGCATGCTGCGACTGCTTCACAAAAAACAGTTGACGGCACCAGCAAAAAAGATTGGCGTGGCGGTAGGGGTGTGTTTGAAAATATTATACCTTCCAGCACTGGGGCTGCTAAAGCAGTAGGTAAGGTAATTCCAGAACTCAACAAGAAACTGACAGGTATGGCTATGCGTGTGCCTTCGGCAGATGTTTCCGTTGTTGATTTAACGGTAGAGTTAGAAAAAGAGACCAGTTATGAAGCGATATGCGCTGCCATGAAACTTGCATCGCAGGGCGCTTTGAAAGGTGCGCTAGGCTACACTGATGAGAAAGTTGTTTCAACTGATTTTAGAGGTGAGCCATGTGCAGGCATTTTTGATGCTGATGCAGGCATTATGTTAGATAGCACCTTTGTAAAAGTCGTGGCTTGGTACGATAACGAATATGGTTATACCTGTAACCTACTCCGTTTAGTTCAGCATATCTCAAAATAATCAGCAGGCAGCGATTGCCAAGGAAGATAAAGATGAAATTTATCAAAATGACAGACTTGGATTTGCGCGGTAAACGCGTATTTATTCGTGCCGATTTAAATGTACCTGTCACTGATGGCAAAGTGACCTCGGATGCGCGTATAACGGCCTCTATGCCGACGATTGAGTATGCGCTGAAAGCTGGGGCAAAAGTGATGGTCACTTCACACCTAGGTCGACCAGAGGAAGGTGTGTATTCTGAGGAAAATTCTTTGCAGCCCGTCGCAGACGTCATGTCTGAAAAATTAGGTCAACCAGTTCGATTAGTTAAGAACTGGCTGGCCGATCAGGCACCTCAGGACAGTTTAACCACCGAGGATGGCCAATTGATACTGCTGGAAAATTGCCGTTTTAATGTCGGCGAAAAGAAAAATGATGATGCGCTGGCAAAAAAATATGCAGCTTTATGCGATATTTTTGTCATGGATGCATTTGGCACTGCACACCGTGCACAGGCAAGCACACATGGTATTGCTAAATATGCACCAGTCGCATGTGCGGGTATACTCCTGGCGGAAGAGTTGGAAGCGCTCACAAAAGCATTACTCAACCCAGCGCGACCAATGGTAGCAATTGTTGGTGGTAGTAAAGTGTCGACCAAGCTTACAGTGCTGGAAAGTCTCTCTGAAAAAGTAGATCAATTAGTTGTGGGTGGTGGTATAGCCAATACTTTCTTAAAGGCATCGGGTTATGAGGTAGGCCAATCATTATGTGAAGATGATCTGGTGCCCACAGCAAGTGCATTAATCGAAAAAATGGCGCAACGTGGTGCAGCAGTGCCGATCGCAAAAGATGTCGTGTGTGGTAAAAAGTTTGATGCTAATGAAAAAGCTGTTCTCAAAAATGTGGAAGCTGTAGCAGCTGATGACATGATTTTTGACATTGGACCAACGTCAGCAAACGAATTGGTAGAGATTATTATGAATGCAGGCACTGTGGTCTGGAATGGACCAGTTGGTGTGTTTGAGTTCGATCAATTCGGTGAAGGCACGAAGAAAATTGCACAAGCCATTGCAGAGACGAAAGCCTTTACGCTGGCGGGTGGCGGCGATACGATTGCTGCGATTCAGAAATATGATATCTACGATAAGGTAAGTTATATTTCAACAGCAGGAGGTGCTTTTCTTGAGTTTCTGGAGGGGAAAACATTGCCAGCCGTTGAAATATTAGAGTCACGAGGCTAGCTTGCGCTGTCTGTTGACAGCTGAGTCTACAGCACTTAATTAAATTTAAAAGGCCCTGATTCAGGGCCTTTTTTTTATCTAGCACTAAACTTGCTTGTTTAGACTGATTCTTATACTTCTGGAGATGAAGATGGCAATACGAGTTGGAATAAATGGATTTGGTCGCATCGGCCGGATGTTCTTGCGTGCAACGCTAAACGAGCCAATGTTTGCCGATGTACAAGTCGTCGCAATCAACGGCCTAGAAGAACCAGAATATATGTTATACCTGTTAAAGTATGATTCGGTTCATGGGCGTTTAAATTTTGATGCTAGATTAGAAGGCAATACTTTGGTTATAGAGGGTAGAAAGATACGCATCTCATCTGAAAAAGACCCAGCAAATATTGATTGGGCTAGCGCTAAAGTAGACGTTGTTGCAGAGTGCACAGGGGTATTCTTGACCAAAGAAAGTTGCCAAGCTCATCTTGATAGTGGGGCAAAAAAAGTCGTTCAGTCAGCTCCTGCCAAAGATGATACGCCTATGTTTGTCTATGGTGTTAATCATTATGATTATCATGGGGAGGCAATCGTATCAGCTGCCTCATGTACGACGAATGCGTTAGCACCAATAGCAAAAGTGCTTGATGATGCTTTTGGTGTTAAACGCGGATTAATGACTACTGTCCATGCGGCAACTGCTACACAACAAACCGTAGATGGCGTGTCAAAAAAGGACTGGCGTGGCGGTAGGGGTGTTTTTGAGAATATCATTCCGTCAAGTACAGGTGCGGCAAAAGCAGTTGGTAAAATCATTCCTGCGCTCAATAAAAAATTGACTGGGATGGCGATGCGTGTACCTAGCGCCGATGTCTCAGTTGTAGATTTAACAGTTGAACTAAATGAATCTACCAGTTACGAAGAAATATGTAAGACGATGAAAACCGCTGCATATGGACGTTTTAAAAACGTGTTAGCATATACTGATGAGTGTGTCGTCTCTACAGATTTTAGAGGAGATCCAGCAGCGAGTATCTTTGATGCAAGCGCTGGTATCATGTTAGATGACAATTTTCTAAAGGTTTTGGCTTGGTATGATAATGAATATGGTTACACATGTAATTTGATTCGTCTAACACAACATTTATTCCACTATAAAACAGTGATGGAATATATGCATCTAGAAGAGTTGGCATTGACGGAGACAGCATAAAATAAATTTTTTCTGGTTTAAAAGGCACTTTTGACAATACGTCGCACCAAAATAGTTGCAACATTAGGACCTTCTTCTACAAGCGAAGAAATGCTCGCGCGTTTGATTGTAGATGGGGTGAATGTTGTTCGGCTCAATTTTTCGCATGGTACTGCTGAAGAACATATTGCGCGAGCTGAAACTGTTCGCAATATCGCGCTCAAACTAAATCGACCGATTGGCGTACTTTGTGACTTACAAGGCCCAAAAATCCGCATAGGGAAGTTTGTTGATGGCAAAATCACGCTAAAAACAGGTGATTTATTTGTACTGAACGCAAATTGCAAATTGGGTGATCAAGATCAGGTTGGGCTGGATTACAAAGAACTGCCCAATGAAGTCAATGAAGGCACGATACTATTACTTGATGATGGCCGTATTACCATGCAGGTAGACCGTGTAAGCAGTAGTAAAATTTACTGTGTTGTACTTGCTGGTGGTGTGCTTTCCGATAACAAAGGTATCAACAAACAAGGTGGTGGTTTAAGTGCTGAAGCACTAACCGAAAAAGACAAAGAAGATATCAAAACGGCTGTAGCGTTAGAAGCTGATTACATTGCTATCTCATTCCCGCGTGAAGCAGCAGATATTGACTTGGCGAGAAGATTGGTCAATGAGGCGGGAGGCTCTGCAGGTATTATTGCTAAGATAGAACGGGCGGAAGCAATTGATGCGGCAGAAGAAATTATATTAGCATCAGATGCAATCATGGTGGCGCGCGGAGACTTGGGCGTTGAAGTAGGGGATGCAGCAGTGCCTGGCTTACAAAAAAGGTTGATTCGTCTGGCTCGGCAGCATCATGTGCCCGTAATCACGGCGACACAAATGATGGAGTCAATGATTAACAATCCGATTCCAACAAGGGCGGAAGTGTCAGATGTTGCGAATGCAATCCTGGACGGAACTGATGCAGTGATGCTCTCGGCAGAAACTGCAGCAGGTCACTACCCGTTAGAAACTGTGCAGGCAGTTCACCGCGTTGCCTTAGCAGCAGAAAAGGAATACTTTAAGCGATTTGACGCCAGAGTACGCCGCGATGCATTCACAAAAACTGATGAATCCATTGCGATGGCTACTATCTATATTGCACAACGCTTGAAAGTCAAAGCGATTGCGACACTCACGCAGTCTGGGAATACTGCGAACTGGCTAGCGCAGGCTGATAATATGGTGCTTATTTATGCACTATCACCAAATCGTGTGGCACGGCGGAAGCTAACCTTATATAGAGGCGTTTATCCATTCCCTATAGACCAAGAAGGAAAGAATCGAGACGAAATCCTGGTTGAAATGGAGCAGGTTTTGTTGAGGGAGCAAGTGGTTAGCAAGGGCGATATGGTGATTTTCACCTTTGGTGAGCCTATTGGTAATCCAGGCGGAACTAACACGATGAAAATCATAAAAATTGGCGAGAATAGAAAAAGCTAAGTAGCGATTAATTTGATTGTTAAGACAATCTGATGCCATCACATTATAATATTGTGATTACTTAATCATCACTTCATCATGTCTAATACACCATTACTCAAGACCAATATCAAAAGTTTAAAATTGCTGCATCAGGGCAAAGTGCGCGATATCTATGATGTAGATGAAGAGCATTTGCTGATGGTTAGCTCTGATCGCCTTTCAGCATTCGATGTCATTTTGCCTACTGGCATTAAAAATAAGGGCGCTATGCTCACGCAAATGGCTAATTTTTGGTTCAATAAGCTAAGCCATATCGTACCAAATCATTTGACGGGTATAGACCCACAATCAGTCGTGAGCCCATCCGAGGCTGATCAGTTAGAAGGGCGTGCCGTAGTAGTAAAAAAATTGAAACCACTACCAGTTGAAGCGATTGTTAGGGGCTACATTATTGGGAGTGGCTGGAAAGATTATCAGGCAACTGGGAGCATTTGTGGGATTGAGCTACCAAAAGGGCTAAAGCTAGCACAACAACTACCTGAACCTATCTTTACGCCATCAAGTAAAGCCGCTGTTGGTGATCATGATGAGAATATAACCATACCTGCATTAGAAAGTCTGATTGGCAAGGAAATGACCCGGAAGGTTAAAGATGTTGCCATTCGCTTGTATCAGGAAGCTGCTACTTACGCGCTAACAAAAGGTATTATTATCGCTGACACCAAGTTTGAGTTTGGCTTGGACAATAATGGGGTGCTACATGTTATGGATGAAGTGCTCACCCCTGACTCATCACGCTTCTGGCCACTAGACAGTTACGAGGTAGGTAAAAACCCACAGAGTTATGACAAGCAATATGTGCGTGATTGGCTAGAGACACTGGATTGGGATAAAACGGCACCTGGGCCTGTGCTCCCCGAGGATATTGCCCAAAAAACAAGTGAAAAATATCTAGAGGTATATACTAAGCTAACAGGCAAATCCCTGTAGGTAGTAAAGTTATGTCATATTAGGAAATTATCCCTAAATACTATTTGATGATGAAGCAGCTAAAAGAAATTGCTCAGCGTATTAAGCAAGAATTGCTGTTATATCAACAAATCGCAAAACATCCAGCAACACCCATGCTTGCTAAGTTTTTTTTGGGACTTGCAATAGGATATTTGCTGCTGCCGTTTGATTTAATTCCAGACTTTATTCCAGTCTTGGGGCAGTTGGATGATTTAGTGATGGTTCCTTTACTCATCTATATAGCTTTGAAGTTGACGCCAACACATGTAATTGCTCAATGTAGAGAAAACATAAATTAATGCGCTTTGTAATGATTTAGTTACAAGCTCTTGTTATAATCTGCGGCTCAAAAAATAACGAAAGTGATGTAATGTCTTTAAATGCAGTTTCTTCTGGTATAGATTTACCTAACGATTTTAATGTCATTATTGAGATTCCCGCAAACGGTGATCCTGTTAAGTATGAAGTAGACAAGGAAAGTGGTGCCCTATTTGTTGATCGGTTTATGGGTACATCAATGCAATATCCATGTAACTATGGCTATATTCCACATACCTTAGGTGGGGATGGCGATCCAGTTGATATCTTGGTTGTGACGCCAGTGCCTTTGTTGCCAGGCGTTGTGGTACGTTGT
>JBFIGM010000094.1:0-8604 GCA_041602315.1 Methylophilaceae bacterium | reverse complement strand
TCTTTGAATGCAAACTTTGATATAATGCGCGACTTGCAAATTAATTCTATCGTTGCAAAGATGGCCCGATAGCTCAGTTGGTAGAGCAGCGGATTGAAAATCCGCGTGTCACTGGTTCAATTCCAGTTCGGGCCACCAATCAAATCAAGCTCACAATGATGTGGGCTTTTTCATATCCAGGTCCGGCTAGCACTAGCGGTTAAATTCGATTAATAATTGGTAAGAATTATCCAAAATGTGCTTGCCTATGGCAGTTAGGACAAATTGCTACAGCATTATCAATTGAATCCTCACCACCTTGAGCTAAGGGTAACTTATGGTGTACTTCTAAGTAAGGCGTTCCATCCGTCCTTCGATTAAATGGGGCTGGTTTATTACATGCTTCGCACACACCTCTTGAACGAATAGGTGCTGTGATTGAATTCAAACTCTGTCAGATCACCACCTAATTCACAATCTCTAGCAAAGCTATCATAGTCGATGTAATAGCGGACATTCTCAGGAATGCTATGCAACCAGCACTCATCAAATAGCTCTGTAGAAACTACTTTTAAATCACCTTCATTTATATTTGGTTCATCTAACTTATCAAGCCCTTGGCTTACACTATAACCTGCACAACCGACTAGATAATATAGGTTGATCTTTTCATTTTATGGCGCTCTCGCTCTCCGCCAAAGATTAAAGCACCCTTTGGGGTGCTTTTTTGTTTGATGGAAGTGCATAAAAGCTCACTCTTTGGGTTTGACTCGCAAAGCACTACTCTGTTGGACGCTGTGAGTATACGATGCGATCTGAGGCAAAGCCGAAGGATAGAGCACCCATATGAGGAGCTGCCCCGCTCTCTACCAAAACAAAACAACTTTGCAAGTAGAGTATGTAGCCTAATGCATTAGATACTGTTCAAGGGCAATATATTCACCAACCAATTAAAATCATAGAAATAAAGCAGATGTTAATTTTTAAACTGATTAACCCAATCCTCAAAATCTCTTAATGGAAGTGGCTTGCTATAAAAATAGCCTTGTACGGAATCGCAAGAAAGTGATTGCAACATCGTATTAATTTCTAAACTTTCGACTCCTTCAGCAACCAACTCAATATTTAACGCCTTACCCATCGCAATAATCGCATTGACGATAGCATTACTTTCTGGATTTGTATCAATGTCTTGAATGAACGAACGATCAATCTTAATTTTATGCGGACCAAACAGTTTAATGTAACTTAAAGATGAGTAGCCGATACCAAAATCGTCTATCGAAATTTTGACCCCCATTTCTTTTATTTTATTAATGAAATCTAAATTGACTGTAGTGTTCTTTAAAAAGAGCTCCTCTGTCACTTCTACTGCAAGTAAATGAGGATTTAACATACTACGTTCTAATACGTTCTTTATCGTTCTATAGATATCGCCAGAAAAAAATTGTTTTGGCGAAACGTTTACGGAAACTTGAATGTCCCCAATACATTTCTGCCAATTTGCAGCTTGAAAACAGGCAGTTTCTAGAACCCAAGCTCCAATTTCAACAATCAAGCCAGATTCCTCTGCAGCAGAAATAAACTCTGCGGGCATGATTAATCCGCGGGAAGGATGGTTCCAACGGACTAATGCCTCGCAAGCAAACTGCCCATCAGTCCGATTAGAAACAATTGGTTGGTAATATAACTCAAACTGGTTTTCTGCTATTGCTGTTCTGAGATCTTTATCGAGCCTAAGCTTTTTAGTTAACTCATTGCTGAGCCCAGGATGATAGAATCGTACATTATTTCTACCTTCCCGTTTAGCGAGGTATAAAGCGTTATCCGCATTTTTTAGAAGTGACTTAACATCACTACCATCTTTTGGAAATAAACTGACCCCTATACTGCACTGACAACTAATACTGTTATTTTCAATGTTCAGTGGTGTTAGCAGATTACTTTGTATTTTGTCAGCAACCACATGAACCATGTCCTCGACATTGACATCCCGTAGCATGATGGTGAACTCATCACCTCCAAGTCTAGCAATTAAATCAACATCACGAATAGACTCTTTTAATTTACCAGCAGCATCAACTAGCAATTTATCGCCAACATCATGTCCTAGTGAGTCATTAATATCTTTAAAATGATCCAAATCGATAAACATGATGGCAAAATTTTCATTATTGTCTTGAGCGTAAGCGAGATATTTTTTAACTTCTATCATGAACTTAGTGCGATTAAGTAACCCAGTCAACGTGTCGTGATGCGCCAAGAAATTCAAATGCGTTTCAGCAGCTTTATGATCAGTGTAGTTATGCACTTGATAGAGGTAACAGAAAGGATCACCTTCCTGCTGCAATAATGAAACACTCACCAGCGTCCACACTATCGCCCCGTCACTATTAACGTAGCGTTTCTCGAATTGAACACTTACTGTTTCATTAGAAATGAGTTTTCTTAAATTTTCCTGCTCCATTTCTATATCTTCGGCATAGGTATAATCCTTATCAGAAGCACCATTCAAATCTCCAGTCACCAAACCTAAAATGTGGCTCATAGCATGATTGGTTTGCAGATAAAATCCTTCAAGACTGATTAACGCCATTCCAACAGGCGCATTTTCAAACGCCATTCTAAAGCGCTCTTGACTGTTTTTTAATGCCACCTCAGAAGCAATGCGTTTGGAAACATCTCGCATAGCGATTACAGAACCTAAAGGCTTCCCATCCTCTCGGATTGGAGCAGCTGCAAAATCTACCGGCCTTCTATTTCCCTTAAGCGTATGTAAAGTGCTACCAAATGATATATCGGTAACTTTATTGTCTTGCAATGCAGAACTAAGTTCGAATTTGCTTCCATTAATGTCATCTTCAATCATAAAGACATCATTGATATGCAGCCCCTCAACCTCCTCTAATGTTGCTTCTATCAAAAGTTCAGCGGCAGGATTAATAAAATGTACTTTATAATCTGTATTAGTGGCGATGACCGCATCAGATACGCAGCTCAAAGTTGCAGAAAACCAAAGTTCAGAACTTCTTAAGTTTTTCTCTAAAGTGGCTTTATAAATGGCAATCTTGATTGCACTATTCAGATCCTTGCTGTAAAAAGGCTTGGAAATATACCCATAAGGCATTGTTTTTGAAGCACGTCTGACTGTATCCTCGTCGCTAAACGACGTGAGATAGATAATTGGTATTTTTAATTCTTTAATAATTTTTTCAGCAGTTTGTATACCGTCAATCGCTCCTTTAATAACAACATCCATTAGGATTAAATCTGGATGATGCTGCTTAGCCATTTTAATAGCTTCTTCACCGTTATCAGCAACCGCACAGATTTGATAACCCATACCTTCCAATTGCGACGACAAATCCATGGCGATGATGGCTTCATCTTCAACAATGAGTACACTATAAATTTTATTTTCTTGGTTAATTAATTTCATTACATAGTCCTTGATATCCGGTTTAATAACTACTTTGTAACGTTTTTTCTTTAAAGGTTATGCGCACTGTTGTTCCATTATTAATCTCTTGATGTATCTCACCATCTAATTGATTACACAAACTATTGATTAACTGAAGTCCAAGCGTCTTACCGTTGGGCGGTGTATTAACCAATTCATTTTGACCGTTATCTGAAACGATTAATTCCACTTTATGGTCTTGAGTGCTATTCAAATCAATACTAATGACACCTTCTGCTTGGTTTTTAAAAGCATGTTTCAGACAGTTCGATATCAACTCATTGAGAATCAAACCCAAAGGGATAGCGGTATCTAAATCAACAGACAAAGGCTGCAAAGACAACTGAAATCTAATATTTTTGCTCGACAAACCAGATGCTTGCGAAAAGTTCATACATAAATCTTGAATGTACTCATTCAGTTGAATGGATGAAAGATCTTTTGAGCGATACAGCTTCTCATGCACCAAAGACATCGAAAAAACTCGGGACGATGCATCGGCGATTACATTCTTCGATTCGCCATCAGGCAAGGACCTGCTTTGCAAATTAAATAAGCTCGTAATCACTTGCAGATTGTTTTTAACACGGTGATACACCTCTTTAAGCAATGTTTCTTTTTCTTCTAATGAGTTTTTAATTTTCAACTCTTGATTGCGTTGCTCTGTGATGTCAAAGTCGATTCCCACAAGCAAGGGAGTATTGTCATTTTCACTTTGGGTTATCAAGCCAAATGATCTAAAAGTTCGTCCATTTGTGCTCTTCCACTCACTTTTAAATGAAGTCGCATGTTCATAAGATGCTTTAATTTCTGATAACACGCCTTTACGATAGCTAGCATCAATCGAATTTAACCAATCATCATATACATTTATATTGGGATTTTGCTCTAGTTTTAAATTATGCATTTTGAACATCTTTTCATCCCACTTCATGGTTTTGGTGGTCGCGTCGAGCTCCCAAACACCAGCTTCAGCTGCTTCTGTTGCCAATTTAAGCCGACTGGCAAGTGATTTTAAATTCGTCTCTGCCAATTTTCGTTCAGTAATATCTTGTATGGCGATACCATAAAACCATTCGCCTTGATCTTCCCATTGACTCACAGAACAGTTAATAGGAATGGCCTGGTTGGCTTTGTTCATCCCTGTATCATCAAATTCTTTACCAACATATTGACTAAGGTTAAAACTGACCTTCTCTCCCTTTTTGTGCTGGCCTTTCGTCGTCCCTGCCATTATGAATGCAAAGTCTTGACCTAGTGTCTCATCATCCGAATAACCAAAAATGAGGGTGATTGCATGATTACAATAAATAATTTCTTCATCAATATTGGTGACTACAATCCCAGTATTGGATGAATCCGTCAAAGATTTAAACTTCTCTTCTGAGCCGCGTAATGCCGAGGCAATCTCTTTAGCAAGATTAAGCGCTGCCTCACGATTTACACTGAGCGAACGCACCAACATATATAGCAACAAACTGAGCAGCAGTCCGGAGACCAATATAATCTGTGTTTTCTGTTGATCCACTCTTTCATTAAATGAAGGCAAAGTTTGAAAACTTAACGTCCAAGCATGACCACCAATATCAAATAAGGTCTTTCTAGCAAGGCTACCCAGCACATCGGTTTGCATAGGCAAATCGGCATGACTGTCGTACATTAAATCATCGGGCCGCGTTGAATCTCCATCGAATAGTTGTAATCGGATATCAACTAAAGTCGAGCTCAATATACCGTTCAATAAGTCTTGCATACGGAAAGGAGCATAAACAAATCCTTCTAACGCTTTCCATCGCTGAGCAGTTGTATTTAGCTTTACCCCTTTTTTGTATTGCGGCAAATACATCAAAATGCCCGCTTGCACATCTTCATCAATTTCTTGCACCAAAGTGATTTTTCGAGACAACGACATTTCACCACTTAACGCAGCCGTCTTCATGGCTAATTGGCGTGACGCTTCTGAATACATATCATATCCAATTGCTTCAATATTGCGCTCATCCTCTGGCTCAAGATATTTAATTGCGCCGTAATACTCTCTATGCCCACTTGGCTTAACCTCGTAGTCTGGCTTCACAGCACGCATCTCATTTACAAAAGCGTCTTTCTCTGATGGCTTAAGCATTTGAGCATAACCAAAACCTAGAATGCCTGGCAGGCTTTCCTGTAAGTCTAATATTTCATAATAGGCATACCAGTCATCATGGGTGATGTTATCTGATGCAGCATATAAGGCAACCCCGCCTTTCAGCACTTCCTCATAGATTTTCATGCGCTGTTGGATTCTCAGCTGAACTTGATTGATTGATAGTGCAAACTGACTTTCACTCAACTTTGCGGTCTCAAGTGAAGCCAAATGCCAGCTGATAATGGTCATTCCAAGTAGGCTTAATAATGTTGTCCATTCCAACCGGGGTAATTTTCTATGTGTGGTGAGTGTTTGATAACGGTGAACAATATCCGCAGATAATAAAAGACCAGTCAACGCTAGCATGATGATGAAGCTAACAAGCAAAATCAGTGAGTCATTAAGTTCGACTGTGCTAAAAGGACCCAAATGATGAATCGTTGCCCATATTGCACCAGCAGTGAATACCAATATCGCTAGCGTAACTTCGACTAGTCCAAAACGATATGCAATCCAAGCAATAGCTAAAATAGATAAGTAGACCAATACTCTATCAATATGATTATTTGCAAAGTATCCGCTAAAAATAGCAACAGTGATGATGCAGACCAGTAAAGAAGTCATGAGCACTTCCAATAACGTTCGCTTTGTTAATTGCTGCTTCAATGCTGGCAACCAAGCCAAAATCAATGGAGTAACAACCATCACACCGCCGAGATCACCCAGCCACCAATTGAGCCATACCGCCTGAGCTATTGATGCTGAAATAAGACTTCCTGCGTATAAGCTAAATGTTCCTATGCTTGCGGCTACTGCGCAAGCCAGAATCACCACGATTAAAAATTTGAAGACATTTTGAGGGTTGGCAAATGGACTGGCGTTTAACAATGTTCGCCTGAGCAAAACTGTAGCTAAAATGGCCTCAGCTGTGTTGCCTAAAGCAATGGCAAGTGAGACAAGCGTACTGTTTAAGTTGACACCTTGCCCTCCGGGCATCAACGATAGGATATTCGCCATAAAGGCCGCAATTGCAATTGCGGGTGCAACACGAAATCCAATAATATAAATGGAGGCAATTGCAATACCTGATGGTGGCCAGATTGGCGATGCATTGCTACCTTCATAAGCCAGCATCAAACTTAAACGTGCAGCAATAAAATAACATATCGCAATCGCCAATGAAGCTAAAAATAAATTACTTTTTAGCTTGTCTTTGAGCTCTTTGTAATTGGTTAGCATTTAATTTGTACTCCAATTAGTTAACTACTAGTTTATATAATTGATGGTATATATAGCTAGTTAATTATTGTAAATTGAGACATTACTGCGTGTTGCGCCAGGAGAAGCTCTCGTGATGAGTTTATTACTTTTTGTGTACTCAAGATTAAAATCCAATAACCCCGGATGAACTCGGTAAGGTTTTAACTTTAAACACTTTAACTTTTATCACCTCAGCAGCTGCGGAACTTACAAAACTTGCGTAACTATATATTATTCAGAGCGCGTTTTGCTAATGGAAATTTACGAGATAAATTACTTTGCGAAAGCCCTTCTTAACCATTATATCTATTAGCCAAAAACTCAATTAATTTGGCTTATGTAGAAAATGCTGGATGCTTTTCAATTCCCAGCACGTCACCTTCAATATATTCTAGAAGTGCGGCAATAATTCTTAGATAGCTTAACTCCCACTTCTGACCGATGGTTTTATCTTTAATTTGACTAACGGGAATGGCGCTAAGGTTAGGTAAATCAGCTTTCAACCAGCCGTAGAAATTGCAATTACTTACCTGAAAATTACGTCCATATTGATCTGTGGCTCCGTTTGGGAAAGGAGTGTCATCTAATGTACTAGGAAACCTAAGATTTCCAAGCTGTTCTTCAACTGTTCTAATGTAATCCTGATAGTCACTAATCACATCCTCAACACTAGCAGCAAAGGCATCCATAAAACCATCAAATGGATGGCAGCAGACCACAGCAGAAGTCCTGAATACCTGTCTGTCACAGAAGCTTTGCAATCACTTAATTATCTAAGGGCTCATCAAAAATTACACTCTAGACGTCTGGATAGAAACATGAACCGTTTATATTCAAACACAACCCACAAAGTAGTTGCACATGATTTGCTGATTGATCAATTGCTGTTTACTAGGGATATTCTGTTGGGATTTTGTTGACGCATTCTTTCGGTTTAAAACTTAATTTCAGTTTAGTTCGGTTAGGTTCAGCGGTTAGATATGGGAAACTCGTTGATTAAATTCAGCTTTCATAACTTTAAATCCCAAATTTAGCAAAACAGTTCGGCATACTGGTTCGGTAATTTAAATTTGAACTGGTTTCAAGCAAATATTTCGTTAAAAATCTTCAACTTTTTTGAGAATAAAGAAAAGATTGCCTTGTATTGAAAATCCGCGTGTCACTGGTTCAATTCCAGTTCGGGCCACCAATCGAATCAAGCTCACAGCGATGTGGGCTTTTTTTAGTGCGAAGAATAACTCCCAATTTTTTTACACTCAAATTTAATTTAAAAAATAATTATGAGGTTGTAATTTTATTACCGCCAAATTTTTTTGAGTCATACATAGCATTGTCTGCACGGTTTATAAATTGCGTTGGAGTTTCACTTATCTTTAGCTCTGTGACACCAAAGCTGGCAGTAACTGACCAGTTTTGTTTATTCATTTCTTCATTTATTAACTGCTGTATTTTTTCTGCTAGTTTTTCTGCTTGACCAAGTGAGGTATTTGGTAATAGCAACATAAACTCATCTCCACCCCATCTTGCTGGAGTATCAATCTCACGTAAGTTTGAATGAAGTATGTTCGCAATGTTTTTGAGTACCAAATCTCCTACTGCATGGCCATAATTATCGTTGATTGGCTTAAAGTTATCCAAATCAAATGCTATCAATGATAAGGGTTGAAAAAATCGTTTTACACGATCAATTTCATTGTTTAACTTTTGTTCAAACCAATATCTATTAGCTAAAGATGTTAAAAAGTCAGTATTAGCCAGCCTTTTGGACTCAGCATTT
>JBFIGM010000093.1:0-8666 GCA_041602315.1 Methylophilaceae bacterium | reverse complement strand
TCGTTTTTAATATCGTTGTTAACACTTCTAAAAAGCGTTGATTTTCAGAAAAGAGTCCTATGCTCACTCGTAGATAATCGGGCATCTCATAATTCGCCACTGGGCGAACAATAATGCCATTTTCAAGCAGCTTTTGATTGATCACTGCTGCATTATTAACTTTAAAACTAATAAAGTTTGCATATGAGTCAATATAAGTTAAGCCTAACTGATCAAACCCTTGTGTAAGCTGCAACATGCCAGCTTGATTAGCAGCATAACTACGCGCAACAAATTCATCATCAGCAAGGGATGCTATCGCAGCTGCTTGCGCAATCGAGTTAACATTGAATGGCTGACGCACCCGATTCAAAATATCTGCTACAGCGGCGTGCATTAAACCGAAACCTACCCTTAAACCTGCTAGACCGTAAGCTTTTGAAAAAGTGCGTGAGATAATCAAATTATCAAACTCATTTAGCCAACTGATTGCCTCTGATTTATCATCAGATGACAAATACTCATCATAGGCCTCATCTAACACAACTAAAATATTCTTTGGTATTTTTTGCAAAAAGGCTTTTAAAGTTACTTTATCAATCAGCGTACCAGTAGGATTATTCGGGTTTGCAATAAAAACTAAACGCGTTTTATCAGTGATTGCTTTGATAAATCCATCTAGATCATGTGCAAATGCTTTTGCAGCAACAACAACCCCTTTAGCACCCACTGCCTGTGTAACAAGCGGATATACAGCAAACGCATGTTGCGAAAAGATAGCCTCATCACCTTGCTTTAAAAAAGCACGCGCACACAACTCTAAAATATCATTAGAACCATTACCAAACACTATCTGATCTGAGCCGACACCATACTTTTTACTTACAGCCTCTCGCAATGCAAAGCTGTTTCCGTCTGGGTAGCGCGCTATATCAGTTAGAGCATCTTCAATCGCTAGTTGTGCTTTTGGACTGATACCCAAAGGGTTTTCATTCGAAGCCAACTTGATAATGTCTGATTCATTGATACCAAAAGCTCTTGCAATCTCTGAAATAGGCTTACCACCTTGGTAAGGGGCAATAGCTCGGATATAGTCTGGTGCTAGGTTTGAAATATTCATGATTTATTAAACAACCGCAACTGGATATGAGCCAAGCACCTTTACAACAGAAGCACGCTGCTCTAATTCAGCGATTGCTGCTTTTACTTTGTCATCGGATTGATGCCCCTCTATATCGATAAAAAAAACATAATCCCATAAGCCTTGTTTCGAAGGTCTGGATTCTAGCTTTGTCATACTTACCCCCAAGCGGGCTAGAGGCTCTAAGAGGTTAAACATTGCGCCTGGTTTGTTTTTTGTGCTCAAGGCTAAGGATGTTTTATCTTGACCTGATGGTGCTACATCATGCTTACTTAACACTAAAAAGCGTGTCGTATTCTTAGGGTCATCCTCTATATTTTCGGCAAGCACATTAAGATTAAATAGTTCTGCTGCGCGCTTGCTTGCAATTGCAGCTGCAAAAGTGCCATCAGTTGAGACAAGGTCATGTATCATTTGCGCTGCATAAGCATTACTGGTAACAGCCTCTCTCTGTGCAGTAGGAAGCGTTCTATTAAGCCACTCATGGCACTGAGATAAGGACTGCCCATGTGAGAACACATGCGATATTTTATTGATATCTGTCTGCTTTGAGAGCAAACAATGATGAATTGGCAAAGTAACTTCGCCACAAACCTTTAAAGTACTGGCCAGCAACAAGTCTAACGTTAGCCCAACAGCTCCTTCCGTAGAATTCTCCACTGGTACTACGGCATAATCAGCCTGATCAGCCTCAAGTGTACGAAACACCTCATCTATTGTCCCACAGACTATTGCATTTCGACCCAATCCAAACTGCTTTAGAGCCGCTTCTTCGGTGTAAGTACCAAGTGGCCCTAAGAATGCAATTGATAGTTCTTTTTCAAGGGCACGGCAGTTAGACATGACAGCACGGAAAATATTGCTTACAGCTTCACTTGAAAGCGGCCCCGTATTGAGTTCCTGCATAGTACGTAACACCTGCGCTTCTCGCTCTGGCCGATAAATAACACCATCTTCTTTTACATGCCCAATTTTACGCGCAAGGTTAGCACGTTCATTTACAAGCTTGAGAATTTGTGCGTCAATCGCATCAATCTCTTCTCTATATTTTTTCAATAAATCAGACATTTAAAATATATATTTAATGTGTTTTCTCAAATATTTTCATGTATTCTACTAATGCCTGCACGCCTTCAATCGGCATGGCATTATATATACTAGCACGCATACCACCCACTGAGCGATGCCCTTTTAGCTGTAATAAGCCTACTGTTTCTGCACCCGCTAAAAATGCGGCATTAAGCGATTCATCTTTTAATGTAAATGGGATATTCATACGCGAGCGATTTTTTATTGCAACATCATTAGAGTAAAAATCGGTTGAATCAATATATTCATATAATAATTGTGCTTTTTTGATGTTTGTTTTTTCTATCGCTGTGACGCCACCCTGCTCAATCAGCCATTCAAATACAAGTCCAGCAATGTAAATCGCGTAGGTAGGTGGCGTATTAATCATGCTTTGGTTATCGGCTTGTGTTTTCCAATTAAATACACTTGGTGTTTGTGTAGCAGCAAGCCCTAGCAAATCTTCACGTACAATCACGATACACAAACCTGCTGGTCCAATGTTCTTTTGTGCGCCAGCATAAATAACACCATACTGACTCACATCAATCGGCCTAGATAATATATGGGATGACATATCAGCCACTATCGGTACATGGCCGGCATCCGGCAGCGCTTCAAACTCAACACCATTAATGGTTTCATTTGTGCATATGTGCAGATAAGCGGCGTCAGTGTGCATTTGCCATTCTGAAAAATCTGGAACATAAGTATATGGATTACTTTCTGTCACAATATTGATATTACCAATCACCTTTGCTTCATCTGCGCTACGCTGACTCCAGCTACCAGTAATTGCGTAATCTGCGCTTTTTCCGTTTAACAGATTAAGCGGGATCATCACATTCTCTGCAATGGCACCCCCTTGTAAAAATAAAACTTTATAGTTGCTTGGCACGCCGAGTAAAGAACGAAAATCAGCCTCTGTCTTAGCTAATATACTCAAAAACTCTTTACCACGATGTGACATCTCCATAACTGACATACCACTACCGTGCCAATCAAGCATTTCAGCTTGAGCGCGCTGTAACACTGCTTTTGGTAAAACAGCTGGACCAGCTGAAAAATTAAAAATTGGTTGCATCGACATCCTTATTCTTCTTCGTCCGTTTCGACTACTTTTTCCAATCCAGACAACTTCTCGCCTTGTCCTAAATTAATCAGTGTTACACCCTGTGCTGCTCGACCCATATCTCGGATCTCTTTAACACGCGTGCGGATTAAAACACCACCAGTGGTAATGAGCATGATTTCATCATCAGCGCTAACTAAACGTGCCGCAATTGCCGCACCATTGCGTTCACTGATTGCAATAGCCTTAACACCCTGTGTGCCGCGTCCTGAATGTCGGAAATCTTTTAAGACTGTCCGTTTTCCATAGCCGTTTTCAGTTGCTACTAAAACTGATTGCTGATCATCATCTGCAATAAGCAAGGACAATACTTGCTGTTTTGGTCCTAGCTTCATACCGCGCACGCCGCGTGTTGCTCGCCCCATTGGGCGGACATCATCTTCGCTAAACCATACTGCCTTACCTGCATCTGAAACTAGAACAATATCATTTTCACCATTGGTTATTTCTGCACCAATCAAAAAGTCACCATCATCAAGCTTAATCGCAATAATGCCTGACTTGCGAGGTTTAGAGAATTCAGATAAAGCAGTTTTCTTAACTGTACCCTTAGCGGTTGTCATGAAAATAAATTCATTATCAGTAAACTCTTTAACAGGTAGGATTGCGTTTATCTTTTCGCCTTCCGCTAATGGAAACAAGTTCACAATTGGCTTACCCCTACCTATACGGCTTCCCTGAGGCACTTCATAGACTTTTAACCAATACACTTGACCTAAACTACTGAAACATAATATGTAATCATGTGTATTCGCAACAAACAACTTATCAATAAAGTCATCTTCTTTGGTTGGTGCTGCTTGCTTGCCCCTGCCACCACGCCGTTGCGCACGATATTCTTCTAGCAGTTGAGATTTAACGTATCCAGTATGTGACAGAGTTACCACCACGTCTTGTGGTGCGATCAAATCTTCTAGTGATAAATCTTGTGTATTTTCTACAATCTCACTGCGACGTTTATCGCCAAATTGTTTTGCGATTTCCGCCATTTCTTCTGAAATCATCGTAGTTACTCGCGCAGGCGTTGCCAAAATATCGAGTAAATCAGCAATCACATCCATGATTTCCTTATACTCATTAACCACTTTGTCTTGCTCTAAACCAGTAAGTCTTTGCAAGCGCATTTGCAAAATTTCTTGTGCTTGTATATCAGACAACTTGTATCCATCAGGCGTTAACCCAAAGTCTACTAATAACCCTTCAGGTCTTGATGCCTCCATTGCTGCTCGCTTCAGCATTTCTTCCACAACTGGCGAATGCCATGTTCGCGCCATCAACTCCTGCTTGGCTTCTGGAGGGGTTGGCGCCGCTTTGATGATTGCAATCATTTCATCTACATTTGCAAGTGCAACGGCAAGACCCTCAAGTACATGACCACGATCACGCGCCTTTTTCAACTCGAACACGGTACGCCGCGTGATGACTTCGCGACGGTGGCGCAAAAATGCTTCTAGGATTTGTTTTAGATTGAGTAAACGCGGCTGCCCATCTATCAAGGCAACCATATTCATGCCAAACGTATCTTGTAGCTGTGTTTGCTTATAGAGATTATTAAGAATTACTTCTGGCACTTCGCCACGTTTTAATTCAATGACAACACGCATACCTGATTTATCAGACTCATCGCGGAGATCAGAAATGCCTTCTATTTTCTTATCATTAACTAACTCTGCGATCTTTTCAATCATCGTTTTTTTATTAACTTGATATGGAAGTTCATCAATGATAATTGCCTGACGATTGCCACCTTTATCAATATCTTCAAAATGGGTACGACCACGCATCACTACGCGACCACGTCCTGTTCGATAACCTTCTCTGACACCTGTAGTACCGTAAATAATGCCAGCCGTTGGGAAGTCAGGTGCTGGCATTAAATCAATCAAATCTTCAATTGAAATTTCTGGATCTTTAAGTAATGCCAAACTTGCATCAAGCACCTCATTAAGATTATGAGGCGGAATGTTTGTCGCCATACCAACCGCAATGCCAGAACTACCATTAATCAGCAAGTTAGGAATCCGAGCTGGCATAATCAGCGGCTCATTCTCAGAACCATCATAGTTAGGGCCAAAATCGACTGTTTCTTTTTCAATATCAGCTAACAACTCATGTGCGATTTTGGACATGCGAATTTCGGTATATCGCATTGCAGCCGCATTATCACCATCCACTGAACCAAAATTACCTTGACCATCTACAAGCATGTAGCGCAAAGAAAAATCCTGCGCCATACGCACGATTGTGTCATACACAGCTGTATCACCATGCGGATGGTATTTACCAATAACGTCACCTACAATACGAGCAGACTTTTTGTATGGTTTGTTATAGTCATTATTCAACTCATGCATGGCAAAAAGCACACGCCTGTGTACTGGCTTTAATCCATCACGAACATCTGGCAAAGCCCTACCAACAATTACACTCATCGCGTAATCAAGGTAAGATCGGCGCATTTCATCTTCTAAACTAATGGGCAGGGTTTCTTTTGCGAATTGATCCATGATTTATTCCGTCATTGTTCCGTATTTATAAGATAGGACTGCTACTTTTATAAGCGCATTTTTATAAGATTTATAACCCATAAATTCTAACATGTTTAGCCTGCCAGAGCAGTTTTTTACGTAATTATTACAACAAAAAACGGGGCTTTTAATAGCCCCGTTTTTAAATCAATTACTTATCAGGTAAGTAAGGCTAAATCAGCTTTTAAATCATCAACATGTTCAAGCCCCACAGCAATCCGAATCAAACTATCTTTTACGCCAGATGCTGCTCTTGCCTCAGCACTTACTCGACTATGAGTCGTTGTGGCTGGGTGCGTAATAGTTGTTTTAGCATCACCCAAGTTAGCAGTAATGGAAATCATTCTTGTAGCGTCAATTAACGCCCATGCAGCATCCTGCTCTGTTTGTCCTGCCATTGGTTTAACTTCAAAACTAACAATCCCACCGCCGTTTTTCTGCTGCTGCATTGCAAGTGCGTGCTGCGGATGCGATGTCAGTCCTGGATAAAAAACGCGGCTTACTTGTGGCTGAGACTCCAACCATGTTGCTAATGCTAAAGCTTTTTGCGCATGCGCCTCCATTCGAATTGGTAAAGTTTCTAATCCTTTTAAGAAGACCCATGCATTAAAAGCACTCATTGTCACGCCCGCTGTCCGCAAAAAACCATATACAGGCTCCATCAGCGCCTTGGAGCCTAATACGGCGCCACCAAGGCAGCGTCCTTGTCCATCAATATATTTAGTTGCAGAATGAATGATGATGTCTGCTCCAAAATCTAGTGGCTTTTGGATAGCAGGGGTACAAAAGCAGTTATCGACGGCTAAATATGCATTTACGCCATGTGCAATATCAGCTAAAGCCTGAATATCACAGACTTCAGTTAATGGATTAGATGGGGTTTCTACAAAAAAAAGCTTGGTATTGGTCTTTATTGCAGCTTGCCAAGCATTTTTATCTGTCAAAGAAACCAAAGTCACTTCCAAACCCCAGCGTTTTAAAATATTGGTAAATAGTTGGACAGAAGTGCCAAATAGACTTTGTGACGCAATTACATGGTCGCCTGCTGAGCAAATGCCCATCACACAGGCCAATATTGCGGACATCCCGCTAGCTGTAGCGACGCATTGTTCAGCGCCTTCCATTGCAGCCAATTTATCTTGAAATGCGGTGACTGTGGGGTTGGTAAAGCGCGAATAAATATTGCCTGCTTCATCGCCAGAAAACCGAGCTGCTGCTTGCGCAGCACTATTAAAACGAAAACTTGAGTTCAAAAATATGGCTTCTGAGTTCTCACCTAACTCGGTTGGCGCATTGCCCGCTCTAACGCTAATGGTTTCAAGGTGATATTGATTAGTCATTAACTACTCTCTTTTTTGAATCTTTTAGGTATTAAAAAACCCGTTATAGCTCATTACAGCTAAAACGGGTTTTGTATTTCTCGCTTTAGCAGGATTTATTATGCGCCCGCAAGCTGAGTAAGGCTTTGTTTAAATTTGGCCACTCAAATCAGCGCACTTTCATTAAATGCCAATTGCTTTATTAAGTCAAGTCTAAAATTCAAAAAAGATGTGAATAACAGCAAATTACTGTTTACGCAGAAGCTGCTAGTTTAAGTTTTGTTTTTTCCAACTGTAAATGACTCACAGGAACATGACGAATACCTTCCAAGTGATCATTCTTCTGCCCTTCAAATTTGAAGGAATTCATCCCGTCTATCACACGCTCTTGATCATCACCTAACCCAACCCACAATGGTAACCTTAACAATCTATCTGAAACTGCATTTGTATGCTCCATGCTACCAGATACGCGTCCAAATTTAACCCCTGCTGGTGCAGAATGTAGAGGAATATAATGAAATACAGGATGAATATTATCTGATTTAAATTTACGAATTAGTGCCGTTCTCTCAGCAAGTGAATTGAGTAACACATAATACATATGAGCATTATGCGAACACCCTTCTGGAATGGAAGGCCTTTGAATAAGGCCTTTTTGCTCCAAATGTTCAAATGCATCATGATATTTATTCCAGATGGCCATGCGTTTTTGCGTAATTTCTTCTGCACATTCTAGCTGCGCCAGTAAGAACGCAGCGGTATCCTCACCTGGCAGATAAGAGGAACCAATGTCTTGCCAAGTATATTTGTCTACCTGCCCACGATAAAACTGACTGCGGTTTGTTCCTTTTTCACGAATAATTTCTGCTCGCAGTGAAAACTCTTCTTCGTTGACAAGGATCGCACCACCCTCACCTGAAATAATGTTTTTTGTTTCATGGAAAGAATATGCTCCTAAATGCCCAATTGAACCTAATGCCTTACCTTTATAGCTAGACATTACACCTTGTGCGGCATCCTCAATGACCAGGAGATCGTGCTTTTTAGCAATCTGCATAATGGTGTCCATTTCACACGCAACGCCTGCATAGTGAACTGGCACAATCGCTTTCGTTCTGTTTGTTATCGCTGCTTCTATTAAGTTCTCATTGATGTTTAGCGTATCAGGTCGAATATCCACAAAAACAGGTATGCCACCACGTAATACAAATGCATTGGCAGTTGAAACGAAAGTATAAGATGGCATGATAACTTCATCGCCTGGTTGAATATCAGCTAACAATGCGGCCATTTCTAATGCAGCAGTACAGGAGTGCGTTAATAACGCTTTTTTTGTTTTAGTTTTTTGCTCAAGCCATGCGCTTGATTCCTTGGTATAAAACCCATCTCCTGATAAATTTCCAACTGCATGGGATTGTTTGATATATTCAATCTCTTTACCAGTAAGATATGGTTTATTGAATGGCACCTCACGCATAGTTTCCCTCAATTAAATA
>JBFIGM010000092.1:0-8682 GCA_041602315.1 Methylophilaceae bacterium | reverse complement strand
GATAGTAGCCAGTAAAGTGGCAACCCAACTATTGTGCCAAATGTGCCTGGTGCTTTTGGTGCCAAACCAGTACCAAATCCCAATGCTAAAAAGTTTGCTGGATGTTGAAATAGGAATTTTAGATCAGGGCTTTTAGGCAAAGTGATCATATCCTAATGTTGATATATTCACTGGTTTATTATCATGCAGAACGCCCAGTTTACCAGTTGTATTTACACGTCCTATATGCGTTAACGGTAGTTTCATTTTTTGCGCTAACCATAAAATTGCTTCTCTACGTTCACGTGAAGCTGTAAAACATAATTCATAGTCATCGCCTCCAGCCAGCAAAGCTTTACGCACAATCTCCTCAGATAGCCACTGTTTAATTGTTGGAATGCAAGGAATGGCTTCTAATTGAATAATCGCACCAAGTTTTTTATTCTCTGTGCTTGATGCTGTCAATATATGCGCTAAATCTGCAAGCAGCCCGTCTGAGATGTCGATACAACTGGTTGCAATTTCTCTTAAAGCAATGCCGAGCGTAACGCGTGGCAAGGGTGTATTGAGTGCTTTCAAACAAGCAAACAAGGTTTTATCTTCAAGCAAAAACTGTGGATTGTTGATGCTGGCAAGCGCTAAAGCCGCGCTACCAAGTGTGCCACTGACCCATATGTCTTGATTTTCTTCAGCGCCACTGCGCTTTAATGATTTGCCAGTAGGCACTTCGCCGATGATTTGTACGCCAATATTCAATGGACCTTTGGTGGTATCTCCGCCAATTAAATCAACATGAAAGTTTTTTGCACAAGCAAAAAAACCACGCGAGAATTCCTTTAACCAATATTCTGAAACTTTGGGTAGTGTCAGTGCCAGTGTTGCCCATTTGGGTGTTGCGCCCATGGCTGCCATATCGGATATATTGACTGCTAGTGATTTCCAACCAATATCGTATGGCTCGGCATGGCTAAAAAAGTGGGTGCCGACGACAGAACTATCTGTGGACACCGCTACTTGATGACCAGCTGAAGTGCTTATCAATGCTGCATCATCACCAATACCTAAATCAGTATTTGACGTTGCTTGGGTAAAGTATTTTTTAATAATGTCAAATTCTGTTGTCATAAGATGACTGCGCATTAAAATTGTTGATAACTATCTTAATCACGAACGCAGCAATTAAAATACCAGTTAAATCAGCTAGCCAGTCATAAATGCTTGCAAATCGTGTGTTGGTATACATTTCTTGCATTATTTCAGTTATTGCACCATATGTGGCTAAGCTTATGTAAAGCCATTTTTTGTAATCTGAGTAGGCCAAATAGCCAACCAAAGTTAGCGTGATGAATAGGCATGCATGAATAATTTTATCCAGATACGGAAAGCTAGGCAGTGTCCCAACATGTTCCATCAGTAATAGTTTTGACACAAACGCAACCAAGCCCCAAAAAATGAAGGGTGTATAAGGTCTTATATGCGTGTTGTATGCTTTTATATTCATCATGTTATTTAAGGGTACCACTTTTTACTATGCATATGGATGTTGACGAATCCATTTAGTAGCAATCCATTTCTCCCCCTCAATAACGGGTGCGCCACCATGTAATGTAAGTGGGTCAACTTTGCCGTTTGCGCTGTAGTAAGAAAAGTATAACGCAGAACCTTTTTTTGGATAGATGCTAAGATTAATTTCAGGAAATATCGTTGCGCCACCAGTTTTAACATTATTCAAGTACATCACAATGGTAATAATACGTTGGCCACCTTTTTGCATGTTTGCTTGTCCACCTGCATTGTCAGGGAAGTAATCAAAATGTGGCTTGTATTCTCCACCGTTTGCATAGTTAAGTATCTGGATGCCTTCACCATGATTAACTGGCGTGCCGGTAATCTCACTAATTCTGTTTTCTATTTTTGTAACCAGTGCATTCTGTCCGACTGAGAAGTAGGTGCCTTGGCTCGTTCTTGCATCGTGGTTAATACCTTGCCCTGTTTTATCATCAACAACGGTAGATTTTTTAAGCGTGCTCTTCGATAAAGCACATAATTCATCACATTCTGCTTCAGTCATAAAATCATCTATTAAAACCACGTCTGGCGCTGTGCTGCGCATCATTACCTGCATCCGCTGTCCATCTGTGGTTTCTAGCGTATTCTCTAGCTGGAAGAGATAACTACTTTCTTTTGTTTGCTTAGTTGGCAGCTGATGTGAGATAGTTTCTTTATACTTAATGTTCTCAGATTTAGGGTTTTGGCTGGCTTCATAGATATTTAGGTTCAAATGAGCAGCTTCTTCTTCAATACCTGCCTCTATCATGACGTTGAACATATCGGCTTTATTACAGCCACGAGCGAAATTATCTCTTATCCATTGTTGCCAAGATTCATTAAGGATATAGGACAAAACAATTCACTCGCTATTTCTTTTTCGGACGAAAACTTTTGACAATATGTTCAGCGGTTTCTATCCATGGTGCGCCGATTAAATCCAGACAATAAGGCACAGCTGCAAAAATACCATGAACGATTCTATTGCCCGCATCATCTTTAAGGCCTTCCAGTGTTTGAGCAATTGCCTTGGGTTGACCTGGTAAATTGATAATCAGAGATTGTTTGCGAATAACGGCAACCTGGCGGGATAAAATGGCTGTTGGCACAAAATGTAGGCTAATCTGGCGCATTTGTTCACCAAACCCAGGCATCGTTTTATCAGCGACTGCCAGTGTGGCTTCTGGCGTAACATCACGCAACGCAGGCCCTGTACCGCCTGTCGTTAGGATTAAATGACATTGCTGGTTATCAACTAAATCAATGAGTGTTTGTGATATGGTTTCTTGGTCATCAGCAATTAAGCGCTGTTCTGTTTCAAATGGGGTAACAAGTGCGCTGGTCAACCAGCTTGTCAGGCTAGGAATTCCTTTGTCCTCATAAACGCCTTGAGATGCGCGGTCACTGATGGAAACTAAACCAATCTTAAATAATTTGGGCTGCATGCGAATTGTTTGGTTAAAATGATGTCAACTGGATAACTGTAAATTATAACGTTAAAGATTAAGGACTTGTAATGATGATGAAAAAAATGCTGATAGGGATGCTTATTGCGTTTTGTTTGCAAACTGTCCACGCTGAAGAAAACTTGTTTGCCAAGAATTACAAAGAACAAAACAGTGGCAACTTGAAATCAATGCAGGTCAACCCTGATACTAAAATGTATGTGAGTAATCACTATGATGAAGATAACATCAGCATGCTCGAAGATGGTTACGATATGATGGGGAGCAGTGGATTTGAGGCTGGTAGCATAAAACCTGACATGGCGTTAGCGCATGCAAGGGCGATTAAAGCCGATGTCGTGCTGGTTTATAGTAAATATGCTTCTAAAAAATCTTCGCTATCCAAATTGGAGCTGATCAAAGAAGCCGCAAAAACCACTGGAGAAGTAGACCCTGAAGCATTAGATTCACAAGATGATGAACAATATAGGTATTATGCAAGCTATTGGGCCAAGCTCCCGATGCCTTTGTTAGGTTTGCATGTGATTAAGCTCAGTCGCAAAGACAAAGAGACTGGTGATGTGATTGAAGAGGACGGTTTAAAAGTACTGGCTGTGATCAAGCAATCACCAGCATTCAAAGCTGGCTTAAAGCGCGGGGATGTTTTGTTAAAAATGGGTTCAATGGATTTACAGTCGCCTGCACAGCTCTCAGAGGCAGCCATGAAATATGCTGGTAAGCAGGTGGAAATAGGCTATAAACGAGATGAGGAAATTAATACGGCTAGCGCAACATTAAACAGTCGTAAGTAGACAATTTTAATATTCGCTTTATTGTAAATAGATGCGTTATTGGTTAGCGCTTTCTGTAATTTCGCGTAAAAGCTTAAATAGTTCTCTCGAGCTCTTTGGCGGTTTGTTATTGGACTGTTCTTGGTGAGCGTTGCGAATTAAGTGGCGCAGACGCTGAATCTCATCGTTTGGGTACTGTGTTACAAATGCCTGCAGCACATCATTACTCGATGTTGCAGCTTCGCCAATCAGTCGCTCGCGCCAACGCTCCAGTGCATGAAAACGGGCGTTTTCTTCTTGGTTTTTTCCTTCCCATTTGCTGAGTTGTTCCACTATAGGCGTGGAGTCTATATCACGCATCAAACGACCAATATACTGCATTTGACGGCGTATAGCACCATTAGAAGTAATGCGTTTTGCTTCCACTATTGCTTCGTATAATGCTTCTGGCAGGTTTAGTTGTTTAAGCCTGTCATCAGGCAATGCAATAAGACTTTTGCCGATTTGCTGTAGCTGATCAGCTTCAGCTTTACGCTGTGTTTTGCTAATTACTGTGCTGTTTTCATCTTTTTGTTGCATGTTTTACGTTGGTTTGCCTAAGATAGTACTGATGCACGGTATGATAACAGTTTTAGCGATAGACGATAACGAATCGAATGATTGAAACACAATGAATCAAGAAACATTAAAACAGATTGCGGAAGACACACTTAAACTTGCTAAGCAGATGGGGGCATCACAAGCAGATGTTGATGTCAGCTTTGGTACTGGTCAAACCGTCTCAGTGCGTAAGGGCGAAACTGAGAATATTGAGTACAATCGGGACAAAGGTGTCTCGGTTACAGTTTTTTTTGGCCACAGAAAAGGTTATGCCAGCAGCTCTGATTTTGGGATGCAAGCATTAAAAGATACAGTCGCAGCTGCTTGTAATATCGCAAAATTCACAGCAGAAGACCCATATTGTGGTTTAGCAGATGCTGACCGAATGGCAACGGATATTCAAAATCTGGATTTGTATCATCCATGGCAAATCAGTGTTGAAGAGGCAGCTGATATAGCAAAACGCTGCGAAGCGGCTGCATTAGCAGTCGATAAAAGCCGTATAACCAATTCAGAAGGTGCGAGTGTATCGACGAGTGAGGGTCAATTTATTTATGCTAATACGCATGGATTTATTGGCGGTTACCCTAGCTCTCGTCATAGTATTAGCTGTTCTGTCATTGCAGAGCAAGATAATGCAATGCAACGTGATTACTGGTATAGCAATGCGCGTAGTCTTGCTGATATGGCTTCACCAGAGTTTGTTGGCGATTTGGCAGGTAAAAGAACTGTTCGCCGATTGGGTGTACGTTCTATTAAAACGGGTCAATATCCAGTTATATTTGAAGCGCCATTGGCTGGTGGACTTATCTCTTCCCTGATCAGTGCGATTTCTGGTGGTAACTTATACCGACAATCGTCGTTCTTGCTGGATAGCCTAGGAAAACAAATCGCATCATCTTTAATTAACATAGAAGAATTACCCCATGTAAAAAGAGGGCTAGCAAGCAGCCCTTTTGATAACGAGGGTGTCGCAACAAAGCCGCGGATGCTGGTTGAGAATGGAATTTTGCAGGGCTACATGCTCTCAAGTTACTCAGCACGCAAGCTAGGCTTAAAAACTACTGGTAATGCAGGAGGTGCTCACAATTTGATTGTGCGGGATACAAACCAGTCGTTTTCGGATTTGTTAGCAATGATGGGTACTGGGTTAGTGGTGACAGAAATATTAGGTCATGGCCTTAATATGGTAACTGGCGATTATTCACGTGGTGCAGCAGGTTTCTGGGTTGAGAACGGTGTTATTGTCCATCCAGTAGAAGAAATCACTATTGCCAGCAACCTTAAAGATATGCTGATGCAAATTATTGCAGTAGGTAACGATGCCGTGATACCAAGTGCTAAACAGACTGGATCACTCTTAATTGAGCGGATGACGGTAGCAACTAGCTAATCAGTTGAAAGAAAGAAGCAAGTAAATAACAAAAAAGCCTCAAATGAGGCTTTTTTGTTATCGTGATTAGGCTATGTGTTAGTTACCTGAAACAGGAAAATCTAAGTCTTCATCAGCAGGCTCAAAGCCATTATCAAAATCATGTTTAGGCACTAGACCATCCTGTACTTGGCTTTCGCGTCTTTGCAAGTAGGCGTCTCTGACAAAAGAGTAAGGGTCTAATGCCGCATCATCAACTAAATCACCAGCTTCAAGTAGTTGTGTGCGCTTATCAATCAACTGCGCTGTACGCAATTGATTATGTAATCTTATTTCGCCGATATTATGCGTATAGGTGATTGGGTCAGTTGTCACAGTATCAAACACTAAACCAGTTGTATCACGTAGCGTACTAGATCCTAAAAATGGCAGAACAAGGTATGGTCCGTTATCAACACCCCAGTAACCCAGTGTTTGACCAAAGTCCTCTTTGTTTTGCGGGATGTTATCCATACCAGCAACATCAATGAAGCCAGCAATACCAAATGTACTGTTTATCACAAAACGACCTGCATCCGTGAATGCATTAGCAAATTTCAGTTGCAATATGTCATTGAGTACCGTTGTAATTGAGCCGAGGTTATTAAAAAAGTTACTGATACCCTTACGGATAGGTGAAGGAGTTACTTTTTTGTAAGCAGTTGCCACTGGTTTGATAACTGCCTTGTCGGTTACATCATTGAACTTGTAAACGCCACGGTTAATTGATTCTAGTGGATCCTTGTTGGATTGGGTCGCACAGCCAGTCACTATAATTAACAGCAAGCTGGTGATTAGAATTTTGATAAGGTTAAACTGCATATTTAAAATCGCTTTATACTTTATTATGTTTTCGTTATATATTTTTATCAATCATAGCTGGTTTTTGCTTATACCTAAACGAGGTGCAACAGCTGTATTATCCCCTAATAACGAATTCCGTGTCTATTTTTTATAGGTGCTAATTTGCATGCTATTGTTAGTGTTGTAAAAACCCCACGAGAGAATAGATTATATAAAAGCAATAGTCGTGCCTCGGTCAAGATAAAAGAACTTTTAATCAGTTTTTTCATTAGATTGTTTATATAAATCAAGGGTTAATGTGCGTTGATGTGCATGGTCGACGATTGGGGCAGGGTAGTCTTCACCAATAATTAAGCCAATTTCCTGTTGTCTAGTTGACGAAATTTGCCATGGTTGGTGTATTTCTTTGTCAGTGCATTGACTTAGTTCAGGTATATATTTTTTAATAAACTTACCATCCTTATCAAAGCGTTCACTTTGCGTTACTGGATTGAAGATTCGAAACCATGGCTGTGCGTCACATCCAGTGGAAGCCGCCCATTGCCAGCCACCATTGTTCGCACTGAAGTCATAATCAATTAGATGATCAGCAAAATATTTTTCGCCCCAGCGCCAATCAATGAGTAGATCCTTGACCAAAAAGCTCGCAACTATCATTCTGAGGCGATTATGCATGTAGCCAGTCTGATTGATTTGTCGCATCGCTGCATCAATTAACGGGTAACCTGTTCTGGCTTCACACCATGCTTCAAATAAAGATTCATCATTAGGGAACTGCATCCCATCAAATGCGGGGTTAAAAGTATGACCAGAAGCTACTTGCGGATGATGATGTAGGATTTGAAAATAGAAGTCACGCCAGATTAGTTCATTTAACCAAGTTTCTGCTCCTTGATTCTCCATGCGATAAGCCATTCTGGCTAAATGGCGAATAGAAACAGTTCCAAATCTAATATGCGTTGATAAATAAGATACTCCTTTTTTAGAAGGATAATTTCTAGCCTCTTTGTACTGGTCTATTCTACTTTTGAAATCATCCAGTAACGCTTTTCCCCCAGACATACCCGTAGGTAATTTTAGATCCTTTAGATTAGTTCTTTTGAACCCAATTTTTTCAAGAGGCATTAAGTCTGTAGGGCTTGTCTTAGCCAAATGCTTAATATAACTGTCTACTGGGTAAGGTTTTAGATAGAAATCATCTAGCTTTTGTTTGACGGTTTTGCTGTAGGGCGTGTAAACCAAGTAAGGTTGATTACTTTTATTGAGTACCTCACTTTTTTCGAAGATGACTTGGTCTTTGTAGCTATGGAATTCAATATCTTTTTCTTTGAGAGTGCGTTGTACTCTCTCATCACGCTCAATCGCTGCGGGTTCATAGTCGTGATTGGTAAAGACTGCCTCTACTTGCAAGCGACTAGCTAATTCAGGAATCTTGTTAACGGCTGCTCCATGCTCAACAATGAGGTCGCCTCCGTTGTCTTGAAATGCTTTCTTAAGCTCTTTTAAGCTTTCCCAAATAAATTCAACACGTCTATCTGCCTTGTTTTTGAGAAGATCTAAAATGTGGGTGTCAAAAATAAAAGCACAGTAGACTTGCTTCGAGTTTTTTAGTGCATGATATAGCGCAGCATGATCATAATCACGTAAGTCACGCCGGAACCAAACGAGCGATTTTACATATTGCATATTCTTGAAGGTTTATTCTTTGTGGTATGGATGGTTTTGTATGACCGTGTGCGCACGATAAAGTTGTTCAGTCAGCAGTACACGAACAAACGCATGTGGTAGCGTGAGCTTTGATAATGACCAATGCCAATCTGCCTCTTGTATTAATGTTGCATCCAGTCCGTCTGCGCCGCCAATTACAAAGCTAACATCTCTGCCCATCTCCAACCATGATTGCATCATTTTCGCAAGTTGTAGCGTTGTTTTTTCTGAACCTCTTTCATCACAAACAACTAAGTAATCACGATTTGCCGCTTTACGAATACGTTCTGCCTCAGCAGCTTGTACTGAGGCACTATTTCTGCCATCCGCACGCTTGTCTGGTTTGATCTCTATAATCTCAGTGGCTAACTCTCTAGGCATGCGTTTAATATATTCG
>JBFIGM010000091.1:0-8710 GCA_041602315.1 Methylophilaceae bacterium | reverse complement strand
GTTCCGGTTCTTGTTTTAACCGCAGTTGTTATACTAGTGGTCGTCAAGCCTTTTTAAGTGACATTGCAATGGATATCCTGCATTCAAATTGGTTAATACACATGCTCGAAAAGTCGGGTAAGACACCACATAGCCGCCTGCTCAGCTTGTTTGATATATTAAACGACTGGTCAGAGGCACCTGGTGTTAATACGCAAGGCAATGCTAATCAAGATGCTAATGCGCTTAAAACGTTTCTTAGCTTAGAAGCAGCAAAAGCGGGAGCAGCCTTACCTGAGATGCTCGCAACGCAACTTTATTTCATGGCGATGTCTGCGCTACAAGAAAAGCTGTTGAACCATAATCACTCAGGGCTTATTCATGCCAAAAGTGCAGCAGAAGCGCTAATCGAAGCGCAAACGAAAAAAGAATTTCGCATTTCAAGGCGCTCCGCTTATGCAATTGCTGCAAGCTTTGTAGGTGCTATCATCATTACTGGCGCTTTATTTTTACACCATTCCCAGGTGAAACCTACAATCAATGTAGCGCACGCCGTACAGGAAAGCGCATTTAAACCTGTTCTTAACCCAATCCTTGCAACGCCAGAAAGCACATCTGCGTTGGTTGCTCAAATAGAACAGATGCGCAGTGGTAATTGCCGCTTATTAGAAGCAATACAATTACCTGATGAGTATAAATCTATTTATTTTAAGAATATAGTGTTGGGCCAAATCAGCACAGACCCTCAAGAACAGAAACTGGTTCGCGAACTACTGGAAAAAATTCGCTGCAATTACACGCCAATGCTAATGAAAAAGTCAACATAGTATAACCAAACATGAATAAGGCTAACCAACCGGTTAGCCTTTTGTTTGCGTTAATATATTAGAAAATATACTACTCCATTATTTTCTTTAAATTATCTAAACCGCCTCTATATACAGCACTAATTGTAGTCGTAGCAGTTTCATCATCTTGCCCTTTTGCTGGCGTCGCAGATCTATCTTTTCGTTTAAAGTTACCAGCCCAAACAACTTCTGATCCCGACCCAGTAGGTATTACTTGAATTGTTGAAGCATAACCACTTACCGGCAAGACTCCTTCTGTGATGGTATAGGAATAAGTATTAGCTGCGCTATCATAGGCTGTTAATGCCTCTATAATTTGTCCACCGTCTTGTAAAGTTAAACGTCTTACCGCGCCAACTTCATTATTGTTCCCATCAATAATTTCAGTTTTAGCAACAGCTGGATGCCAAGCACCCAAATCACCGAAGTTACTAATCTTTGACCAAACTTTATCTGCTGGCGCCTGAATCATCACTTTTTCTTCTACATGTAAACTTGTTGCAGTGTTTGTGTTATTGCCACTACTTGTTGCACATGCTGTTAAAGAAGCTGTCCCAATCGCCATTAATACTAAAAGTAATTTTTTCATGTCATTCTCCTAATTAATTGACGGATATTATACTATACCGTTCTGTATAGTATATTGAATGAATTGTGGTATGTAAATCATAATTACTGGTTCTATAGTGGCATAGCGTTCAATGCGCTTGCCAACAAACTACCGACCTGTATATATATTTATACTTTTTTAAGAAATCTCATGCTATACTAATTATGTGACTACACTTAGAGACAAAATTTTAGATACTGCAACGGATTTGTTTCAAACCCGAGGTATTAACTCGACGGGTGTAGATACTATTGTTGCAGTGGCTGGTACCACAAAGATGACACTCTACAAGTATTTCCATACCAAAGAGGGTCTAATCCTAGAAGTGCTTAATAAAAGTCAGGAAGACTTTCAAAACTGGTTAGATAATAAACTAACCAGTAACAGCAAAGCACCAGCAGACAAGATTAAACAGTTATTCGACTTTATTGAAGAATGGGTCACTTCACCTAATTTCTTAGGCATGGGGTTCATCAAAGCATCGGCGGAATTTCCAAACGAAGAAAACCCCATACATCAATTATCTTCAAAACAATCTCGTGAATTTAGGCAATACATTAGCAAACTCGCTAATGAGGCAAAAATAAAGGATGCAGATGGATTGGCGTTACAGCTATCGCTGCTATTTGAAGGAGCCGTTCAAGCTGAACAAATGAAACGCGGATCAGGTGCCATCAAATACGCTAAAAAAGCAGCAAAACTGTTGATTGATGGCGCAATTAAACAATAATCTTATCTAAAAGCTTAATTTCTATCGCATTAACTTGCCTTATGCTGTCTTGCTCAAAGATAATATTATATTTATAGTTAATCGGTACCTCTTCTTATGCAAACACTTATCTGCGGCTCGCTCGCTTTTGACACCATCATGGTGTTTCAAGACCAATTTAAAAACCATATCTTACCAGACCAAATCCATAAGCTCAGCGTTGCTTTCTTTGTGCCAGAAATGCGAAAAGAATTTGGGGGCACTGCAGGCAACATTGCATACAATTTAAAGCTTTTAGAAGGAGAGCCGCTGATTATGGCGACCGTTGGTGAGGATTTCTCAGCCTATCAATCTTGGTTGGTAAAACATCAACTCTCTAATCAACATATCAAAGTCATCCCCGATAGCTTTACTGCTCAAGCATTTATTACGACTGATTTAGACGACAACCAAATCACCGCATTTCACCCAGGCGCAATGCAGTCATCGCATCACAATAGCGTAAATGATTGTGAAGATATTGCCCTTGCAATTATTGCACCTGATGGCAGAGAAGGCATGTTTCAACATGCAAGAGAATGCTACGAAGCAAACATACCATTTATGTTCGATCCAGGCCAAGGGCTGCCAATGTTCAATGGCGATGAACTGATGCACTTTATTGAAATGGCAACTTATCTAGCGGTGAACGATTATGAAGCTCAAGTACTCCAAGAGAAGACAGGGCTATCCTTATTGCAACTTGCGGAAAAGGTCGATGCACTGATTGTGACATTAGGTGCGAAAGGATCCAATATTTATGCTGATGGTCAACTATATGAGATCCCAAGCGTTGAACCAACAGCGATAGTTGACCCGACAGGCTGCGGTGACGCATATCGGGCTGGTTTGTTGTATGGTATTGCCAGAAAATGGGACTGGGTTACGTGTGGTCGATTAGCTGCTACGATGGGTGCAATCAAAATTGCAAGCAGGGGCGGCCAAAATCACTACCCAAGCCGTGAGGAAATTGAGAATATTTATAGTCAAGCACTACTGAAAGAAGTTGCCGAGCAAATCAACTAGCTGATTAGTGCATGATTACTTTTTGCTTAAATAGGAAAACACCATGAGACTGTCAAAATTAATATTGATTACTATGCTATCAATTTTAGTTGCTGCTTGCGCTAGCTCAAACTCAGGAAGTGTCTACAAACGAGATGACGCCCGCAAAGTACACACTGTAAAAACAGGCGTTGTGGAAAGTGTAAGAACCGTGAAGCTAGAAGGTACGAAGTCTCCTGTTGGCACAGTCGCTGGTGGTGCGATAGGCGGAATTGCTGGCGGCTCTATTGGACACGGAAGAGGTAGTGCGCTTGGTGCAGTGATTGGTGCAGTCGCTGGCGGCATAGCGGGCGCAGCTACTGAAGAGGTTGTGACCCGTAAAGATGCACTAGAGATTACCGTTAAACTGGATGGCGGAGGACTCATTGCTATCGTTCAAGAAGCTGATGAAGCGTTTAATCCTGGTGAGAGGGTACGCATCATTGAAGACGGTAGCACCTCTCGTGTAACGCACTAATCCAACAATACTTTCATAAAACCGTCATCTATTGTTAATCTAACTTTCATCTAAATCTCATACCATCTCTCTATCAATTAGAGAGATGCTTATGATACTGAATCAAAACCTAGCCAAACAGAAATTATCCCTATCCAAGCCTAGTTTACATTTATCGGTTGCTCGCAATAAAAATGAAATTGCTGAAGCACAACGCTTGCGCTACAAAGTATTCGCTGAAGAAATGGGTGCACAAGTTTCTGGTAGGAACGGTTTAGACATTGACGGCTTTGATGCATACTGCGACCATCTTTTAGTCCGCGACACTAATACGCAACAAGTTATTGGCACTTATCGGATACTAGGTCCTAAGCAAGCAAACGAAGCAGGTAGCTACTACTCATCAGGTGAGTTTGATTTAAGTAGAATTAGTCATTTACTAGGTAATACAGTTGAAGTTGGTCGTGCCTGTGTGCATCAAAATTATAGAAGCGGTGGTGTGATCACCCTACTCTGGGCAGGCTTGGCACAGTATATGAAGATGTATGGGTACGAACATATGATTGGTTGTGCCAGTGTGCCAATGAATGATGGCGGACATGCCGCTGCCTCCCTTTACACCCAACTCAAACAAAAATATATGGCGCCAACAGAATACCGTGTCTTCCCTCACGTGCATCTGCCAATTGAATCACTAAATACACAAATGAAAGTCGACTGTCCCCCACTCATCAAGGGTTACTTAAGATTAGGCGCACAAATTTGTGGAGAGCCTGCATGGGATAGTTATTTCAATACTGCAGATATGCTGGTAATGTTATCCCTTTCTAATATGAATAAAAGATACGCGGCACACTTCTTAAGATAACATTTGCAAAAAACACCTTTTATCACAATTTTATATCGCATTCTTCTACTTATACTGCACATAGTAGTAGGTATTACTATTCTTGCAACAGTTTGGGTTTTTTGCGAACAAGCAACAAGAGATAAGCTAATTCGATGGTGGAGCAAGGGAGTTCTGTGGCGTTTCAATATTAAGGTCGTCACATTTGGCCAAACACCATCACTCACTCAAGAAAACAGCATGATTCTTGCCAATCATATTTCTTGGATTGACATTTATGCCTTAAACAGTGTGATACCAGTCAGATTCATTGCAAAATCAGATATTAATCATTGGCCAGTATTTGGCTATCTTGCTAGAAAGTCTGGCACTATTTTTATTAACCGCACCAGTAGAAAAGACACCGCACATATCGTCAATAAAACAGCAGAAAGTTTATTAAAAGGTAACAACGTTGCGTTCTTCCCTGAAGGCACAACGACTGATGGTACCACTTTGGGACACTTTAAAAGCAGTCTCGTGCAAGCAGCTATCCAAGCCAATGTTACCCTCAAACCCTTGGCTATTCGTTACCCTAACACTGATGGCAGCACAAACACAAAGCTCGCGTATGCAGGTGAAACAACTATGGCTGAGTCTATGATGCAAGCACTCATAACCAAGCAACCGATTGTTGAACTACACTTTCTTCCGACTATTGATAGCCAGTCAGGGAATAGACAAGTAATTACGCAAAAAGCCTATACCGCGATTGCAGATGCTTTGGGTTTCTAGCTTTTGTCTTTTGTTAAGACCTTGTCTCGTGGATCAGAAGGTACTTGCGTAATGTCCTTTGTTTCTAAGCAAATTGCTGTCAGCTTTCCACCCCACAAGCAACCAGTATCGAGCGCCACAATATTTTCTCTTTGTTGCAGGCCAAGTGCAGACCAATGCCCAAAAATGATTGTCTGTTGTAAAGAAGCGCGATTAGGTAAATCAAACCAAGGAAGATAGCCATTCGGCACATCCTTTAATTCACCTTTAAACGAAAATTCAAGCTCACCTGCTAGTGTACATACCCGCATTCGTGTCATTGCATTGACGATTACACGCAGTCTCTCGTAACCAACAAGGTTATCCTTCCAACTGTTCGGTGTATTACCATACATATTCGACAGAAAATCGACATACTGCTCACTTTGAAGCGCATACTCTACTTCTTTTGCATAACTGAGCGCATCACTAATTTGCCATTGCGGCAACAAGCCGGCATGCACCATGACATAGTTTTCGTTGCTAACGATTAATGGCTGTAGCCGTAACCAAGTGAGTAAGGTGTCGGCATCAGGCGCCTCAATAATAGATTGTATCGTATCACTGCGATTTGGCTTGCGAATACCATGTGCGACTGCAATCGTGTGTAAGTCGTGATTCCCCAAGACCACCTGAATACTATCTTGATGCTCATAGCACCATCTTAAAACCGCTAGGGAGTGCGCGCCACGATTAACCACATCGCCAACCAGCCATAGGGCATCAACTTTGGGATTGAAGTTGATGCTCTCTAGTAGTTTTTGAAATGCGTAGTAACAACCCTGAATATCACCAATTGCATAAGTCGCCATTCTAAGCGTAACTTAACGGCTAACCCTATTCTGTAGGTGCAGGATCTTCTGGCGGCGTAAAGTCAGCACCTGCTTGATTTGCCATATAGGCGACTGCTTTCGCAATTTCAATATCAGTTAAGTCAGGGTTACCACCACGTGCTGGCATTGTGCGGATACCCTCAATTGCATGTTTGGTTAGCGTCTCATATCCTTGTGCAATACGTACGCTCCATGCACCAGCATCACCAATTTTTGGTGAATTCATCATACCTGATCCATGGCAAGCCGCGCAGGCTTGATTGACGATTTGCTCACCAGTCCTTGGGACAGCAGGACCTTCATCTTCGGAAGCAAGCGCCACCTCTGCTAATGGTTTAATATTTTCTACTACATCTTCTCTAACAGTTGGTTTTGCAGGCGCAGATTCAGGCGTTTTTGTCGCTAGATAAATTACCAACAGCGGCGCAATAATCCCACCGATTATGGCAACTGCTTTTTGCGTTGAAGTCACATGCGCTTCGTTACTCATGATATAAACCCATAATAATTTGAACGAAATTATTATACCAGTAACTGCATTACACCAACATGTATAACAGACAATACGCAATGGCTTTGCTATAATCCGCCACACGCGCCCGTAGCTCAGTTGGATAGAGTGTTGGTTTCCGAAGCCAAAGGTCGTGGGTTCGACTCCCGCCGGGCGCACCAAACAGCAAAAGCCAAATTGCATTCCTTTACTCATATACTCAACACCAATGTTGAAATATCGACAAAAAAACACAGTCCATACTGCCAAAAATAGTTTTTATTATTATCAATCAATAGGTTAGTTATTTTTTATTACGGTATGTTTTTTGCAAGATATTAATTATCGATACAAATATAACAGGCATATCAAATGAGGAATTCTAGAAAAATTTACTTTAACCAACTTAAAGCTGCTACTTTACTAGCACTATTTACATTAAGCGGTCACTCTGTTGCAGCGAGCTCTGAGCTACCCACCAATGGCAAGGTTGTTGTTGGTACAGGGTCAATTAGCCAGTCAGGCAGTGTAATGACCATTAATCAAAATACTGACTTAATGGCAATTAATTGGAAAACGTTTAATGTAGGCGCAGATAGCACTGTAAACTTTGTGCAGCCAAACAGTTATTCAGTGGCACTAAACCGTGTAATGGGTAGTGATGTTTCAGTTATTCAAGGTAAAATCAACGCAAACGGATATGTTGCGCTAGTAAATCCAAATGGCATTTTATTTACACCTACAGCGCAGGTAAATGTTGGGGGATTGATTGCCTCAACACTAAATATTTCCAATAAAAATTTCATTGATGGCAACTACATCATCAATGGCTCAAGCAGTAATGCAATCATTAACCAAGGTAATATTACTGCTTTAGATGGTGGCACCGTGATGCTAATTGCTGCTAAAGTCAAAAATGAGGGAACGATTGTTGCCAACAAAGGTAATGTGTCTTTTGCCGCTGGTTCTAAAGTGACGTTAGATTTTGGCGGCCCTGTCAAAGTACAAGTAAATAAAAGCGCTGTAGATGCACTGATTGAAAACGGTGGTGCTGTACAGGCTAACGGCGGAGTAGTATATTTTACCGCTAGCGCTGCTAATACAATTACAACAACCGTCATCAACAATACAGGCATTATCGAAGCAAAAACACTATCCACAGGAGAAAAGGGTGAAATTTATCTTCTAGGCGACAAAATAAATGACCGTATTGTTGTCGGTGGCAAACTAGACGTCAGCGCTCCTAAAGGAGGAGATAAAGGAACTATCAATATTGATGCTGCCTTTATTGAATACATCACCGCTTCTAGCAAGAGCTCCTCTACTGCTACGATAAATATAGAAACAGATGCTCAAAAAGATGCGCAAACAGATGCACAAAGAGGCTTTTTTAGTCGTCAGTTGGCATCATCAAACACTGGAATAAAAATACAAAGTATAGAAGATGCGCCGACAGCAGCTGGTGGTGACGAAGACTCTGCTGAAGTACAAAAAACCAATGAAATTGTTATCAATTATCTAGGTGATGGAATAAACTTACCAGACTAAGTCATTTTAAATCTCATGGCGCTTGCATTCGCTTTTTAAATCCTGTAAAAAAGCTTTGCAAGCGTAATCTTACGCGCCAAACACATAAACTAGAATAAGTAGCGTTAATACCATGAACTCACAAGCAATAATCCGTCTCGCAGCGCTAACGTGTGCAAGTTATTATCTGATAGCACCTACGCTATCTCTCGCTGGCGCAGCAATTCAACCAGACGCAGGCCGTACAATACAAGAAATAGCACCGCCACCCGAGCCGCCAAAGCCTAGTATCAACATTAAGATAGATACGCCTGATATAAGCGAAAGTGAAACAGGTGGTGAAAAAGTCGTTATTAAACAAGTTTCTATTGAAGGTAATTCTGTTTTCGATAATGAAACATTACTTGCCGTTTTAGGTGAAACTACGGGCAAATCTTATGATTTAGCTGGACTGAAACAACTTGCGAATAAAATTACCACTTATTATCGTAATCAAGGCTATCCATTTGCACGCGCCATTATTCCAGCACAAGCC
>JBFIGM010000090.1:0-8856 GCA_041602315.1 Methylophilaceae bacterium | reverse complement strand
TCAATCAAAAGCTGCTTGAAAATGGCATTATTGTTCGCCCAGTGGCGAATTATGAGATGCCCGATTATCTACGAGTGAGCATAGGACTCTTTTCTGAAAATCAACGCTTTTTAGAAGTGTTAACAACGATATTAAAAACGAATGACTGAATACGAAAAGCAACAATTTGAGAAGTTGGCAACGGATGATGTTCGCATAGTTCAGGTGAAAGAGCTAATCAAGCCAGTTGAACTTATTGAAAAACTAAAAGAAAGTACAACCAGCACAAACAACATCATAGCGACAAGAGCTGCAGTACATCGTGTGCTGCATGGTGAGGATGACCGTTTATTAGTTGTTGTTGGGCCTTGTTCTATCCATGACACAAAGGCTGGTCTGGAGTATGCGCGTCGCTTGCTGGCGGTGAGAAGTGACTTATCTGATGATTTGTTAATTGTGATGCGAGTCTATTTCGAAAAACCAAGAACAACAGTGGGTTGGAAGGGCTTAATTAATGATCCTAAACTAGATGGAACCTATGACATCAATCTAGGCTTGGAAAAAGCACGCCAATTTTTATTAGATGTGAATGAATTAGGAATGCCTGCTGGCATGGAATTTTTAGATACGATAACGCCGCAATATACAGCAGACTTAGTCAGCTGGGGTGCAATCGGAGCACGTACCACAGAATCACAAGTGCATAGAGAGCTCGCGTCGGGTCTTTCTTGCCCGGTAGGTTTTAAAAATGGTACTGATGGTGGCGTAAGAGTTGCAATTGATGCAATAAAAACAGCGAGTAGTCCACACCGCTTTTTATCCGTGACAAAACAGGGTGAGTCCGCAATTATTGTTACTAGCGGAAATGAAGATTGTCATGTCATTTTACGCGGCGGAAAAACACCAAACTATGAAGCGCACCATGTTGATGATGTATGTAGGCTTCTGGCGGCCGCGGGGTTACCACAACGATTAATGATTGATTGTAGTCATGCCAATAGTCAAAAAATTTATGAGCGGCAAATTCAAGTTGCGGCTAATGTCGCTCAGCAACTTTCGGATGGAGATGAACGCATTGCTGGCGTAATGATTGAGTCGCATTTAAAAGCTGGTAAGCAAGCCTATTCACCAGGTTGCGAGCTTGAATACGGTAAGTCGATCACGGATGCCTGTTTAGGCTGGGAGGACACCGAAGTGCTACTAAATAACTTGGCTAAGGCAGTCAGAACCAGACGAAAAAACAGACGAGAAAAGAAATAGATTCGCTTCAAAGCGCCTAAAGTAGGCGCTTTTTTTATGAGTGCTACTAAGCATCATGAAAATCACTAGCTAGAACTCATTGTAGATAGCAGGGGTGTTTTGAAACCAATGCGTACCATATCACTCCTACAATTATGGTTTTTAATAATTTTTATGAGGAGAGTTTTGATGTGGACAACACCAGCAATAACTGAAATGCGTTTTGGCTTTGAAGTAACCATGTATATCTGCAATCGTTAATTGGTTACTCTAAGTTAGTTTATTTAATATCATTTTGCGTGTATCAGCGTAAAATTTAAATTTTTAGTAAAGTTAACAACGATTATGTATATACATGTATTAGGCTCAGGTGCTGGCGGCGGATTCCCACAATGGAATTGCAATTGTGAGAACTGTAAAGGTGTCCGTGCTGGAACAATCAAAGCAACACCGCGTACGCAATCCTCAATCGCAGTCAGTGCCAATGGTACGGATTGGATACTATTTAATGCATCGCCAGACATTAAGAAGCAATTAGATGATTTCCCCGCTTTTCAACCAGCACGGCAAGTGCGTGATACTGCGATAACGGCAATAGTGATTACTGATGCACAAATTGATCATGTAACAGGCTTATTGACACTACGTGAACATAATAAGCCTTGGGATATATATTGCACAGAAGCTGTGAAAGATGATTTAACTACTGGTTTCCCAATATTTAATATATTCGAGCATTTCCGTGGCATTAATCACCATGAAATAGCGACAGATCAATCAACGTTTACTATCCCAACAGCTGAGGGTATTGAGTTCATCGCTGTGCCTTTGCTAAGCAATGCACCACCATACTCGCCTCACAGAGATAATACGGTGCCAGGTGATAATGTCGGGATGAATATCAAGGATATCAGAACAGGTAAAAGTTTGTTTTATGCTCCAGGGCTAGGAGTCGCTGAACCACACGTATTAGAATATATGCGTAATGCTGATTGTATATTAGTGGATGGAACTGTTTGGACGGATGATGAAATGGCCAAAGAGGGGATCAGCAACAAGCGCGCTATTGAAATGGGACACTTGGACCAATCCAGTGAGGGCGGCATCATGAGCATACTGAATGCCATGGAAAAACCACGGAAAATTTTGATTCATATCAATAACACCAATCCAATTTTAAATGAAGATTCACCACAGCGAGCAATCTTGAATGCTGCAGGCATTGAGTTGGCTTATGACGGTATGGATATTACGCTTTAGGAGAATCTAAATATGATTGAAACAAATAACAATTTAAAACCATGGTCTCGTGAGGAATTTGAAGAAAAGTTGCGCGAGAAGGGTAAGGGCTATCATATTTATCATCCATTTCATGTGATGATGTATGAAGGCAAACTAAGTAAAGAACAATTACAAAGCTGGGTAGCGAATCGTTTTTATTACCAAATTGCGATACCAATGAAAGATGGCGCAATTTTGTCTAATTGCCCCGATGTTGATGTGCGAAGACAATGGATTGTGCGTATCACAGACCATGATGGTGTAGGCGATACTATGGGCGGTATTGAAGCTTGGATACAACTAGGAAAAGCAGTTGGACTTACACGTGAACAAGTGACTAGTTTAGAAATGGTTACACCAGGCGTTAGATTTGCTGTTGACGCGTATATTAACTTTGCAAAACAACGACCATGGCAAGAAAGTGTATGCTCAAGCTTGACTGAGCTTTTTGCGCCACACATCCATCAGCAGCGGATCAGCTCATGGCCAAGTATGTACCCTTGGATAGATGAAAGTGGTCTCGTCTACTTTAAAAAGCGTCTCACAGAAGCGAGAAGAGACGTTGAGCAGGGGCTAGACGTGACGTTAAGCTACTTTAGTCAGTCACGTGAAATGCAAATGAGAGCATTAGAGATATTACAGTTTAAGTTGAATGTGTTGTGGGTAATTGCAGATTCAATTATGTTGCAATCAACGAAAATTACAACAGAAGGTCAGGCGTATACGCCGCAACCTGTTATTGAGATTAAGTAGATGAGTGAAACTAACAATATTACAGATGCTGATATCTATGCAATAGCACCACATCATCGCTTTCAGTGGGAAGAGGCACAAAATAGCTATGTTATTCTTTTTCCTGAAGGGATGGTTAAATTGCATGGCGGTGCAGGTGAGATTTTAAAACGAGTCAATGGTGAAAACACTGTCGGCACAATTGTTAACGAACTAAAATCCGCTTTTCCAGATGCGTCAGATATTGAAAAGGATATTTACGGTATGTTTGATTTAGCATTAGGGAAAGCTTGGATAACAAAAGTTAGCTAAGCATTAGGAGTAACAAATGACACAAAATTCATTAGGTGAGTCAGTGGTACAGAAAACTGTTCAAGGCGCAAGTCAAAAGAACAATGGTGTCGCTGCTAATATCACCCAAACACAACCGCTTTGGCTACTAGCTGAAGTGACATATCGCTGTCCATTACATTGTGCGTTTTGTTACAACCCAACTGACTACAACAAACACACACAAAATGAACTATCGACAGAGCACTGGATAAAAGCATTGCGTGAAGCGCGTAAAATGGGTGCCATACAGCTTGGTATTTCTGGTGGCGAGCCGCTTTTGAGAGATGATATTGAAGAGATAGTCATTGAGGCTAAGAAGCTTGGTTACTATAGTAATTTGATTACTTCTGGTGTTGGGCTAACCGAAAAACGTATACAAGCTTTCAAAGAAGGTGGTTTAGATCATATTCAACTTTCTATGCATGATATTACGGAAGAAATTAATAATTTCATCACGAATACCAAGACATTTGAACTGAAGAAAAAGGTAGCAGCAATGATTAAAAATCATGGCTACCCGATGGTACTCAATGTTGTGATTCATCGTTATAACATCGGCCATATGAAAGAAATATTAGAGATGGCTGAAGCGTTAGGTGCTGACTATATTGAGCTTGCTAATACGCAGTACTATGGATGGTCATTGGTTAATCGTAGCCAATTAATGCCGCTAAAAGAACAAGTAGAAGAGGCTGAACGTATTACAAATGAGTTTAGAGAAAAAGCTGGTAGTAAAATGAAGATATTCTTCGTCGTACCAGACTACTTCGGCGACAGACCCAAAAAATGCATGAATGGCTGGGGTGAGGTGTTCATGATTGTGACGGCAAATGGCGATGTGTTACCTTGTCACTCTGCACGTGTATTACCTGGCATGGAGTTTCCTAATGTCCGTGATCACGGCTTAGAATATGCATGGAAAGATTCTCCTGCCTTTAATAAATATCGTGGTGATGCATGGATGAAAGAGCCATGCAGAACATGTCCGGAAAAAGAAAATGATTTAGGTGGTTGTCGATGTCAGGCGTTTCTACTGTCAGGTGATGCAGAGAGTGCCGATCCAGTTTGTTCATTGTCACCTAATCATTATTTAATTGAACAGGCGATAGAGGATTCTAAGAATCCAGTACTGGCAGCACAACCAATCATCTTTAGAACTGACAAAAACTCTAAAAAATATGTTGAGGGCGATAAAGAGAGAGTTGAAAGCTTCCATGCGCTGCCATAGTAGTTAGCAGTTATAATAAGGCGCATTCTGGCGCCTTTTTTTATTACTTGATAAATCAGAGCTACTATTGAAAACACATTCTATCTTTCTAGCTTATGCATTAGCCGCTTTAGCAGCCTTAGCACCATTTGCTATTGATACCTACTTACCTGCATTTCATGTGATTGCGGAGTCGCTTGGCTCCTCTGAAGTAGAAGTTCAGCAAAGCCTTACTTTTTATTTACTCCCTTACGCTGTCATGACCCTGTGGCATGGTGCTATTTCGGATGCGATAGGGCGAATTACAACGATTAAATGGGGTTTAGGTATCTTTATTTTTGCCAGTATTGGCTGCGCATTTTCACCCAATATTGAGACACTTTGGTTTTTTAGGGCGTTACAAGGTGCAAGTGGCGGCGCAGGTAATACAATTGCACGTGCAATGGTCAGGGATTTGTTCGAAGGACATCAAGCACAGCGTGTGATGGCTACTGTTCAAATGCTATTTGGTATTGCGCCTGCTGTAGCGCCGATTATTGGTGGTTTTTTATTAGGTATCAATTGGCATATTATTTTTATCTTCTTAGCCATATATGCAGGCCTTAGTCTTTGGGCTGCGGTTAAGTTTTTACCAGAAACAATGCCTGTGGAGAAACGAACTGAACTTTCAGCAGCTAATGTGATTGCTAATTATAAAAAGACCTTTAGTGATTTAGAGTTCACAAAATTAGTTATTGCAATAGGCGCTAATTTTTCAGGATTTTTTATTTATGTGCTTGCCAGTCCTGTGTTCTTAGGAAAGCATTTAAATTTAGCACCCAATCAATATGGTTATTTATTTATTCCAACAGTGACTGGTATGATTCTAGGCTCATATCTAGCTAAGCATGCCGCAGGAAAATACAAACCTAAGAATATCGTTAGAGTGTCTTATGGTTGGATGGGGTTAATGGCCATTATTAATCTGATTGTCTGCTACACGCAACCAACAAGCCTGATAATGAATATCTTACCTGTTGCATTATTCAATATCGGCATGGCGATGTGCATGCCTGTTTTATCCATTGCCGCGCTTGATAGACATAAAAAAATTCGAGGTACTGCAGCGTCTGGGCAAGCCTTTATGCAAATGTTTCTTTCTACAGTTTCCGCAGGTATAGTTGTACCATTTGTTTGGTATGCGCCAGCAGGATTAGCGATGGCAATGGCGGCTTATCTTTTATTCGGTTTGATAACCGCTGCCACTACTGAACTTTGGTATACAAACTAATAGAATTCTAATTAAGCATTATTCAGTTCGGCATTTTTCTCAAGCAGGAAAATCGCTTGATGTCGGTTAATATACGCAATCAATACAATAGAGTATACAAATGTTGAGAGCAGAATAACGCCGATAACAATAGCCTTAAACATTTCTAAATGTAGAAATGATGAAGGAATCATGGTTAGCATGACAATGGACAGGCCACCTTTGATGCCAGCAAAAGTGAGTACAGTGCCCCAACGGAAATTAACATCTACCATTTTGTGTGTTTTATTCGTTATCAAAGCGAATATAGTCATCATGGCGGCACGAATCAAAGTGGTAGCTGCAAACATGACTAGAATTTCGGCGCGATATGTCCATAGTAAGTCTAAGTCTATCATTTCAGCCATTGCAATAAATAAAACGGTGTTGGCTACCATAGCAAGTAGTTGAACATCCTCTTTATTACGAAGGTGGCGGTCACGCTCTTCTAAAGTAGATTTGACGCGTTTGAGAACGGTGCTAATGATGCCTGAAGACGTATTGCGTTTTAACGCCTCTTTTTGTAATATTTTTTCATCATCTTCAATTTGGTCACTCTCATCATCAATGCTTTTATTCATTATGTGATTCACTGTGATAGTGGCAAATATAACGGCCAAAATACCAGATAAATGCATGTGTGAGTGGCTGCCGAATAGATTCAGTAATACATAAAAATGTTCTGCTAACTCAAATGCACTATATCCAGCCAGAATAAGAATTATCATTTCAGCAATGCGATTTTCTGTTGTTTTCATTAGCATTAACCCTAACAGACCGATGATAATCCCAACTAGGATAGAGCCAAATATAACGGAGAAACTTATTTCTAGTACATATAGAGGTGTGATCGCGCCGCCATTTAAAGCAAACAAACCAATAAATACAAACGCAATTAACGCTGTAGCATCATTGAATAAGCTTTCACCTTCAGCAAGAATCTTGAGTTGGTGAGGTAATTTAAACTTTGAAAATATACTGACAACTGATACTGGATCAGTGGCTAAAACCATAGCAAATAACAGAATAACAGCAGCATTACTCAATTGCTTATCTGCAAACAACCAGTCATCAATTGATAAAGCCATTAGAATAGATAAAGAAACCGCAACAATAGATAAATATAGCAAACTCAAGCCATGTGCTTTTAATTCACGTAGTCTTAGCTCCATCGCATCAGAAATCAGTAAGATTGGCAATAAAAAGATAACTAATTTAGCGAAGCTGTCTTCGTTACCAGTCATGACTGGCACTTGTTTTGAAGCGTAATGCGCAATAAAAGAAAGTGCAACTAAACCAAGAGTAGATGGAACCTTTAGCTTTTCTTCAAGCTGCAAAGCCAAAAACAGGATGCTTGCAACCATAATCAGTGTTGTAATCATAATGCAATTATTGTTTTTAATAGTTAATGATGAAAGATATTATCCCACACCTTTGCAAATGTTGTTTTAATCATAGCTATCTCGGGATGCGGCGCCTTTCTTGCGTGTAAAAAAAATTGAACGTAAACCTCGCCATATTTTTGGTAGCAACCAAAGCATTGCAAGCAACAATATTAGCAATATGCCAATAAAAATCATTGGGTAAACCAAGGCTAACCAGCCACCAGCTAACCATAAGCCATCTTCTGCAATGGATGTTGTGATATTGGTGACGGGTTCTGGTGATGTGTTGATCAAGGCGCGCCCACTGGCTTTAGTTGCATGTGTAATGCCGGTTAATGAACCGCCTAATATTGCCACTAAGCTTGCAATGAGAGGGTCGTTGCTATTGATAGCGCCCACAGCGAGTAGTGCACCTGCCGGGATGCGGATAAATGATTGTATGCTATCCCATGCACTATCGATGTAAGGAAACTTATCAGCTAAAAATTCAACTACCATTAAAATGCCTGAAATGGCTATTAAAATAGGGTTGCTTAATATGTCTAAGCTGTCGGGCAAAACAATCACTTGAAATTTTGACAATATGCCCACCACAAAAATAGTTCCATATAAACGAAACCCACTAGCCCAGCTTAAACCGCTGGCTAGTGCAATACTAGAAATAGGATCCATATTTTCCTACTGTACTTAATTTTACAAAATTGAGTATAAATCAAAATTGTTGTCGTAATTTTTTCATTTTTATCACAAAAATAAAGATTAATCCGATTTTTTAATTCCATTATGCTGTACTAATCTTATAAAAATCAGTAGGATTGATATTAGTTTTAAACTATTAAATGAAGTTTAACAATGCCTATTTTAAAAGGAATTCTCAAGGGCTCATACATGAAAAAAAAGATAACTAACATTCTCCTGGGATCAAGCATTTTAACAGTTAGCTATGCACACGCTGCTGGTTTTGCATTGATAGAGCAAAATGCAAGTGGCATGGGTAATGCATATGCTGGTGCGGCAGCAGTTGCAGAAGATGCAAGTACGATATTTTTCAACCCAGCTGGGATGACTTACATTGACGGTACGCAAGCAGTCGGTGCAGTACATTTCATCAGGCCGCAGGCTGAGTTTAATGATAAAGGGTCTCTTAAGGCAGTGGGGTTCCCACCTCTTGGAGATGAAGGCTCTGATGCTGGAAGTTTGGCAGTGGTTCCTAATTTCTACTTTATGACAGAAATTAACCCTTCTGTAAAAGTAGGTGTCGGTGTTAATGCACCTTTTGGACTCAAAACTGAATATGATGATGAGTGGCTTGGTAGATTTCAAGCAGTTAAATCCGAGCTTAAAACCGTTAATATAAACCCTTCAATTGCAATCAAAGTAAATGATCAATTGTCATTTGGGTTTGGTCTGTC
>JBFIGM010000089.1:0-8879 GCA_041602315.1 Methylophilaceae bacterium | reverse complement strand
TTGTGATGCCTGCTAACAATGGAGCAAAGGTGCGTACCATCGCGATAAACGGAGAGATCATTAAAGTAAGCTGACCGTATTTAGCATAAAACTTCCTTGTTTTATCCAGCGCTTTGTCATTAAGCCATTGATGATTGACTTGTAGGCTCTTGTTGTGAGCAATCTTATTGCCAAACAGGTTGCCAATGCGATAACTGACAAGGTTGCCTAGAATGGCTCCGCCGAGCAGTGCAGCAATGGTTGATGGAATGCTTAACGAGCCGATGCTGCAAAACGAGCCGGCGACAAAAATCAGTGGATTACCAGGCAAGAAGAAAAGCGGAAAGATGCCAATTTCTAAAAACACAATCGAAAATAATAATAGGTATACCAAATTGCCATGCATACCAATAAATACGGCGATTTGCGTATCCAGATGCATGAGCAAGTTTAATATTTCCATAACGTCCATTAGTCGGCTTGATGTTTTGCTGTAGTATAACAGTGGTTAAACTGTAAAGAGTAAATTTGAAAGCAGACTTTAAATCTGCCCAGAACGCAAAATGTAAACGCATGAACAATCAAGACCTATTGAAAAGAAGTTTAAAAGCAGTTTGGCACCCGTGTACGCAAATGAAGCGGCACGAAAAAGTGCCTTTAATCCCTATGCAGAAAGGCGATGGGGTCTGGTTGTATGACGCGGACAATAAGCGCTATCTGGATGCCGTGAGTTCTTGGTGGGTGAATTTGTTTGGACATAACAACCCAACGATTAAAGATGCGATTAAACAACAACTGGATGCACTGGAGCATGTGATGCTAGCTGGATTTACCCATGCACCAGTGGTTGAACTATCAGAGAAGCTATCTCAATTAACTGGTTTAGGGCATGCGTTTTACGCCAGCGATGGTGCAAGTGCCACGGAAATTGCGTTAAAAATGAGTTTTCATTTTTGGCAAAACTCAGATCAACCGAAAAAGACTAAGTTTATTAGCCTACAAAATAGTTATCATGGTGAAACGCTGGGTGCATTGGGTGTAACAGATGTTGCTATTTTTAAAGATACTTATGCACCGCTCTTATTGCAGTCTGCGCAAATGCCTAGTCCAGATTTTAGATTGGCAGCAGCAGGAGAGTCGGCGGAGGAGTATGCATTACGATGTGCGCAATCTTTAGAAGAGTATATTGCAGCAAATCATGAAGAGTTGGCAGCTTTTATTGTAGAGCCATTAATACAATGTGCTGCTGGCATGGGTATGTATCATGAAATATACCTCAAACGTGCCCGAGAAATATGTGATGAATACAGTGTTCATTTAATTGCTGACGAAATTGCCGTTGGTTTTGGGCGAACAGGAACCATGTTTGCTTGTGAACAAGCCAAAATCAGACCGGATTTTATATGTTTATCAAAAGGCATAACAGGTGGATATCTACCACTATCCACTGTGCTAACGACTGATGCAGTATATGCAGCATTTTATGATGATAAGACAACAAAAGGATTTTTACATAGTCATAGTTATACAGGAAATCCGTTAGCTTGCGCCGCTGCGCTCGCAACACTGAACATATTTGAAAGCGATAGTATTTTGATGGCAAATAAACAAAAATCCGCCTATATTAGAGAGAAAATGCAAGCGCTTACTAACCTTCCTGTTACTAATCTAAGACAGAAGGGAATGATTGCAGCATTTGAGGTGGATGTAGAAGACAACACCTTTCCAGAAACGTTTTACCAGCATGCTTTAAAGCATGGTTTGCTATTAAGGCCTATCGGCAATACTATTTACTTTATGCCGCCTTATATCATTAAAGAAGCTGAAATAGATTTTATGATTCAAACGACAAAGTTATCGATACAGCAGTCCATATGAAAAAACTGCTCACTATTTTTATACTGTTAACTGCCTCCTGTTTGGTGCACGCTGGTGTCCCTGAGCCAGTAGCACATGCGCTGAAAAAAGCAGGCATTCCTGAATCTGATGCAGCTATGTTTGTTCAAGCTGTAGATGCGAGCCAACCAGAGCTGAGTGTAAATGCTGATAAACAAATGAACCCTGCATCGGTGATGAAGTTAGTGACAACTTATGCGGCCTTAGAGTTGCTGAAACCAAACTTTAGGTGGAAAACCGAAGTGTATCGTAGTGCCGTGATGGAAGATGGCGTTTTACACGGTAATCTGATTATCAAAGGCTACGGTGACCCTAGTTTTAAAGAAGAAGATTTCAGGCGACTTTTACTGAGTTTGCGCCAAATGGGATTGAAGGAAATACAAGGCGATTTAATTATTGATAAAAGTTATTTTGCCACTAGCGTGGAAAATCACAAGGTTTTTGATAATGAAAAATGGCGCTCATATAATGCATTACCTAGTGCGTTTCTCGTAAATGGCAGAAATACCAGCTTTAAATTTACGGTGCATGATGACAAAGTGAATATTGCACAAGAGGTGGAATTGCCAGAGGTGGAAATCGTTAATAATATGCAAGTTGGTAAGGGTGACTGTGGTAGCTGGCGTAGTCGCTTGAATTATGATGTGGATGCATCCGATACAAAAGCTATTGTGACTTTCACTGGTAATTTTTCGCCTAATTGTGGTGAAAAATATCTAGAGTTGAGCTTGTTTGATGATGCGCATTATGCATTCTTTATGTTTAGAAAGCTTTGGCGTGAGCAGGGCGGCATATTCAATGGAAGCCTAAGAAGTCAAACTGAAATGCCATTGCAGGTGGTCAAACTGGCTGAGCAGGGCTCTAAACCATTAGCAGATATCGTACGTGATATTAACAAGTGGAGTAATAATGTCATGGCAAGGCAATTGTTGTTGACGATTGCAGCAGAACACCATGATATGCCAGCAAGTGAAGTAAGAGGTATGTTGGCAGTGAAGTCTTGGTTAATGGATAAAGGTAGGAATGCAGACGGAATAGTGATTGAAAATGGGTCGGGTCTATCACGTATTGAACGCGTCACGGCAAGCGATTTAGGGCAGTTGTTAATTGATGCCTACAAAGGGCCAACCATGCCAGAATTAATGTCATCACTGCCTATTCTGTCATTGGATGGAACACTAATTAGACGCTTGAGAGGGACGCCAGTTAGTGCGAAGGCACATATGAAAACGGGTTCTATTAATGGTGTAAGCGCGATAGCTGGCTATGTATTAGATGCTAATAATAGACGTAATGTTGTCGTGATGATTGTTAATCATGCGAAAGCCTCTGCCAGTAAGCAAGCACAAGATGCCTTGATTAATTGGGTATATACACATCCTTAATCGTTTGGCACTGTTTAGAACTTAATCCATTATGCAGTATCATACTGACTCGCAAATTTATTAATCAAATAAAAGGTCATGATGAACAAATCAAAATTACTTATCACAGCATTGTGTATGATGGCTTTAAATGCTTGTCAGGCTGAATCTGGCAATGTTGCAGAGAACAATAAGGAAACAACAGAAATGACGCAAAATATAACGGAACTTGTTAAAAACGATACTGTTATCGGAGATGGCCGCGAAGCAGAAATAGGCTTTACAGTTAGTGTGCATTATACGGGTTGGCTGTATGATGAAAATGCACCTGATAAAAAAGGTGAGAAGTTCGACAGCTCACTAGATAGAGGTCAACCATTTGAGTTTCCATTAGGCGCTGGCCAAGTGATTCAGGGTTGGGATCAAGGTTTTGAGGGCATGAAAATTGGTGGAAAACGTACATTGATTATTCCTCCTGAGATGGGGTACGGTGCACGTGGTGCTGGTGGTGTGATTCCACCGAATGCCACTTTAATATTTGATGTTGAACTATTAGACGTTAAATAAATAGCTACAGCCCCAAATGAATAAGCCCGCTAACGCGGGCTTTTTATATAGATGATTATTCTGGTATTTGATAATTTTGTTGTGTAAATAAGTCTAAACCACATTCTAAATTTTCAATCCAATTGATGAACTCATTAACTATTTTTTTACCAATGAAAGGTCTGCCATGTTGAGGGACAATCGCATCAATTTCTAGTGATCGCACCATGTTTGCCCAAAATCTGCATGCTTTATTGCCATTCATGTAGCGTTTGTGGAAGCCGTCCATTGTCGGTATATGTGCATTGAAGTCAGTTACGGGTTTTGCGGCCTCTTCATGCGGTACTAGAGAGGCGCCTAAATCACCAGAAAATAAAATTTTGCTTGTGACGTCATAGAATTGGAAATTGCCTTCAGAATGTAAGAAGTGTGCGGGCAGTGCTTTAATTGGTGTATTACCTAGCATAATATTCATGCCTTCATCTGGAATACCTATAATTCGGCCTTCTGTTTTTCCTACACCGCAAAAGTGAGGTAAAAATCTTTCCCATATGCCTGGTGCAATGACTTTACAATCGGTTCCTACCATCCATTTATTAATTGATGCAACGATATCTGGATCTTGGTGCGAGGCAAAAATATAATCTAAATCTTTGAAGTGGAAATACTTTCCCATGCTCATCATCAGGGCGTTGTATGTCATGTTGCCTCCGGGATCAATAAGCGCTCCATGCCCATCTGTCACAATTAAAAACTGATTGGATTGTACAGCAGTCGAGCTGCTATCATCGACCAAGTCACTAAAGGCGATACACACATGGTGTCCATTGTTGAATAATTCTGTACTCATAAGCTTTGCCCTGTTTTAAGTAGGCCACAGTATCGGTTATTTATGCACTGTGTATAATGATGTAAATCAACGGGACATCACATATTTACGTTGGTTTTCTTATTTAATATTTAGTTTAGGGTCAAAAGTGAACGTAAGGATTAAATGGATTGAGGGGGTTGCCTTTTTGGGAGAGTCTCAAACAGGGCATGCAGTTGTCATGGATGGGGCGCCAGAAAATGGTGGCCGTAATATTGGTATGCGACCGATGGAAATGTTACTCATTGGGATGGGCGGCTGTACGTCCTTTGATGTTGTGACCATTCTAAAAAAATCTCGCCAACCAGTCGTCGATTGCGTAGCAGAAATTAGTGCAGAACGAGCCGAGGATATTCCCAAGGTTTTTACGAAAATACATGTGCATTTTATTGTGACTGGGAACGATTTAAACGAAAAACAGGTGGCGCGTGCTGTTTCCTTATCAGCTGAAAAATATTGTTCCGCCTCCATTATGCTAAGTAAGAGTGTCGCTATTACCCATGATTTTGAGGTTAGGCCAGTCACGGCTGATTAAACATGCCACAACCTAAGGGAATGCTTGGCATAAGGCATATTGCCTTATTTGTAAAAGAGCTAGATATCGCCATTGATTTCTACACGCGAATAATCGGCATGCGGATTGAGTGGCAACCAGATGCAGATAATGTCTATCTAACGAATGGTGGTGATGTATTCGCATTACATCGCGTAGATTACACCCCAGCGGCTAAGCAGCGCCTTGATCATATTGGGTTTGTGCTTGATAGTATGGATGCTGTTGACCAGTGGTATGAATATTTCATTGAAGAAAAAGTGCGGATTACTGAGTTGCCGAAAACCCATCGCGATGGCTCACGAGGGTTTTATTGTTTGGATAGTGTTGGGCATTTGTTGGAGTTGATTTATCATCCTCCTATAGCTAAATCAAATGCTTAGATTAATTACTCTACTGGAATAATTTTCACTGTTAAGGGCTCTTGGTCGTCAATCACATTAAAGAGACGGTCTATGTTAGGGTGCTTACCAGGGTGATCCTCTGCATCTGCTGTATGCTCTGCATATAGCGATAAACCTTCAACAGCAGCATCAACATCAATACTGCCAAAAGTTTTATATAGATGATTGTAGACTTTTACTGAGCCAGTACTGCCAGGTTTATTGTGAATAACACCTGCTGGTTCGCCATCTTCATAATATAATTCGATGCGTAAAACATCATCTGCATCATCTAAGTCAAGCAATACATCTTTAAATTTATCCATTTCTTACCTTTAAACATAATACGCAGTTGTTGTCATTATTTTTGATGAAACTTTCATCGCTTTTTTAACGGAAGCAGGTAATTCAGCTGCGCCTAAATTAACCGCATCTTGAGCATGGGCAGTTTCATCAATGTGCATTTGCTCAATAATTGCACGTGTTTTTTTATCTTCGCTAGGTAGTTGCGCGAGATGGCTGGAGAGATGGGCGCTGACTTGTTGTTCTGTTTCAGCCAAAAAACCTAAATTCCATTTATCACCTATTGCACCTGCGACAGCGCCGATGGTAAAGCTACCAAGGTACCAAAAAGGGTTTAGCAAACTTTTTCTGCCTCCAAGGCCTTTAATACGAGATTCACACCAAGCCAAATGATCTGTTTCTTCAGCAGCAGCATGCTCCAAAGCTTTGACGATTTGTGGATTGCGAGAAGTGAATGCTTGGCCACTATAAAGCGCTTGTGCGCATACTTCACCCACATGATTTATTCGCATCAAAGCAATCACCTGCTGTTTTTGTGCATCAGTAACTGTATCTTCGGTGATAGTAGCATCTGGATGCTCTCGCGTTGCTTTTGCCTCCGTAAAAACGGTGCGCAAAGCTCTATCAAATGTATTAATAAGATGGTCCATAATCATGGAAATAGTTTAATTTAAAATGCCATTAAAGCAACTGGTTTTATGTATTTTTTTGTAACAAAAAACCCCACTAATTCATAGTTAGCGGGGCTTGGTTATTAAGTGAGCGTTAAGGTTGTTTTGCCGCCTCTACTTTATCTTCAGGGTCAGCAACAACAGGTAAGCCCTTTAAAACATTCATTGCCTGAACAAACTGTACATCATCTTTTGATGCTGGTTCAATTGGACCTTTTTGTTCTGCAAATTTCTTTTCTTGCATTTTTTCTATAGCAGCATCTTTGAGTGTGTCTTGTTTCTCAAGAACATGATCAGCTTTATCCGCTTTTGTTGGGTTGGATAAGTGCCCTTTAAGATCTGCTTCATGCACTTGATGTGAATCGTCAGAACCATCGCCTACTTTGATATCTGGAACAATACCTTTAGCTTGTATTGAGCGACCGTTAGGCGTGAAGTAGCGTGCTGTTGTCAATTTAATTGCACTACCATTATTCATAGGTAATATCGTTTGTACAGAACCCTTACCAAAGCTTGTTACTCCCAGAATAGTTGCACGTTTGTGATCTTGTAATGCCCCAGCGACAATCTCTGAAGCAGATGCAGAGCCAGCATTGAGTAACACGACCATCGGTGTGTTTTTGAAGTCTTCTGGTACGTTTCTCAAATAGTCTGGTTTACCTCGTCTTGCGTAGTCTCTTGGGTTAGAAGTTAGTTTCATTTTTGAGTCCTCTACACGCCCTTCGGTGTAGACCACTAATTTATCTTTTGGTAAGAAAGCAGCAGAAACGCCAACAGCGGCATCTAAAAGTCCACCAGGATTGTTACGCAGATCTAACACCAAGCCTTTGAATGGACCTTTGTTTTCTTTTTGCAAGGAGATCAGTGCTTTTGCCAAGTCTTCTCCAGTGTGCTCTTGAAACTGTGTGATACGGACATAACCGTAGTCTTTTTCTATGTATTTGTTTTTTACACTTTGTGATTTGATGATGTCACGTGTGATTTTAAATGTGAGTGGCTGGTCTACATTTTTACGCAATATTGTTAAAGTGATGTCTGTACCAGGTTTACCACGCATGATCTTAACGGCATCGTTTAATGTCATGCCACGAACTTGTTCATCGTCAAGTTTCATGACTAAATCACCAGGTTTTAAACCTACTTTATAAGCTGGGCTGTCTTCAATAGGAGATACTACTTTCACCAGACCATCTTCCATCGTGACTTCGATACCAAGACCGCCAAATTCACCTTGTGTGCCTGCTTGCAAGTCTTTATAGGCATCTTTGTCCATATAAGCTGAATGCGGGTCTAGTCCTTGGAGCATGCCAGATAATGCTTCATTAATCAGCTTTTTGTCTTCGACTGGTTCTACATAGTCGCTTTTGACTTTGCCAAACACTTCAGCAAAGACGCGTAAATCATCAACAGGTAGCTCAGATACGCCAAGCTTGGCTGCTAGTGCGGATAGGTTGAGACTAATCAACACCCCAATTAAAATGCCAGAGCTGATTAAGCCTAATTTTTTAAACGTAGCGCGCATGTATTACCTTTATACTATTTATTAAAATTCCAATCGTAAGTGTATATGAACACCTAACTATATAATAGGTTCATTTTATGATTTTTCAATGCAATATATCACTTCGATGTGTAAAAAATGAATAATTGGGGTAATTCGTGAAAAATGTACATAATGTAAGCATTACTTACTGTACACAGTGTCGGTGGATGTTACGTGCCGCTTGGCTTGCTCAAGAACTGCTAACTACGTTTGAAGAGGATTTGAAGAGCGTCAGTTTGATTCCTGGTACGGGTGGTATTTTTGAAGTACATCTAAATGATGTGTTGTTGTTTTCAAGACAACAGGCGGAACGTTTTCCTGAATCTAAAGAGCTGAAACAGCTGATACGTGATCAAATAGATCCTGACCGACCTCTTGGGCATAGTGATCGCAAAGCCTAGCTTGCTGTCTGTAGCCTAGTTCGCTGCTATGTTGTCAAGCCGTTTGGCTCCGTTGAAGCGCGTTTCCCAATAACTGGTTTGCATGCTTTCTATTCTTACTGAACCGCCTCTGCTGGGTGCGTGGATAAAATTACCATCGCCTATGTAGATGCCGACATGAGAAAAAGCACGTCTCGCGGTATTAAAAAAGACGAGGTCACCAGGGGATAGATCATCTTTATTAACACTTTCTCCATAGCGGCTAATCCCTTTTGCTGTTCTTGGTAAGTTAAGGTTTGCTGCTTTATTGTAGACGTAGTTTACAAAGCCGCTACAGTCAAAGCCAGTTGCTGGCGATGAGCCGCCATACTTATACTTAATACCTTTCAGGCT
>JBFIGM010000088.1:0-9042 GCA_041602315.1 Methylophilaceae bacterium | reverse complement strand
TTGTAACGATTGCGTATGTGTGTCGTTTTTAAGCAGTTTGCTTAAGATGGCAACTGCATTTTTGCCCGCCAAATTAAAGGCAGCAAAGCTACTGGTGACATTCACTAATGTTACCTCTAACTGCCAGATTTGAAGATTGCGTTGCATCTCTCGATAGACCAGCGCGAGATTGCTTGTACTGGTTGTGACATAAAAATGCTGTTCTGTGATTTTTGCGATTACACCATCATCTAATACAACACCAGTCTCATCTATTAACAAGCCATAACGAGTAGACCCTATTGGTTGTGATGCAAACGCACCGGTATACATGCTTTCTAAAAACGCAGCAGCATGTTTGCCGTACACTTCTATTTTACCTAGGGTGCTGACATCTATCAGTCCTGCATGTTGACGTACAGCTAGCACTTCCTCATCAATCGCTTGTTGTTTTGTCAGCCCCTTTTTTTTGTAATAAGCGGGTCGCTTCCATCCCCCGACCTCTGAAAATTCAGCATCAGCGTCTTGATGCCACTGATGCAAAGCAGTATGTCGATAGGGCGTAAAGTGATACCCAGCTAAATGACCGAGAGGCGTAGGATGATAGAAAGGTCTAGCGGTGGTACTGCCAACTTTTTCTATCGGCAGCTGACGAATGCGCGACAATACGCGAATCGCATTCATGTTGGCATGCTTGCCTTGACTAGGCCCCATGCCAAAAGTCGTGAATCGCTTCATTAGCTCGATATTGTCAAAGCCTTCTTGTGCGGCATTCATAAAGTCTTTAAGTTGAATATCCTCATCAAAATCAATAAAATTTTTGTTTTTTGGATGAGACACCATAGGATATGGATGGCTTGACATACCGTTATGACTCAAGCTTGTAGATACCGGTTTATAGGGTAAATTCAAGTGCTTTAATACTTCATTAGCAGCTCTTTCCCCATCAAGTTCACGCTGTGCCAGCTCAAATACACCATTAACTTTACCTGCTGCAAATAATCCATCTGGCAGTTGTTTTGGTACAAATTGTTGCAGACTGTTGTTGTAGTCCATCTTGGTGCCAGCTTGATAGAGCAAAGCTGCCGCAGGAGACCAGCCCGCACTCATAACGACACCATCACATTCAATTTTAATGAGATGAGCGATATCTGCTTGTGCTGATTCTTGTATGTAAGGACAGACATAGACTGATTTGACGCCGTGAGTATTGGCTGTCGGCTCTGCTTCATAAACACAATGCTCTTGATAAATCTGAACGCCTTTTGTAATCACCTGTTTAGCAAGCAACTCATCAGCTGATTTACGCAAATCGATAAGGGCAACGATTTTTATCCCTGCGTTTAGCATATCCAATGCAGCGCGATAACCTTGATCATTCGCGGTAAATACCACGCCCTGATTAAATGGAGCTACTCGATAGCGATTGACTAAACGTTGCGCTGCGGTGCTGAGCATAATGCCAGGTAAGTCATTATTTCTAAAAACTGGAGGTTGTTCAAATGCACCCGTTGCTACGACAACTGTTTTTGCACGCATCCTAATTATGCCGTTTTGCGTCACAATTGGTAGATAGTGATCGGCATAATATCCAGCAACATAAGCGTGCGTTATGCAGTTGATATTCTGATATTTTGTTATTAATTGCTTTAAGTTTTCTAACTTTGTTCTTACTGCATCATCTGCTGCTAAATCATCATGTAAACTGCCGCCAAGTTTTGCTTGCTCATCAACCAAAACAACACTAACGCCAGCTTGTGCCGCATGAATAGCAGCAGTCATCCCTGAGAGGCCAGCACCAATCACAAGTACATCTGTAAATTGATTAGTTTTGGTTTTGATTGCATGCTGATAGTCAAAATTAACGGCACCTAAACCAGCTGATTTTCGGATAATGTTTTCCCAAAAGGGAAACAATTGCTTAGGTTTGAAGAACGCTTTGTAATAAAAGCCGACAGGCAAAATGGCTGAGATTTTATCGAGCAAACGTTTCTTATCATGCTTTACGCCACCACTTGTATTCACTACGGTTAGTTGCATGCCTGCTTTGAGAGGCGCTACATCGGCACGGATATTTGTATCATAACCATCTGTCATCATGATGTTGACATCGTGATTAGCAAAACTTAGAACACCGCGCGGCCTGTGATATTTAAAGCTTCGGCCTAATACATGTTCACCATTTGCCCACAAAGCACTGGTAATCGTGTCACCCTCAAAGCCAGTATACGCTTTGCCTTCAAAGCTGAAAGTGATTGGTTTTTCTCTATCAATCCATTCACTATTTTGCTGAGGTAAGCGCTTACTCATGGCTAAACTCCATACTGGTTTGATTCAGCAAGTAGGTGTTGATTACCTCATCAGTCACTGTATTGCGTTCAGCGATAAACCATGTGCCACTTGGGCTATGGAACCACCATTCTTTTTTGATGCCAGGTGCATTCTGACGATTAAAAATATAGTCAGCCCATTCTGCATCTGTTGCAATGTCAGGATTTGGCATTACACGAAACTCACCGCCAAATACAAATTCAGAGATAGGGCGACTTCCATTTACTGGGCATTTGAGTAGCTTCATTTTAGTGTCCGACCGAAGCCGCTCCTTTTTCGCCAGTCAGTTCGTAATCGCTAAATCGTGATAATCGATAGCTATGAATAAGTTCTGGCGCTTGATTATTTGCAATGGTCTCTGCCATCGTCTTACCACTCACTGGGGTTGCCTTAAATCCCCAAGTGCCCCAGCCAGCATCTAAATAAAAACCTTCAACAGGTGTTTTACCCATAATTGGTGCAAAGTCTGGTGTCATATCTGCCATACCTGCCCATTGCCGCACTACTTTTACATTCGATAAGAACGGGAACATATCTAAAATATTGGCACTTAACCCTTCTACAAAATCTAAAGTGGATCGCGTTGAATGTAGCTCATAAGGATCCAACGATGCTCCCATGACGAGTTCACCACGCGATGACTGGCTCACATAGACATGCAAACTACCTGAGACCAATATGCTATTAAGCCATGGTTTCATTGGCTCAGTAACGCAGGCTTGTAATGGTTGAATGATGATGGGTGTTTTAATATCCACCATTTGTGTAATGCGAGGTGTAAATCCAGCAACTGCTGAAAGCACATGGTTGGTAGCTATATAGCCTTTATTGGTATTAACGCCAACAACTTTGCCATGCTCGGTTTTAATATCTAACACCTCTGTGCTTTGAAAGATATCAACACCACGTTGGTAAGCACCTCGTGCATAGCCCCAAGCCACTGCATCATGTCGAGCAATTGATCCAGGAGCATGATACAAAGCACCCAGAATCGGGGCGTGATCGTTACAGCTAATATCTAATTGTGGACAAGCTTTTAGAATCTCCTCTGGACCAACCACACTGCTTTCTACTCCTGCATGTTTATTCACTTCAGCGCGCCAACGCATGGTTCGCATTGCTGATTCAGTATGCGCAAGTGTGAAGTGCCCACGCGTAGAGTAAAACAGGTTAATGTCTAAGTCTTCGCTTAAATCTTGAAATAGCTTCACGCTCGTATCATAAAATTTGACCCCCTCGGGTGTAAGGTAATTTGAACGAACAATAGTGGTATTTCTACCGGTATTACCACCACCTAAATAGCCACGCTCCAATACAGCTATGTTCGTAATGCCATGGTCTCTAGCTAAATAGTAAGCCGCTGCCAGACCGTGTCCACCGCCACCGATAATCACAACATCGTAGCTTTTCTTTAGCTTTTCAGGCTGTGTGAAAAATGCAGTATCAGGATGGTTTTTGCTGAATGCATATTTAAGTAAGCGTAGCGGCATATGTTTATTAATATGAATAATTAATTCATATTGTGAACATTTTAAGCAAATTAGTCAATACATATATTTAACTTTTATTCATAATATGAAACAATTGCGCAATGGAAAATCAACAGATAGACAATAGCTTGCCTTTAGGGGTTTATTTAGGCTCTACAATTAAACAGCTGCGTAGCCGCCATAGTCTGACTATCGCAGAAGTAGCCGACCGCGCAGGGATTAGTCGCGGCATGTTGAGTAAAATTGAAAATGCGCAAACGGCTGCAAGCTTAGAAACATTAGCCCAAATCGCTAAAGCCTTAGGTGTTACCTTATCGCACTTATTTAGCGATTACGAAAAGCCTGCTGGTGGTGCACAGTTAGTAAAAAGTGGTGAGGGAATGGAGGTTGTACGTCGTGGTACCCGGAATGGGCATACTTACCATTTGCTTGCTTATGACCAAGGGCCTAATAAATCTTTTGAGCCTTTCTTAATTTCATTGGAAGATTCACATGAAGAATTTAACCCTTTTGAACACTCTGGGACTGAATTCTTGCATATGTTAGAAGGTAAGCTTGAATATAAAGTAGGTTCTGAATTATATGTTCTTGAACCTGGCGATTCTCTCACGTTTAGAGGAGAAATTCCGCATAAGCCAGAACGTATGCTAACGATGCCAATTAAATATCTATGCGTCATTCATTATGATCAAAACAATCAGAATGAGCCATAAAACAGACTTTACAATTACTGATGCACAGGCAGGTGATATTCCTGATTTGGTTAATTTGCTCAATGACTTGTTTACAATAGAGCAAGACTTCACGCCAGATGAAGCAAAACAGGCCGTTGGGTTAAAGCGCATCATTCAAAATCCAAACAATGCCATTGTCAAAGTCGCCAAAAATAAACAGGGTCAAGTCATTGGTATGGTCAGTGCGCAATTAGTTATCTCATCGGCACAAGGAAGTGGCTCCGCTTGGATAGAAGACATGATTGTAGAGCAAGATTATCGAGCCAATGGTATTGGTCGTGCCTTATTAAACGCAGTAATAGCTTGGGCGAAAGCTAAAGGGGCGACGCGTGCTCAACTCTTAGTGGACTTGGATAATACAGCTGCTGTTGGATATTACAATCATTTAGGTTGGGAAAGTAGTCGCATGGGCATGCGTCGGATAATCCTTAAGTAATGTAGAAAATAAAAAAGGCGGGTTGATACCCGCCTTTTTTGTGACTAGCTAAGCACTTATATTACAAAGTGTAAGCACGTTCACCATGTGAAGTCGTATCTAAACCTTCACGCTCTACTTCTTCTGATACACGTAAACCAAACACGATGTCAGCAATTTTGAAAGCAATGAATGCTGCAACAGCTGACCATACGATTGTGATTATAACGCCTTCAGCTTGAATCATCACTTGTGAAGCGATACTGAAATCGTCACCACCGATGCCACCTAAGCCAGGTGCAGTAAATACACCTGTTAGTAAAGCACCTGCAATACCGCCGATACCATGAACACCAAACACGTCTAATGTATCATCAGCACCAAGTATTTTCTTCAAGCCAGTTACACCCCATAAGCATAAGAAACCACCAACTAAACCGATGATGATCGCACCCATAGGACCAACTGAACCACAAGCTGGTGTAATGGCAACTAAACCAGCAACAGCACCAGATGCTGCACCAAGCATAGACGCTTTACCTCTAAATAATGCTTCGCCAAGTGTCCAAGCTAATATCGCCGCTGATGTAGCAAATAATGTGTTGATTAAAGCTAGACCAGCACCGCCAGTTGCTTCAAGGTTAGAACCAGCGTTAAAGCCAAACCAACCTACCCATAGTAGGGCAGCACCAAGCATTGTTAATGGAAGGTTATGCGGTGTTAATGCTTCTTTACCGTAACCAATACGTTTACCTAACATGTAAGCACCCACTAAACCTGCCACAGCAGCGTTGATATGCACAACTGTACCACCAGCAAAGTCTAAAGCACCTGCGTCAAGAATGTAACCACCAACACCCCATACCATATGAGCAATAGGAATGTAGCTTAAAGTGAACCAGATAGCTGAGAACAACAATACAGCACTAAATTTAATACGCTCAGCGAATGAACCCACTATCAATGCAGTTGTAAGACCGGCAAAAGTACATTGGAAGGCAATGAAAATCATTTCAGGTATCTTCACATTATCTGTAAAGGTATCTGCAAGTGAATCCATTGTGACCCCTTTTAAGAACAACTTACCAAGGTCGCCTATGATTAAGCCTTCACCGCTACCAAACGCAAGACTATAGCCGTAAACTGCCCACAAAACTGAGATCAATGAGAATACAACTAATACTTGCATTAACACTGATAACATGTTTTTGGCACGAACCAAGCCGCCATAGAACAATGCCAAACCAGGCACCATTAAGACAACTAGTACGGTTGCAACCATCATCCATGTCGTATCACCTTTGTCTACCGTAGGGGCAACTTCAGGCGCAGTTTCTTCTGCAACAGCCTCTGCTGGTGCTGCTTCCTCTGCGGCCGCTTCTACTTCTTCTGCCACTGCTTCTACTTCTTCCGCTGCGGCTTCCATAGCTGTATCGACTGCTTCAGTCATTTCTTCTGCAGTCTCTGCCATGTCTTCTGCATAGCTAATACTGCTTGTTCCAATTGCACCTGCACCCATAAAGGCAACAAGTGATAATATTGATAATAATTTTTTCATTTGATTACCCCTTATAGTGCTTCAGCGCCAGTTTCACCAGTACGGATACGGTAAACTTGCTCTAAGTTATAGACAAAGATCTTGCCATCACCAATTTTGCCAGTTGATGCCGCTTTTTCAATCGCATCAACAACTTGATCCAAAATTTCATCTGTAATAGCAATTTCAATCTTCACTTTAGGCAGAAAATCAACCACATACTCTGCACCGCGATAAAGCTCTGTATGACCTTTTTGGCGACCAAACCCTTTTACTTCTGTGACTGTGATACCTTGCACGCCAATGGCTGACAAAGATTCACGCACTTCATCAAGCTTGAATGGCTTAATTATTGCGGATATAAATTTCATTTTTACCCCCTGGAGGAAATGTTGAAAATATGATCGGTAAGTGTGTTTGTCACCTTACCGATCATCATTTGATAAACTTAGAATGAACGGCTTACAGTAAATGTGAAGCGATCATCTGATAAGTCAGCTGTTTGAGAGCGACCATTAAAGCTTGAGCCGCCCCAGCCTTTTTCATTCCAGTAACCTGTGTCATTAGCACCTACATAAGCTAATTCAGCTGCCCAGCCTTCAGAGCCAGCTAGAGAGAATGATTTAGCAATGGCTATTTTGTAATCTGTGTAATCTGGATTTCTTTCGCCGTTGTAAGGAGCAATGTATCCAGTTGTATTTACATCAATTTCAGTTGTAACATTTAAGTGGCCAACGTGACCAATCAAGCTCCAACCATTGCCGAATGGATACTCAGCATTTAACTCAACGTATGTTGTAAATTCTGAATCATCTTCATAACCAGTATTAGTGTCTAAACCAAACCAATTACCTAAAGTTGTTGAAACTTGTGCACTGAAGTAGCTGTATGACAGGCCAAAGTTAGCTTCGTATGTAGTCCAGTCTTCATCTGATGCTGGAGTTACACCATCATTTTTTGTACAACCAATACAGTCACCCCAGCTACCGCCTGGATAAGTGTAAGCGATTAAGCCAACAGAGTAACCGATACCTGTATCACCAAATTCACCTCCATAACCACCATAGTAGTCAATCTCTAAGGATGCATCAGGAAATGTATTAGGAGATACATTAGATGCCCAGATACCTGCATAGAAACCACTACTATGCTCTACATCAAAACCACCTTGCAATGCTGGTTTATGAAAGTTTTGTGATAGACCACGTACATAGTAGTCTGATGTGAAAGCAACGTTTGAACTAAAAGACCAGTCTGAAGCTGGTGCCTCTTCTGCAAATGAAACAGCAGGTAGAGTGAGTGCGCCTAATACGGCAGCCGATAAAAGCGTTTTACGCATCGTATTCCCCTTAATCTAATTTATAAATTTATTGCAACGGTATTTAAAAAAATACTCTTGGCTTGTAAGCAATTGCTATGCCAACAAAAAAAACTATAAAAAACAATGATATATAAAAATTAATAGAAAATAATTCATTTAATAATTAAAGGAAGAACTGGTAAAATGCACCTAATTAAACGAGGAAGCGATATGTTGAACTCTCAATTACTAAAAGATTTGTCTAGTAAAATCAAACAGATAATGGAAGACTCGCCGCTTGGTGATGCAGAAAAAAATATTCATGCACTACTTCAGGGCGTGTTCACCAAAATGGAGCTTGTTTCGCGCGAAGAGTTTGATGTGCAGGCAGAGGTGCTACGAAACACGCGTGAACAATTAACAGTATGCGAAGAAAGGTTAGCTGAGTTAGAATCATTGTTAAAAGACAAATAACAATGAATAATAATGAATCTAGCCGTATTATACAGTCGTGCCTTGAGTGGCATGGACGCCCCTGAGGTAGTCGTAGAAGTACATTTGGCGAATGGATTACCTGCTTTTACTATTGTGGGGCTGCCAGAAGCTGAAGTCAAAGAGAGTAAAGACCGTGTCCGTGCGGCGATACAAACCTCGCAATTCGAATTTCCAGCAAAACGCATTACTGTCAATCTTGCCCCAGCCGACTTGCCCAAAGAAAGTGGACGATATGATCTGCCTATCGCACTAGGTATATTGGCAGCTAGTGGGCAAATTCCTAAAGATAAGCTAGATCATTATGAAATTGCAGGTGAATTGGCCTTAACAGGAGAATTGAGGCCAATCCGTGGCGCACTAGCCATGACATATCATATGCTGCATCACAGTAATCAAAAGGCCCGTGCATTTATTATGCCCAAACAAAGTGCAGAAGAAGCGAGTTTGGTGAATGATGCGGTGATCTATCCTGCTAATTCTTTGTTGGAAGTTTGTGCACACTTAACAGGGCATACACCCATTTTGCCTTACAACACTGATACTGCTGAGCAGGTTTTAGACTATCCAGATTTTAATGAAGTGAAAGGTCAAAATCATGCGAAACGTGCATTAACCATCGCGGCCGCTGGTGGGCATAGCATATTGATGAGTGGGCCACCAGGCACGGGTAAAAGTATGTTGGCAGCACGCTTTGCTGGTATTTTACCTAGCATGACAGAGCAAGAAGCATTAGAAAGTGCTGCTATACAGTCTTTAAATGG
>JBFIGM010000087.1:0-9091 GCA_041602315.1 Methylophilaceae bacterium | reverse complement strand
GAACCCATTGTGAACGTGCACAATGCGGGCGCATCTACCACATTAACAGGTATATGCTGCGCCTTTGCTGCCAGAGAAACAGCCTCATTAACTGCTTCATCATCTGTAGCTGCAATCACTAAACACGCGCCTTCTAATTGTGTAGGCTCAAACTCTGCTTCTAAGTGTTGAATCTTTTTTTCCTTTATCATTGCTTGCAGCTCAGGGCAAACTGATGGTGAAACAACTCTAATTTGACCATTTGCTTTCAATAGCATATTCGTTTTGCGAGTAGCAATATCGCCACCGCCAACCACAATACATAAACGGTTACTAATGTTAAAAAATATCGGAAGTGCTTGCATAAATGACGCTCTTAAAGTTCCTATCTAATATCATGTAGGCATGATGATACTTTAAACTGTATAGTTAGTTAAATATATCAACTATATTCAGAGGATAAAAACTTATGTCGTTTTGAATCCCACCCACCTTCAACTTAAAGCCAAAATTTTGTATTTTTTCTGGCAAAAATAATGCTCTTCCTAAAAACTGTTTAATTTCCATTGCATTAAGCAATTGCGTTAAAATTGCGGGTTATGCAAGTAAAATTAATTTTGAATTCTTCAATTTAGTGAAAAACGACCACTCTAAAAAAATATTTGTTAAGTCATTTGGTTGCCAGATGAATGTATACGACGCGTCTCGTATGAAAGACTTGCTCTCGGCAAGCGATAGCATGGTTGAAACGAATAGTCCTGAAGAGGCAGATGTTATTTTGCTTAACACTTGTTCCATTAGAGAGAAAGCAGAAGACAAGGTATTTAGTCACCTTGGCAGTTATTTGCCGCTGAAAGAAAAAAATCCTAATTTAGTGATTGGCGTTGGTGGATGTGTAGCATCACAAGAAGGTGAAAACATTATCAAACGCTCTCCGCATGTCGATGTCGTTTTCGGACCGCAAACGTTACACCGCTTACCAGATTTAATTAAGAACAAACTGGTATCTGGCAAACCTCAAATTGACATTACCTTCCCAGAAATTGAAAAGTTTGATCACTTACCTCCGCCTAAGGTTGAAGGTGCAAGCGCATTTCTCAGCATTATGGAAGGATGCAGCAAATACTGTAGTTTCTGTGTTGTCCCATACACACGCGGCGAAGAGGTTTCACGTCCTTTTGAAGACATTCTTACTGAGGCGGTGCAGCTTGTAGCGCAAGGCGTGAAAGAAATCACTTTGCTGGGTCAAAATGTGAATGCTTATCGCGCTGACTACGAGGATGTTGAAGCAGACTTGGCTATGCTGATTGAAACAATTGCGGAAATCCCAGAAATTGAACGGATACGCTTTACTACCAGCCATCCAAATGAAATGAGTGATCGGCTTATTAATTGCTTTGCCAATATACCTAAATTGGCAGTGCAGCTTCATTTGCCAGTGCAAGCAGGTAGCGACCGTATACTCATGGCAATGAAGCGCAACCATACTGTTTTACAATACAAAAGTACAATTCGAAAATTAAAATCTGCCTGTCCAAACTTGACCATCACATCTGACTTTATTATTGGATTTCCTGGTGAAACTGAAAAAGATTTTGACGCTACTGTGAAGTTAATGACAGAGATTGGATTTGATTACAGCTTCAGTTTTTTATACAGCCCACGTCCAGGCACGCCTGCATCATTTATTGAAGACAATACGCCCCATCGAGTTAAACTGGATCGGTTAAACAAGCTACAAGCGATTAATAACAAACAGGGGGACGCCATCAGTCGTGCCATGTTAGGTACCACACAACGTATTTTGATTGAAGGTATCTCTAAAAAAGAAAGTGATATGCTTGTAGGCAAGGCTGACAATAATCGTATCGTGACGATTCCAAAAGATGAGAGCTTAATTGGCCAATTTGTGAATGTAAGAATAACGAATGTTAATAATCCAAAAAGGCTGATAGGTGAAATAATCTAAAATATGGAAATCACATTAACACCAGAAGACAATGCCCGTCTAGCCAATTTATGCGGCCCTATAGATGAAAACATCAAACAAATTGAGACTGCGCTTGATGTAAATATTAACCGTCGAGGTGCTACTTTCGCTATTACTGGTAAAAAAGAAAATATGCGAATGGCTGCGCAACTGATTGAGAATTTCTACATTCGCGCAAAAAAACAAGCCATTGATTTAGAAGATATTCAATTGGGATTAGTTGAGGTTGAGAAGCTAGACCCAGATGAGGTTGACACTACTGCAGCCATGCCAACCTTAATGACTAGACGAGGAGATTTACATGGACGCACGCCGCGCCAAGTAGAGTATCTTAAACAAATTCAAGATTTCGATATTACATTTGGTATTGGTCCAGCAGGCACAGGTAAAACCTACTTAGCCGTCGCAAGTGCTGTTGACGCAATGACGCGTGACAGAGTAAAGAGAATTGTATTAGTCAGACCTGCAGTGGAAGCCGGCGAAAGGCTGGGTTTCTTACCAGGGGATTTAAACCAAAAAGTTGACCCTTATCTTCGCCCCTTGTACGACGCTCTGTACGACCTGGCTGGCTATGATACAGTGAATAAAATGTTTGAGCGCAATGCAATTGAAGTTGCTCCACTAGCATATATGCGCGGTCGTACACTCAACCAAAGTTTTATCATTCTTGATGAAGCACAAAATACCACACCAGAACAAATGAAAATGTTTTTGACCCGTATTGGCTTTGGTACAAAGGCAGTTATTACAGGCGACATTACGCAAATTGATTTACAACGTGGTCAAAAAAGTGGCTTAGTTGAGGCGCAAAAAATTCTTAAGGATGTAAAAGGCATCGCAATGACGCAGTTTCTGGCTGCAGATGTCGTTCGTCACCCGCTTGTTCAAAAAATTATCAATGCCTATGAACGCTATGAAAGTAGCAAAAACTAACCGCTCGGCATTTCCAATCAACTCGATTATTTTTAAAAAAAATATCTTAGGTCTCTTGAAAAATTTTTTATTAATTCATATATAGGCGTTAAGCAGGTGCTCGATTGAGGTCTGCCAAATTTTTATTGCTTATTATATGAAAGGATAAAAAATGAGAGCTTTTGATTTTAGTCCACTATATCGTTCAGCTATTGGTTTTGACCGTCTAGCAAGACTGTTAGATGACGCACAACGTTCTGAAAGTGAAATTAACTATCCACCATACAATATTGAGTTGATAAGCGAAGATCAATATCGAATTGTCATGGCTGTTGCTGGTTTTTCACAAGATGAGTTAGAGATTCAATCTGAACAACAGTCTTTAATTGTGACCGGTAAAAAGCAGAAAAAAGATGAAGAAGTCACCTATTTGCATCGTGGTATCGCAGCTAGGGATTTTGAACATAAATTTCAGCTAGCAGACCATGTGAAAGTGAACAGTGCTAATTTAGAGAATGGTTTACTGGAAATTCACTTAGAGCGTGAAGTACCAGAAGCTTTAAAACCAAAGAAAATTGAAATTGAATTGAAAGAAAAAAAATTACTAGAGAAAAAAGCAGCGTAATTAGTTAGGCTTTCTGGTACATAGAGGTGCATACTAATGCACCTCTTTTGTTATTAAATGTCAATTTTTACACGCACTTCTATTTCATCACCAGCAGTAATACCTTCCGCCTTTCTGACATCTGCCTTTATTGGCAAAATATAGGTGTTTGAATCCTTGTGTGGAAATATGGAAGTGCCCCAAATGGTTTTTCCAATCATCACTTGAACCCGAACAGCACCCCAACCGCGTTTTTTTACAGTAAGATTTTCACTAAAAAACTTTATTTCTTCTGATTTGTCTATTGGCAAATGGATAAAGTGCCATGCAGCAGATTCACTTTGCCACAGCCAGCATTGCCCTCTAAAACTGAAATCTATATCAATCATTATTAGTAGTGTAATTTATTTTTTAATAATTACTTAACTATACAAATTACTTCAACCATAGCAAAATCAAGCTGGTGAGCAAGTGTTTTCCACATAATCTTACATGTTTAAAAATAGTGCAATTTAAATTAATAATAGATGTCAATTATATTATTAACGTAATAATTACAATTTTCCAAGAATTACAAGGTATCCATTTTTTTACTATCAGCTTTTTATTAAGTAAACTTTAACTTATTGAATTTATGTAGTATTATAAGGCCAATGTAAATTATTGTATCTTATATAAGATATATGTCTTACACTAGTAATATATGCGAGTTTGCTGTTAAATGGTTAATAGGTATGCAATATGCTTGGTATATTGTGACAGCAATCTTTAATTCGAAAATTATTTTACAAGGAATACGATGGCACTCGTTTCTTTACGCCAACTATTAGACCATGCAGCTGATAACAGCTATGGAATTGCTGCATTCAACGTTAATAATATGGAGCAAGTTCATGCGATTATGCAAGCGGCTGAAGAAGTAAACAGCCCCGTAATATTACAAGCCTCAGCTGGTGCTAGAAAATATGCAGGAGAACCCTATTTAAGGCACCTAGTATTAGCTGCGATTGAAACACACCCCAATATTCCAGTCGTCATGCATCAAGACCATGGTCACTCTCCTGCAGTATGTATACAGGCAATGCGCTCAGGATTCTCGAGCGTGATGATGGACGGGTCTTTGATGGAAGATGCCAAAACACCATCAAGCTATGAATACAATGTAGAAACCACTAAAAAGGTAGTTGATTTAGCGCATGCAATTGGTGTTTCTGTCGAAGGGGAATTAGGCGTATTAGGCTCTCTTGAAACTGGAAAAGCAGGCGATGAAGATGGGTCAGGTGCAGAAGGCATATTAGATGAATCGCAATTGTTGACTGACCCAGAGGAAGCCGCTGACTTTGTTAAAAAGACAGGTGTTGATGCGTTAGCCATTGCTATAGGCACTTCTCACGGCGCTTATAAGTTCACTCGCCCTCCAACAGGAAAAACATTAGCAATTCAACGTATTAAAGAGATTCACGCGCGTATACCAAATACACATTTAGTGATGCATGGCTCATCTTCTGTACCGCAAGAGTGGCTACAAATCATCAATGAAAATGGTGGCGACATGGGTGTAACCTATGGCGTCCCTGTTGAGGAAATTGTAGAAGGAATTAAACATGGCGTGCGTAAAGTGAATATTGATACTGATTTACGTATGGCCACTACTGGTGCTATCCGAGAATACTTTAATAAGCATCCCAAGGAATTTGATCCAAGAAAGTATCTAAGAGCCAGTACAATAGCAATGAGCGAATTGTGCAAATCACGATTTATGACATTTGGTTCAGCTGGTCAAGCCTCAAAGATCAAGCCCATAACATGTGAAGCCATGGCAGAACAATATAAATCTGGCACATTAAATCCTATTATTAAGTGATACATGACTACTGATAAGATAACTAGACGCAACTTAGTCGTTGGTAACTGGAAAATGCATGGCGACATGCAAAGTAATCAAAAACTGTTAGAAGGTTTGATTAAGGGATTAGCTGATTTAAATGAAGCAGACTATGCCGTCTGTGTGCCCAGCCCTTATTTATTCCAAGCTAGAGAGTTGCTCCAAAACACCAATATTAAGTGGGGCGGTCAGAATGCTTTGCAATACGAGTCTGGCGCATTCACAGGCGCTATAGCACCGCACATGTTGAAAGATTTAGGCTGCACCTATGTTTTGCTGGGCCATTCAGAGCGAAGACATATTTTTCATGAGACCAATCTCACTGCTGCTGCGCGCTTTGATGCTGCCATTAAAGCAAACTTGACACCTATTTTTTGCGTAGGTGACAACAAACAAGAGCATGACGCCGGCATGTCAGAAGTAGTTGTTGCTAGCCAAATGGACGCCGTCATGGCAACATTGGATGATGCTCATTTTGACAAAGCAGTGGCACTAGACATGGTGTTCTCCTATGAACCATCATGGGCAATTGGATCTGGTAATACGGCTGACCCAGCTCACGCACAATCCATACATGCTTTTATTAGACAACGAATTGCACGTCGCAACCCTGAAGCAGCCAAAAAAGTAAGAATTATTTATGGTGGCAGCCTGAAAGCGCACAATGCGGAGCGAATGTTTGCCATGCCTGATATAGACGGCGGATTGGTCGGTGGCGCATCACTTATAGCAGAAGAGTTTGTTGCTATTTGTAAAGTGGCCAATAATTTAAAATATCGCAGCAGCAATCAACAGCTAAGATATTAAAAACTAAATTTTTATTTTCTTATGGTAAGTCTCTAAGCGCTCTATCTCATTGCGGCTACCCATCATAACAGGGACGCGCTGATGGATTTTAGTAGGCTTAATATCTAGGATACGTTGTTTGCCATTACTGGCTGCGCCACCTGCTTGCTCAACAATCATCGCCATTGGATTAGCTTCATATAGCAAGCGTAACTTACCACCCATTTTTTTAATTTTACTATCAATCGGGTACATAAAAACGCCACCTCGAACTAATATCCTGTGAATTTCCGCCACCATGGATGCAACCCAGCGCATATTAAAATTCTTATTACGCACACCTTCTACGCCTTGCAAGCACTCATCGATATATTGCTGAACAGGCGCTTGCCAATAGCGATAATTCGACATATTCACTGCAAACTCTTCTGTATCAGCATCAATCGTCATTTGCGGATGCGTTAAGAAAAACTCACCCGACTCGGCGTCCAAAGTAAACCCATATACACCATTACCGACAGTTATGACTAACATGGTTGAAGTGCCATATAGCGCATAACCTGCACAAACTTGTTGGCTACCCGCTTGTAAAAACTCATTAATACCAGGTTTTGACGATTGACTGTTAAGAATTGAAAAGATTGTGCCTACTGAAATATTGACATTGACGTTTGAAGAGCCATCTAATGGATCAAATAACAATAAGTATTTGCCATTAGTTTGATATGATTCGTCAATCTCTATGATTTCAGCAATCTCTTCTGACACCATCCCTGCAACATTGCCGCTTTGCTGGGTTGTTTCGACAAATACATCGTTCGCGATCATATCCAGCGCTTTTTGTACTTCGCCTTGAATGTTTTCAGCATTAAGCGTACCCATATTCCCAGCTAGCGCACCACTATCAATTGCAATCGCAATTTCTTTACATGACATCGCGATATCTGCAAGCATTTGCTGCAACGGCAGACTATGCTGACCAGTTAAATGTTGGGCAAGAAATTGTGTAAAGGTCTGATTTTGTGTCATATAGCTATTATATATTCAAAACGAATTAGCCACAGTCATAAAATATGGCTTGGATCTTGCTAGATTTCAACGGAACTGTGAGCTTTTAAAGCGCCTAATTCTATATAATGGAGAGCAAGCCAACAATTAAACTTTACACACCATGCCAAATCTAAACTTGTCCGTTCAGTACGCATCAGATGAGAACCAACTTCCATCCAGGAACCAGTTTAGAAAATGGGTTAAAGCGGCTTTACGCGTGGATACAGAGGTAACTATCCGTATCGTCGACACAAAAGAAGCGAGAGCACTAAACAATACCTATCGAGGCAAGGATTATGCAACCAATGTGCTTACTTTCCCGCTAACTGAAGAGCCGCATTTGATTGGTGACGTGATTATTTGTGCACCCGTGGTGATTGAAGAGGCTAATGCACAAAAGAAAAGCATTGAAGCGCATTTTGCACATTTAACGGTGCATGGGATTTTGCACTTACATGGCTATGATCATGAGACAGATGCACAAGCAGCATTAATGGAATCAATTGAGACAACCACATTAATTAAATTAGGATATCAAAACCCCTATGTAACATATGATTAACAATCGATTGTTATACTAACGTATAAAATCCACACCCTACGAAAACAATAAGGAGCTTGTTGTGAAGTTAAATCAATTTGACTACTTTAGAGCCATCGCAATACTGTTTGTAGTATTTGGACATACAGCGCAGGTTTTACTTAACGTTTACAGCAATGATAGCTTCACTACTGCTTTTATATACACGCTAATAGGAGGTAGCACGGCTTTATTTGTGTTTATTTCTGGCTTCTTCTTTCATTATGTTTTCTATAAGAAATTTGAATTCAAAGCCTTTATGATAAAAAAAATTAAGGGCGTCTATATACCTTATCTAATATTGACCACTCTCGCATTTTTGGGGTTCTACTTGCTCCAAGAAACGAAAGGCATAGAAAACGTTACAAATGGAATCGCAATTGACATTGCCAAACAAAATTCTTTCTGGAACTTACTAATACTACTCAAAGCTCATATCGTTAACGGTTCAATTTTTATACAGTTTTGGTACATTCCATTTATTATGCTGATGTTTATCGCCTCTCCAATTTTCATCTCTTACATAAAACTCACTACTAAATTAAGAATTAGCATCATGTTGTTGCTAATAGCAAGCTCATTACTTACACATCGACCCTTGGAACATAGCAATACACTACATGCCTTTATTTACTACTTACCAATCTACATGCTCGGCATTAACTGCTCCATTCATAGGGAAAGTGTAAACAAATATCTAAATAATAAATCTGCTATTTTGGGGGTTTTAGTACTAGCTTTAGTAGCGGTACAAATTGCCTTATTTAACCATGTAGGAAGTTATCGAAAAGAAGACCTGTTCTCTTATAACGGCGTGTCTATAATGCTAATTCAGAAAGTACTTTTGATTTTCTTCTTTTTATCATTTCTACAAAAGTATGAAAAAACAGATATCCGCTTTCTTAAAGAAATTGCAGCATCAAGCTTTGCCATCTTCTTTTTACATATGCTTTTTTTAGAAGTCTTATTAAAACTACACATTGATTCACTACTTTCTGTCACACCCGATCTAATAAGCTGGTTAGCCACGTCAGTTTTAGTCGTGTTAACTAGTTATGTATTTGCCTACCTTGATAAATCTACTTTAAAAAGAAATAGCAAGTTTTTAATCGGGTGGTAATAATTTCTAATCCTTAGGAAAATAGACAAAAAAACAATTAATCAAAGATGACAACTCCTACTCAATTAAGGTATCCTAATCTCTATCTTATTACATAGGGCGCCAATGCATGGCTTCCGACTCGGAAAAACCAAGTTTACTAGAACGTCTAAGTCACCTTTTACTGCGTGAACCCGAAGACCGCG
>JBFIGM010000086.1:0-9096 GCA_041602315.1 Methylophilaceae bacterium | reverse complement strand
TAATGTTATCCGCGCTAGACGCCAAGCGGCAAAAATGACGCTTGAGTCACTTGCTAAAGCAATTGATGCTGACGCAGGCAACTTATCGCGCATTGAACGTGGCGAGCTAGGCATATCCGAAGCCCAAATTCGTAAGATTGCTTACGCCCTTCACACAACACCAGCAAGCCTTTTTGCTGAAAGCGATAGTGAAGCCACCACAATGACTTCACAGGTATCTCCATTAAATACTGAGCAATCCAAAGACTTTGTGCATTGGTTTCGTTCCGCTGCACCTTACATTCATGCCTTTGGTGGTAGCACATTTGTGATTGCATTTGGTGGCGAAGTGGTCAGTGAACAACAATTTATTGCACTATCCCATGATTTAAACTTACTTGCCAGCTTAGAAGTAAGGTTGGTTTTAGTTCACGGTGCACGTCCGCAAATTGAACAACGCTTAATCAGAGAACAGTTGACACCAGCCTATCATAATGGTTTACGCATTACTGATGATGCGGCAATGGAGATAGTCAAGGAAGCAAACGGTGCTGTTCGCGTAGAGATTGAGGCTTTACTATCAATGGGTATCGCCAATTCTCCAATGGCTGGGGCTGATATTCGTGTTGCCAGCGGTAACTTTGTCACCGCCAAACCATTAGGCGTGATTGATGGTGTGGATTTACAACACACTGGTGAAGTGCGAAAAATTGATAAAGTCGGTATTCAAAAACGTCTAGATGACGGCGAACTCGTATTACTTTCACCAATGGGTTACTCGCCAACAGGGGAAACATTCAACCTAAGTTTAGAAGATGTTGCGGTCAATGCAGCGATCGCATTGAAAGCGGAAAAACTAATATTTTTAATGGATACACAGGGCGTTAAAAACCTACGCGGTGAACTATTGCATGAAATGACAGCAGAGAAAGCCAAAAACCTGCTACAGCACATAGATCAAAACGACAGTCCTGTGCACTTTAATGAGGACATTGAATATTATTTAAGTGCCGCTGTGAAGGCCAGCGAACATGGCGTACCCCGGACACACCTCATCTCAAGACATCTAGACGGCGCCATCATACAAGAACTTTTCACAATTGGCGGCGTTGGTACTATGGTAACAGAGCTTTCTTTAGAAACCATGCGACAAGCAACCATTGACGATGTAGGTGGAATTTTATTGCTCATCGAGCCATTAGAAAATGATGGCGTGTTAGTAAGACGAGGTCGTGAACAAATTGAGATGGATATTCAACATTTTTATGTAATGGAACACGACAACAGAGTTATAGGCTGCGCGGCACTACACCCCTATATAGCAGAAAAAATGGCAGAGTTTGCCTGTCTTGCGATTGATCCACAATATAGAGGCGGCGGCCGTGGTGATAAGCTATTTAACTATTGTCAGCAGCAAGCTAAACAATTGGGGTTTGATAAAATTTTTTGCTTAACAACACGCACTGAGCACTGGTTTCTGGAACGTGGCTTTGATTTACTACCACTTGAAGATTTGCCACAATCCAAACAAAAACTGTATAACCTACAAAGAAAATCCAAAGTCTATGTAAAAAAATTAGAGTAATTGAGTACTAAAATTAGCTTTTGATTTCATAGTCACCTCTTTTTTCGATACAATCTACTAGTCAACTATTAGGATACAAACGCATGATAAGCGAATCAGCTGCCGCAAAAAAAGCCAAGACCCTCTCAGAAGCGCTCCCCTATATTAAACGCTTTTTTGACAAGACAATTGTCATCAAATATGGCGGCAATGCTATGACTGATGAGACACTAAAGGCATCATTTGCCAGCGATGTCGTTTTATTAAAACTGGTCGGCATGAACCCAGTTATCGTACACGGCGGTGGCCCACAAATTAACCAGATGCTTGATAGAGTGGGCAAAAAAGGCGAGTTCATTCAGGGCATGCGGGTTACGGATGACGAAACCATGGACATCGTTGAAATGGTGCTTGGCCATGTCAATAAAGAGATTGTGCATTTAATCAATCGTCATGGCGGCAAAGCGGTAGGTTTAACTGGTCAAGATGGTAACTTTATCCACGCCGATAAACTGATGATGGAAGACATCAATGACAAACAAAAAATGATTGATGTTGGCCAGGTTGGTAAAATTAGTAAGATTGACCCGAGTATCATCAATTTTCTGGATAGCGGTGACTTCATTCCTGTTGTTGCACCGATCGGTATCGGTGAAGATGGCAGCACATTCAACATTAATGCAGATGTTGTAGCGGGTAAAGTAGCTGAAATCTTACGTGCAGAAAAACTCGTTCTACTCACCAATACACCAGGTGTGCTAGATAAAGATGGCACCTTGCTGACAGGTTTAACGCCTAGAGAAATAGATAATATGGTAGCCGATGGCACCCTTTCAGGCGGCATGCTACCGAAAATTGGCTCGGCATTAGACGCTGCCAGGAGCGGGGTGAAAGCCGTGCACATCATTGATGGTCGTGTTGAGCATGCATTACTACTCGAAGTGCTCACTGATGAAGGTGTAGGTACTTTGATTAAAGCAAACTAAACGTAACCACATCCATTCTATTAATCAACGTGCGCGTTTGGATCTTTGATTTAGATGATACATTGCATAATGCATCTGCCCATATCTTCCCAGAAATGAATGGTGCAATGACTGCATACATCAAAGAGTCACTATACTTAGATGACGACAGTGCTGATCATTTAAGAAAACATTATTGGAAAATTTATGGCGCGACCCTAAAAGGCCTCATGCGTCATCATGGAACGAATCCTCATCACTTTTTAAACGAAACCCATAAGTTCCCAGATTTAGCCGATCGCGTGATTAAAACGAAACGGTTACGTCATACGCTCATTCAGCTGAAAGGACGAAAAGTTATCTTTACCAATGCGCCAAGAAACTATGCCTTGCGCGTACTTGATTTATTAGGCATTAGCGATTTGTTTGAACTGGTATTTAGTGTCGAATCCTCAGGCTTCCATGCAAAACCAACCATGCGAGGTTTTCAAACGCTATTACGCACAATTAAAGCTAAGCCGAACAACTGCATCATGCTGGAAGATAATTTAGCCGCTTTGATGACTGCAAAACGATTAGGCATCAAAACTGTTTGGGTTAGCCGTACACTTTCAAAACCAACTTTTGTAGATTTTAGGCTAAGTTCGGTATCAGCACTTGCACACCTTAGGCTATAATTAATCTAATTAATATTAAGTCATTCAGGGAATAGCATGGCAGGGGAACGCAAACAACAAATCTTAGAAGCATTAGCAAAAATGCTCGAAAGTCCAAAACGAGAAAAAATCACTACTGCTGCGCTCGCAAAAAAACTGGATGTTTCTGAAGCAGCACTTTATCGTCATTTTTCCACAAAAGCCCAAATGTTTGAGGGACTGATTGAGTTTATCGAAACCAGTATTTTTGGTGTAATTAACAAAATCACGAAAGAAGAGCCTGATGGCAGCAAGCAAATTTTGCTGATTGTAAGCATGCTACTTCGTTTCGCAGAAAAAAATCCTGGTATGACACGCGTGTTGATTGGTGATGCACTTGTTAATGAGAACGAAAGACTCCAGGACCGTATTAATCAACTATACGATCGCATTGAAGCGTCCCTTAAACAATGCCTTAAAGTAGCGGTAGCCGAATCTGGTAAAAAAATCCTGCCCGAAAGCCAAGCAAATATGATGGTATGCTTTGTCATTGGCCGCTGGCATCAGTACGCAAAAAGTGGCTTCAAACGCAAGCCTCTTGAATATGTACAGCAACAACTAGCATCCATTATGTAAGTTAAGTGCCACATCGCAATGGTACTTAATTATAAATTGGCTAAAGCAGTATTTTTTCTATGCCGCCATTATTGGCTTTTTGAATGTAATCATCCATCCAATCATCACCAAGCAGATGTTTAGCCATTTCGACTACAATATAGTCAGCCTCAATCCCTGTATCATCGCTATAGCGTGACAAACCTTGCAAGCAACTTGGACAACTAGTTAGGATTTTCACACTTTCTTCAGGTTTGCCAACCGTCAAACCCATTTTATCCAACCCTTTTTCAAGCTCCTCTTGCTTACGGAACTTAACTTGCGTTGCAATATCAGGTCTTGCCGCTGCAAAGGTACCACTCTCACCACAACATCTGTCATTTAAATCAACATTCTGACCCATTAGCTTATTGGTCACATCTGTTGGTTTATAGGTTTTCATTGGACTATGGCATGGGTCATGGTACATATAACGCGTCCCTGTTACACCAGACAAGGTCTGATCTTTCTCCATCAAATACTCATGGATATCCAATAACCGACAACCTGGAAAGATCTTTTCAAACTCATATTTTTGCAACTGATCCATACAAGTGCCACATGAAACGATTACTGTTTTAATATCAAGGTAATTGAGTGTGTTTGCTACGCGGTGGAACAGAACACGATTTTCAGCTGTGATTTCTTGCCCTTTGTCATGATTGCCACTCGCCGTTTGTGGGTAGCCGCAACACAAATAACCTGGGGGTAATACAGTAATTGCGCCCACTTCGTATAACATTGCTTGCGTGGCTAAACCAACATTCGAAAACAGCCGCTCTGATCCACAGCCAGGGAAATAAAACACTGCATCAGAATCATCCGTTACTTTCTCTGGGTTACGAATCACTGGCACCATGGTGTCGTCTTCAACACCTAACATTGCGCGCGAAGTTTTAGACTGCATCTTTTTGGGCATTGGCCTATTGATAAAATGAACTACCTGCGCCTTGATTTCAGCTTTACCAACGGTTGAAGGAGGCGCTTTTTTATCTTTTAATAAACCAAACTTTTTAGCCAGGCTATTCGCAAAATTAATTGCTTTATAGCCCATTCCTATCATCGTGGCACGCAAAAACTTAATGGTAGCAGGGTCTTTTGCATTCAAGTACAACATACCAGCCGCAGTGCCTGGGTTAAACTTTTTCTTACCCTGCTCCCGCAGCAAATTGCGCATCTTGATGGTCACATCACCAAAATCAATATTGACTGGGCAAGGCTTTTCACAGCGATGACAAACAGTACAATGGTCTGCTACATCATTAAATTCATCGAAATGCTTCAGCGAAATACCGCGGCGTGTTTGCTCTTCATAGAGGAAAGCCTCAATCAACAATGAAGTACCCAAAATTTTGTTTCGCGGAGAATAGAGTAGATTTGCTCTTGGAACATGCGTTGAACAAACAGGCTTACATTTACCACAGCGCAGGCAGTCTGAAATATCATCGGCTATTTCGCCCATGGCAGACTGCTCCATAATAATGGATTCTTGCTCCAGCAATCCAAAACTTGGCGTATAAGCATTCTCTAGACCAGAGCCTGCTAGCAACTTACCTTTATTAAAGTGTCCATTAGGATCAACTTTATTTTTATACTTGGTAAATGTATCAATGGTCTCTTGATCCAAAAATTCCATTTTGGTGATACCAATACCATGCTCACCAGAAATCACGCCGTCTAACTTACGCGCTAGTGCCATGACACGTTTAACAGCACCATGCACTTCCTGCATCATCTCGTAATCATCAGAGTTAACAGGGATATTAGTATGCACATTGCCATCGCCTGCATGCATATGTAAAGCAATAAAAACCCGGCTCTTTAATATCTTTTTATGAATGGTATCTAGTGTCTCAATAATCTTTTGATACTCACGGCCCGCAAATATGTCACCTAAAGGTTCTTTCAGCTCACGTTTCCAAGATACGCGTAAATCATATGATTGAACGGCTTCAAAGACAGTTTTGTGCTGCCCAAACTGCTCCCCATATTTACCCAATGCATTAAGGGGTTCATCTAGCGAATTTAGAATCAAGCGCCACTGCATGCGCATATCGCGCACCAATTGCAATGCCAATACCTGTTTAGACTTCACACTATCTTGGTCCGTATTCCCCTCTTCATCCTGTTGTAAAGGCAAATCACCTTCCAAGAAATTTTCCAACGCATCAATTAATTTCAGCTTATTATTGATTGAAAGTTCAATATTAATGCGCTCAATGCCATTGGAATACTCACCTAGCTGCGGTAAAGGGATCACCACATCTTCATTAATTTTGAATGCATTGGTATGTTTGGCTATCGCAGCCGTACGTGATCGATCTAGCCAGAATTTTTTACGTGCTTCTGGTGAAACAGCCACAAAACCTTCACCATCACGTGCATTACACATGCGGACTATGGCAGACGCGACCTCGCCGACAGCGTCTTCATCATCTGAAGCAATATCAGCCAGCAACACCATTTTTGGTCTTTGCTGACGCGCGGCCTTGGTTGCATACCCTACCGCCTTAATATAGCGTTCATCGAGATGCTCTAGGCCAGCCAACAGAACTGCCGGCTTTTGTTTTGCAGTCGCATCTAAATGATCTTTAATTTCAACGATGGCAGGCACGGCATTTGACACATGTCCAAAAAACTCAAGCGCTACAGTACGCACATGCTTAGGCATGCGGTGCAATATAAAGGTTGCTGATGTAATTAAACCATCACAGCCTTCTTTTTGTACGCCAGGCAACCCAGACAAAAACTTATCCGTAACGTCTTTTCCTAACCCAACCTTGCGAAAGCTTGGACCTGGAATTGCAATAATTTCTGGTTCTGCAATCAGATTTTTCCTGTCTGCGTCATAACGGCTAATCTTGAATCGTGCCATCTCGATATCATGAATTTTGCCCAAGTTATGATCTAACCGTTCAATCTCCATCCAGGTTGCATCTGGCGTTACCATGCGCCATGACGCTAAGTTATCAAGTGCAGTCCCCCATAGTACCGCCTTTTTACCGCCCGCATTGACTGCGACATTACCGCCGATACAGCATGCATCAGCTGAAGTAGGGTCACATGCGAACTCTAACCCCGCGTCTGAAGCTGCTTCCATAGCCCTACGCGTCACTACACCAGCACCGCACTCGATTGTTGGCACTTGATGTGCAACGCCTGGTAACGTGCGCATTTGCACGCCCGTGTGCTGATCTAGTTTTTCTGTATTAATTACAGCCGACAATGGCGTTAATGGCACAGCACCGCCTGTGTAGCCTGTACCACCCCCTCTAGGAATAACCGTCAAACCCAACTCTATGCAAATGCGGACCAGATGTGCTATTTCTGCTTCAGTATCTGGATTTAATACAACAAAGGGGTATTCAACCCGCCAATCAGTTGCATCAGTGACATGCGAAACCCGGGCTAGCCCATCAAACTGGATATTGTCTTTACGTGTAAACTTAAGTAACTTATTAAGCGCCTTCTTGCGTAGATCGTATGTTTGTCTAAAATCATCAGCAAACTTATTAATGGATTTTTTGGTGGCAGCGACAAGTCTTTCAACTTTATGATTACCACTTTTCCGCTCGTCAATCGCAGACACCCGATGATTGAGCGCCTCAATCAAAGATGCGCGACGTTTTGGATTATCCAATAGATCATCCTGCAGATAAGGGTTGCGACTCACCACCCACATATCGCCCAGCACTTCAAACAACATGCGCGCACTACGTCCTGTTTTGCGCTCATCTCTCAACGCGTGCAAAATATCCCACATTTCCTCTCCAAGGAACCGTATAACGATTTCCCGGTCTGAAAAGGACGTGTAATTATATGGAATTTCGCGAAGACGAGTCGGTGTGTCTGGATTAGCCTTGAGTAGCTCAGCTGATAAAGGTGCGTTCATTCAATAAATTTTTAAATAAAAGGCGATTATATCACGTGGAAATTCCCACAAAAACTACAACCGTGTTGTGGTTAATAGTACAACTAAACATAAATCCAGTTACAATACCTTATGCTAAAAATTAAAAAACCAATTCTGACTTTTTTACTACTGTTATTGATTGGCCTAATAGGCTATGGCTTTTATTTTCTTTCACAAAAACAGAAAATCGCTCAGGCTGAATTCATTACAATAAAAGGTGAAAAAATCAGCATGCAATCACTTAAAGGCAAAGTTGTGCTGATTAATTTCTGGGCAACAGATTGTCGTAACTGTGTGAAGGAAATGCCTGATCTAATCAAAACCTACCAACAATATCAAAATCAAGGTCTAGAGATTATTGCAGTTGCTATGCCATATGACCCGCCGCTTCAAGTGGTCAATTACGCGACGCAAAAACAACTACCTTTCCCTGTGATGCATGACAGTTATGCAGAAATCACACATAAATTTGGTGGTGTTAGCGTTACGCCCACAACCTACATCTATAATAAACAAGGCAAACGCATCCAACACGCCGTAGGTTTGATTAATTTCAATAAACTACATGCACTTTTAGATAAGGAATTAAGTTAATGTTGTGGGTCAAAGCTTTCCATATTATTTTTGTTACCAGCTGGTTTGCTGGCCTATTCTACCTACCGCGCATTTTTGTTAACCATGCAATGGAAACGAACCCTGCTGCTATTGAGCGCCTCATTAAAATGGAAGAAAAGCTGTATCGTTTTATGTTGCCATTAGCCATACTCGCAATCGGCTTTGGTTTATGGTTGTGGTTAGGTTATGGCATTACCGGCAAATGGATGCATCCTAAATTAACACTTGTGCTAGGTTTAGTTGCATATCATTTTTATTGTGGCAAACTTTTGCGTGACTTTAAGTTTGCTAAAAATCAGCGTAGCCATGTCTGGTATCGTTGGTTTAATGAGGTTCCGGTTCTTGTTTTAACCGCAGTTGTTATACTAGTGGTCGTCAAGCCTTTTTAAGTGACATTGCAATGGATATCCTGCATTCAAATTGGTTAATACATATGCTCGAAAAGTCGGGTAAGACACCACATGCCCGCCTGCTCAGCTTGTTTGATATATTAAACGACTGGTCAGAGGCACCTGGTGTTAATACGCAAAGCAATGCTGACAATGCTAATCAAGATGCTAATGCGCTTAAAACGTTTCTTAGCTTAGAAGCAGCAAAAGCTGGAGCAGCCTTACCTGAGATGCTCGCAACGCAACTTTATTTCATGGCTATGTCTGCGCTACAAGAAAAGCTATTGAACCATAATCATTCAGGGCTTATTCATGCCAAAAGTGCAGCAGAAGCGCTAATCGAAGCGCAAACGAAAAAAGAATTTCGCATTTCTAGGCGCTC
>JBFIGM010000085.1:0-9145 GCA_041602315.1 Methylophilaceae bacterium | reverse complement strand
TTTCCACGCCACGCTTCACAATTATATGAATTCTCACTTGAAGGCGTACTGCTGTTTGTTATTTTATGGTGGTTCTCTAGCAAACAAAGACCAACTGGTGCAATTTCAGCATTATTTCTATTAGGATACGGTAGCTTCAGATTTTTAGTAGAGTTTACGCGTCAGCCAGATGACTTTTTAGGGCTGCTTGGTTTAGGTTTATCAATGGGCCAGTGGCTGAGTCTTCCTATGGTTTTTGTTGGTATCTGGATGTTGCGCTCTGCCTATGAACAGCGTTTTGAAAAACAATAAACTCTGTTGTCGAAATCATAACACTGTTATCAAATTTACATCAGCTGCGGCTCTATCTACAGCATCACTTTAAATTTTTAATTGAAAAATCATAGTGTTATTACGCCTTGAACTGAGGCACACGTTGGCATGGCTATTGCTCAGAATGAAGTACCTTAATTTATCGATAAAAGCATCATGAAAAGCATCATTGAGAAACTATTTAGACGAGAAGTACCAAGCTATAACTACATCGTCAGCGAGTATAAACCAAGCCGTGCTAAAGCCAAGAGTAAACCAGCAAGGTTATCGGAGTATGATCTAGAGTCAGATACAAACACTGACGAAATGGATATTGATAATATTTATAAAAAAAATTGATCTATAGCGATTAACAACAGCGGTTTATTCCCTTCCATTTATCATCTTGCCAGAGCTTAAAAAAAGCCTGACGCGACAACGGTGGTGGCGCATCAACTGATGTCGCATGAAAAGTCGCATGATGTTTAAGGTAACGTTCATAGGCATCATCCCCTGTTAAACGACGAATCATATGCCAGATATGTCTAATTTTATTTAACACACTTATTCCAATGCAGTTTTCACATAAGGGGTTTCTGTCGTTGGCAATATTTTTTTGCCTTGCATATGTCGCACACAAACATTCATCATATCCGCAATAACAACCCACAACACTACAACAAAAAACATAGTGAGGTAAGCATCCAGATGTTGATTCAATATTAACTGTGGCGCTACTGCAGCCTTACTTGCTGGCAACACCCCGGCGGATAGTTGTGCGCTTAGGTTATTGGCGGCAGCAAAGAATCCTATACGTAAATCCTCGCTAAATATTTTTTCATAAGCCGCTGTAGTTGTGATGATGACAAGCCAAAGCAATGGCAACCCTGTAACCCATGCATATTTTAATTTGCCAGACTTAACAAGAATACTGGTCCCTACACACAGTGCTATGGCTGCTAACATTTGATTGGCAATACCAAATAGTGGCCACAAGATATTAACGCCACCGTTAGGGTCTATGACACCAATGTACAAAAAGTAACCCCATCCCGCCACAACCAACGCACTGGTTAAAATAACGGATGGCATGTATGACGTCTCTCCTAATTTTTGGTTAAAATTACCCAATATATCTTGCAACATAAAACGGCCAACTCTAGTACCAGCATCTAGCGTTGTTAGTATGAATAATGCTTCAAACATAATGGCGAAGTGATACCACAAAGCCAGTAAGCTTTTGCCAAATGCACTGGCAAAAATACTCGCCATACCAACTGCTAAACTTGGAGCGCCACCAGTTCTAGCAAACAATGTAGACTCACCCATGTCTTTTGCCAATTGTTCCATTTGCTCAGTGGTTACAGGAAAGCCCCAACTATTAATGGTTGCAACAGCATCTATTGCTGTTTTACCTACAACACCTGCTGGACTGTTAATCGCAAAAAACACCCCTGGCTCTAATACTGTTGCTGCAATCATCGCCATGATGGCAACAAAACTTTCCAGTAACATTCCTCCATAACCAATTGTTCTGATATCACGTTCGTTAGCTAACAATTTTGGCGTTGTTCCTGAAGCAATTAATGCATGAAAGCCTGAAATAGCCCCACAAGCAATTGTGATAAAGACAAACGGGAACAACTTACCGCCAAATATTGGCCCTGTGCCATCAACGAACTGCGTAATAGCTGGCATGTGTATTTCAGGACGCAACACTAAAATAGCGATTGCTAATAGGAATATGGTGCCCAATTTCATAAAGGTAGAGAGATAGTCGCGCGGTGCTAATAATAACCAAACAGGTAACACGGCTGCCGAGAAACCATAAAATATAATGGCATATGCTAGTGTCAGACCATCATGATCAAACAAATCTCGCAAACCTGATTGATGATCTATCCAGCCACCGGCAAAGACAGAGAGCAATAACAATATCAACCCGATAGCCGAGGCTTCCAATACACGGCCAGGACGAATATGTCGCATATACAGACCTATAATCATCGCTATCGGTATCGTCGCTGCTATTGTAGAGGTAGCCCATGGGCTATGTTTCATCGCATTAACGACTACCAAACCTAATACGGCAATTAAGATAATCATAATCATGAAAGTACCAATTAATGCAGCAGTTCCTCCTATCGGTCCAATTTCATCACGCGCCATTTGACCTAAGCTACGTCCATTACGGCGAGTAGAGATGAATAACGTCACCATATCTTGGACGGCACCGCCCAGTACTACACCAATGAGTATCCATAGCGTCCCTGGCAAATATCCAAACTGTGCAGCAAGCGTTGGCCCAATTAAGGGTCCTGGCCCAGATATCGCAGCAAAATGGTGCCCAAACACGATCCATTTATTAGTTGGTAAGAAATCACGCCCATTATCTAGGCGCTCAGCTGGCGTTGCTCTGGTTTCATCAACCATTAGGACTTTTGCTGCAATCCATGCTGCATAAAAGCGATAAGCAATAGCATAAATACAAACAGCTGCAGTAACCATCCAAAGCGCATTTATACTTTCCCCGCGGTTGAGCGCAATGGCAGAAAGCGCATAAGCACCAAGTAAAGCCACAACAAACCAAAAGAGCGATTTCAACAGTTTTTGCATCATAATTATCTTAAATATAAAATTCTAATTTGAGTAAAACAGCTCCCACAACTAATCACATGGGCTCCCTTTAAGTTTATTTTATTATTAAACTTTACAATAAACCAATTTCTGCAAAAGACAATGTTTCATTTCCAGCTACAACAAAGTGATCTAAGACTCTGACGTCAATTAAAGTAAGTGCTTTTGTTAATTCCTTAGTGATCATTTCATCTGCATGGCTTTGTTTAGCGATTCCAGATGGATGATTGTGAGCAAAGACTACTGCTGCAGCATTATGATGTAATGATCGCTTAACAACTTCTCGCGGATAAACACTGGTTTGTGTCAATGTGCCACTGAACATTTGCTCCATCCCAATTAAGCGATTTTGCGCATCCAGAAATAGCACCATAAAAACCTCTTTCGGTTCATTTGCTAATTTCAATATCAAATAATTACGTACTTGCTGTGGTGAGTTGAGAACATCCTTTTCCCTTATCTGCTCCAATAAAGCACGACGACTCATCTCAAATACTGCTTGCAATTGAGCATATTTACTTAATCCCATCCCATGCAACAAACTAATTTCCTTCGCGCTTGCCGCATAGATGCCATTCAAGCTTCCAAAATGCGTTAACAAGTCTCTTGCTAAATCCACTGCGCTTTTCCCTGGCACACCAACGCGCAAGAAAATAGCCAGCAATTCCGCGTCTGATAATGCTTGCGCACCCAACTCAATTAATTTCTCTCGTGGCCGCTCATTGGCCGGCCAATCTGTAATCGCCATTTTATTATTCTTCTTAAAGTTGTTTTATCAAAAAATGTAGTTATTTTATCCAACCAATTTCATGTGCTGTTTTAGGACCAATAAGCGTTTGATCTAAACTAAATGGAATCCTTTTTTCTGCTGTATTAATTGGCACATACCCTCCCATTAGCTCCGCATAATCCTGCGGATATAAAGGCCGCTTATCTGGATTTGCAAAACCATCTGGATATATTGGTTGGCCAGTTAATAGGTCATATTTGTCTGATGCAGATAGCGTGTGCAAAAGTTCATGCGCCGTAACCACTAAATTATTTTTGGTATATGATTGGTTACCAAACAAATTCACCCTCCCTAAGCGTCCCTTATCAAGGGCTGTAGAATGCTCTAATGTATGGTGTGCATCTGGGTCATAAAATAATAAATAAAGTCGAATATCTGGATTCACAGGAACCTTGGGACTATTTTTCCAAGCAAACCATCTAAATCTCAAACTCCACAACATATTTTGAACAACACTACCTTCTACAGGAGGTGGTGGTGGCATCTGGTCAACAACCTCACCTAACTCTATAGCAATTGGTCTTCGCATACCCAATTGATAATGCGCCGCTTCTTTAGCAAAAAAAACTTCTATTTCTTCAAAATCATCCCTTTTCAAAGCTTTAATATAATCATCTACTTTTATACTTCCATCAGCATTAACTGGATAAAGAGCAACATAAAAGTTATCCTTCCAATCCAAGTCAGCTCTATCAACATAGGCTTGCCTTGCTACAGATGCAAGTACAATCAATAACACACTAATTCTAAGAATGCGCCACATTGTTTTAATCTACTTTTCTTCGTTTCATATTAAAATGCAAGCATTACATAAATTTTCATATAAGTGCAAAGCAAATATGCAAAAAGCCAAGTCTTTAGTATTAGGCATTACTGGAGGAATCGCCGCTTATAAAGCGGCTGAACTTGTACGCTTATTAATTAAAGCCGATATTGATGTGCAGGTGGTAATGACAGAAGCTGCTACTCAGTTTATTACGCCACTAACAATGCAAGCATTATCTGGCAAGCCTGTCTATGTTGGCATGTGGGATAGCAACATTGATAACGGTATGCCTCATATCGAATTAAGCCGAAATGCAGATGCTATTTTAATAGCGCCAGCCTCAGCTGAATTCGTTGCAAAACTATTGCATGGTCGAGCCGATGATTTACTATCGACACTTTGCTTAGCACGCGATTGCCCATTACTTGTAGCACCTGCTATGAATAGACAAATGTGGGAAAACCCAGCTACAAGGCGTAACTTCGCACAGCTTGAGACAGACAATATCCGCGTCTTTGGACCTGGGAATGGTGAACAAGCATGTGGTGAAACAGGTGATGGTCGCATGCTAGAGGCAGAACAGTTATTAGCACTCGTCAATGCTCACTTTACACCTAAAATATTAGCCGATAAAAAAATCCTCATTACGGCTGGCGCCACAATAGAAATGATTGATCCTGTTCGTGGCATTACTAACTTAAGCAGCGGCAAGATGGGTTATGCACTAGCACAAGCTGCAGCTGATATGGGCGCTGAAGTTACATTGATCTCTGGTCTTACTCACTTAACGCCACCAATCAATGTCACCATACATAGGGCTCATAGTGCGGATGCAATGTATCATGCCGTCATGCACCACATTCAAGGGCAAGATGCTTTCATTGGCGTCGCTGCAGTAGCAGACTATTCGCCATCAGAAAAAGCTAATCAGAAGATTAAGAAAAATGGAGACACTCTCAACTTGAATCTTAGACGCAATAAAGACATATTAGCTGGGGTAGCAGCGTTAACCAACCCACCTTTTTGTGTCGGATTTGCAGCGGAGAGTGAGCATGTCATAGAATATGCATCGCAAAAACGCATCGCAAAAAAACTACCATTAATTGTCGCTAATGCCGTGACGGCGATGGGTAGTAACGATAATCAAGTTACATTGATTGATGAAACTGGCACATACCCACTCAAGCCTACTACAAAAGCTAAGGTAGCCTATCTTATTCTTGAGCATATGAGCAAAATGCTGCCTTAATAAAAGTGAAGTTTTAATAAAAAGCCAGTCATGTTGCTGGGAGTTTGATTAGCTAGTGATTTTCATCATCAATTAGTGTTTAATAACACATTGATTTTATCTAAGAAAATACTATGTCAATAAATGTTGATTTAAAAATACTTGATAACCGCCTACTCCATATGATGCCTAGCTATGCTACACCAGGGTCTGCTGGTTTGGATTTAAGAGCATGCATTGAACATACACAAACAATACAACCAGGGGAAACCATTATGATTCCTACTGGTATGGCTATTCATATTGATAACGCCTATTACGCAGCTCTCATCCTGCCTCGATCAGGTCTAGGTCATAAGCATGGTATTGTGTTAGGTAATTTAGTTGGCTTAATCGACTCAGATTACCAAGGCCAGCTATTGGTTTCATGTTGGAATCGTAGCAAGGAAGCATTCATCCTAAACCCAATGGAGCGTATTGCACAATTGGTCATCGTTCCAGTCGTGCAAGCAGACTTTCACATTGTGGATGAATTTTCAGCCTCAGAACGTGGCGAAGGTGGCTTTGGCAGCACAGGTAAACATTAAACAGTGTATAAATTAATACAAAATTGCGTTTTTAAGTTGTACTAAGCAAGCGTTTCTACTATAATTGCGGTCTTTCTGAAAAAGCCAAAGTATCTGGAGACAACCATGGCACGAGTATGTCAGGTAACCGGCAAAAAGCCGATGGTGGGTAACAATGTTTCTCACGCACAAAATAAAACAAGACGTCGTTTTCTACCGAATTTACAAAATCGTAAATTCTGGGTCGAAAGTGAAAATCGCTGGGTGAACTTACGTATTACCAACGCAGCATTACGCACTATTGATAAAAACGGCATTGATGCAGTGCTTGCAAAAATGCGCGCTGCAGGCGAAAAAATCTAAGGAGCATTAATCATGCGTGAAAAGATAAAATTAGAATCAAGTGCTGGTACAGGGCACTTTTACACAACGACTAAAAACAAACGTACGATGCCAGAAAAAATGGAAATCAAAAAATTTGATCCGGTTGCGCGTAAACATGTTATGTACAAAGAAAATAAAATTAAATAAGAGCTATAGTTCTTGTTTATAAAAAAAACCCGCTAACTGCGGGTTTTTTTATATCCATCTGATACGATAATTTGTGATCTATAGCAGAAAGATAGTTGCTAACCCCAAGAAAATAAAAAAACCACCACTGTCTGTCATTGCAGTAATTAATACACTGGAACCAACTGCTGGGTCTTTACCAAATTTATTCATAACCAGCGGAATAACAACACCCATAAGTGCAGCCAACAATAAATTCAGTGTAATCGCCGCTGTCATCACAAGACTTAATCGATAATCATTGTATAGGATATAGGTGATCCCTCCCAGCACCCCTCCCCATAACAAGCCGTTAATGAGGGCCACGCCTAGTTCCTTATTTAATTGAGAACTCATATTGCTACCTGAAATTTGACCTAAAGCCAAGCCACGCACAATCATTGTTGTTGTTTGGTTGCCAGAATTACCGCCAATACCAGCTACAATTGGCATTAATGCAGCTAATGCTACGACCTTACCAATAGATTGCTCAAATAAACCAATAACTCGAGAAGCAATCAAAGCAGTAATCAGGTTAATTGCCAACCAAGCCCAGCGGTTTTGAACTGATTTCCATACTGTGGAGAAAAAGTCCTCTTCTTCTCGAAGCCCAGCCATGGACAGGCGATCAGCATCCGACTCTTCCCGAATATAATCCATCACTTCATCTACTGTTAAGCGGCCTACTAATTTATTGTTCTTATCTACTACAGGCGCACTTACCAAATCATATCGTTCAAACGCTTTTGCTGCGTCGTCTGCCATATCTTCAGGATGAAATAACACAACATCTGCAGCCATGACATCCTCAATTTTCTCATCAAGGTCGTTAACCAACATATTTGAGAGAGGCAATACACCTTTGATGTTATCTTCTCGATCAATCACAAAAATCTTATCTGTATGATCTGGCAATTGGTCAAGCCTGCGTAAATAACGTAATGCCACTTCAATCGTAACATCTTCCCTAACGGTAACCACATCAAAGTCCATCAGAGAACCGACTGTATCTTCTGGATAAGATAATGCTGACTGTAACCGCTCTCTATTGAGAACATCCATGCTATCAAGCAAATCTTGTAAAACGTCTTTCGGTAAGTCGGGCGCTAAATCTGCTAATTCATCTGTATTTAATTGGCCAGCAGCGGCTAGCAGTTCCGCGCTATCCATATCCGCTATTAGGGTTTGCCGCACAGCATCAGACACCTCTAGTAAGATATCACCATCACGGTCAACCTTAACTAAATCCCAGAGATAGAGGCGATCATCCAGAGGTAGCGCTTCTAAAATATGCGCAACATCAGCAGGATGTAGGGCATTGAGGATATTTTGCAATTCAATTTGATTCTGCCTTTGTACCAATGACTCTACTAGCTCATGCTTTGGCATTTCTTGTTTATGCACAAGGTTTTCTACTAACTGATGCTTTTGTAATAGAGAAACGACCTGATTTAGCGCTTCACTTAACCTATCTTTTGTTTCTTGCTCTGACATGCAGTAACCTTGTGTTATATCATTGATAAAATCTAACGTTATTATGATGGGTTTTTAACATTAACTAAATAGACGACTAGCAATAATGCCACTCATATTATTCACAACTTCATCCTGCCACCTATGCGAGGAAGCAGAATCCTTATTGTTATCATTAGTGCAAACTAAGCATTTTACGCGTATTGAAATAGCAAATAACGATACTTTAGCAGAGTTATATGGTCATCGCATTCCAGTCCTGCAGAGAACAGACAATTTAAGTGAGCTAAACTGGCCATTCACAGAATACGATATTATTAAACTAATAGAAAATTAACATTAGCTACTAAAAAAAAAGCCAGCATTGAGCTGGCTTATATAATCACGTTGAAGATACTAACTACTCTGCTGACGTATCCTCAGTTACCTCTGGGCGATCCACTAATTCAACAAACGCCATTGGTGCATTGTCACCATTACGGAAGCCACATTTCAGTATACGCAAATAACCACCTTTGCGCGCTTGGTAACGCGGTCCAAGCTCTCCAAATAGCTTTGTTACAACATCACGATCACGTAGACGGTTGAACGCCAAGCGACGATTAGCCAATGTAGCGTCTTTTCCTAGTGTGATAAGTGGCTCTGCATATTTACGTAACTCTTTTGCTTTTGGCAAAGTCGTTCTGATTACTTCATGACGAAGTAATGATACAGACATATTACGAAACATTGCTGCACGATGACTGCTCGTACGATTTAATTTTCGATTTTGATTACCGTGACGCATAGTAACTTCCTTAAACTTTTAAAATGTAGCTATTAAGCTTTTTCAAGACCAACTGGTG
>JBFIGM010000084.1:0-9283 GCA_041602315.1 Methylophilaceae bacterium | reverse complement strand
TCCATTGGTCAATTGCCACCACTTGGTCATAACCAGGTGAAGCATCTGCGACAATTTCTCTTCCTAAATCAATAAAGCGATCTGATTCACAATAGCGTGTGGGGAGCAAGTATGAAAGCACATGATCAGGTAAAGTTTGTATGGCATCAAATGGTGCACCAGGTGAAACATCAAAACTGTCAGCTGTTAAAATATCTGCAGATGTGCAAATTGAAAATGTACCAACAGATGCAGTCAAGCGTTGGCATAAGTTGCCATATTGGTCAGTATATTCAATTACTTGAACATCATTTGGATTGAATATAAAAGATTCGCGAGCAATCCATTGCTGAAGCCCACTGCGTGGACGCAACATTAAAATCAAAGGGGTTTCGACTGTCACATCGAATGAAATATCGCAACTAATATGGAGCCACACAAATAATTCCTCAATAAAAAAGACAATTTAAAAAAAACGGAAAACATTTGTACGGCAGATACTGTTTGTTTGGCGTTAGTGATATGAAACAGCTTAATACTATGGTTGGTGATTTACAAATTTAAACGCAATTAATCTGTAGTATTTTTAATATATTGCTTTATTAGGCGGTGGGCAAATAAAAAGGCCAGGAGTAAACACTGGCCTTTTTAATTTACATACAATAGGTTAGCGACTATTTATCGCCATCCCGCAGTTTACTGAACCAATATTCAAGCTGTTTACCAGCAGCTTCGCGGCCACCTAAACCAAAGGCTAGTGCAACTGCGACGGCCACTGAGCCAAGGGTTAAGCCAAATGCCATATTGACAATGTCGTCAGCAATACCCATGGCTCGGAGCCCCATGGCGATAACCAAGCCAATAATGGCAATACGAGCAATACTGGCTAGACCTGATGTTTTCTTGCCACTAGCACGATCAATTGCATTATAGGCAAGATTAGATAGCCAGAAACCGACAATTAAAATGATAGAGCCAAGCAAGATATCACCGCCAAATTGGATGAAGATGCTGACAATATCGCTGACTTGTCCAAAACCTAAGCGGTTGGCCGCTTCCACCGTTGCAAATAACATGGCGAAGAAAACGAGTACTCTACCGACAAGATCAGAAATAGTGCACGATTTGGTAAACGTATCTTTAAAGCCTAATCTAGCAGGTACTTCATTAAAACCAATGCCACTGAGCAAATTCACTGCTAAAGAAGCCACAAATTTAGCAACATAATAGGTAATGGTTAATATAATCGCTGCCGCTAAAATATTCGGTACAGCTTCAAACATTAGCGTTAGCATATTGCTAGCAGGAAGCGATATCGCTTCCATTTGTAAAGCATCTAATGCAGCGATTAGCGTTGGGATAAAGACAAAGATAAAAACGAGCATGCCAATCACATTGGATAACTTGATAGTATTTTTGCCATCCTTATCGACGGCTTTTGATATATTATCAATGCCACTGGTTGCCAAAATATTAGTCACTAGACCACGCAGAATTTTAGCCACGATCCAACCAACAAGTGCGATAACACCACCAGCAAAAATATTTGGCACCATCGCTAGAAACTCATCCACCATTCCTTGAACAGGTGCGAGCAATCCGTTCAATTCAAATGTAGATAACAATGCAGGTAAGAACATCAAAATGATAATCCAAAACAACATATTGCCAACATTGTTGCTCATTGGCTGCATGCCAGCCTCGGCACTCAGTTTTTCATCCAGTTTTGTGGTTGAGAGTGCTTTTGTGGCAACCAGTCGAACTAGTGTTGCAATAGCCCACGCAATCGCAAGCAAAATCAGACCAGCAAAAATTCGTGGTAAGTATTCAAAAATTTGTGTGACCATCACATTAAAGGGTTCAGACACCGCTTGTAAGTTCAGGCTACTGAAAACGCCAATTAATGTAATCAGCAAAATCAATACAAATGCACCGAGTGAAATGCCAGAGGCGATGTCGACCTCTTGCCCTGTGCTTTCCGATATGCGCTTGTTGATACCAATCATATTCAAAAAGCGATTTAAACCTGCACGAACAAGTACAGCAATTAACCAGCCTCCGATTAAGACTGCAAGTGCACCGAAGATACCAGGTAGATGCTGTCCAAGTTGACCCTGTAAGCTATTGAAGAGTGTTGTAAAGTCCATTTTATTCCCCCAGAATTAATTGGAACTACACGGCTTAGTGTACAGCGAATTGCAGATATTACAAGTCTTAGAGGGATTTTGACGATACAATTAAATGCTAAAACATGAATTTTTAGCGGTAGGTGAATGACGTTTTTCTGTTAGTAGTGATTAAAGTTTAGGGCGTTTATCCCTAAACTTTAAATTAAGCGAGATTAGGTACGCCAAGGGTGCTCAGCCATTTCACAAGCGCCGCATCTTGTTGCACCAGCTACTGCGACAAGATGATCATTCTCTACAGTATCGCCGCTCACACCAACAGCACCGATCAATATACCGTCTTTATCGACAATCGGTACGCCACCAGGAAAACTGATTAAACCATCATTAGAATGCTCAATGCCATACAACGGTTTACCTGGCACAGAAAGCTTGCCAATTTCACCAGAAGGCATCGCAAAATAGCAAGCTGTTTTTGCTTTTTTGATAGCGATATCACTACTGCCTACCCAAGCATCATCCATCCTTGCAAAAGCTTTAATGTTGCCGCCAGAATCCAACACTGCGATACACATTTTTAGATTTAATTCTTTTGATTTTTTGACTGCGCTATCGATGATTTCTTGTGCTTCTTCAAATGATACGTGCATTTAGCTCTCCAAGTTGATTAAAATTTTGTTGGGACTTTATGACTAGAGTGAATTGCATCTAGGTCTGTGTACATTGTAACAGACACAGCATAAGTGATTATTCAGAAACAGATGCAGTACGATGCTTGATAGCTTTTGCTGGTACGCCAACAAGGGTGACATTGTCTTCTGCATCAGTGGTGACCACGGCGTTTGCGCCCACTTTCACATGATTACCAAGTTTTAGGGGGCCTAAAATTTTGGCGCCAGCACCAATATCGACATGCATCCCAAGTTCAACAACGCCAGCTAAAGTGACTTGTTGGAAAATAAGGCAATTAATACCAATAATAGAATCAGGATGGATGACAATGCCGTTTGGGTGTGGAATTAACAAACCGCCACCGATTTGGCAGGATAAATCGATTTCTGCTCCAGTAATGATGCTCCAAAATCGGTATCGAATGACAACCAATTTTGATCTAATACGGTAGTATAAGCCGCTAGATTCTTTTAACTTTTGATAATCGCGAATCGACTTTAGCAACTTGCGGCTAGGGTCCCAAAATTTTCTTGGCTCTTCTCTACTCCAATCAGGTTTGCTCCAGTCGATATCCTCATTAATCTCAACCTTAATAGTGCGATTTTTAGGTGCTTTTTTATTACCAATTTTTACCGTATTAGTATCATTATTTATCATAATTCAAGCTTATCACAAAAGTAATTTATCTAGAGTATGAAAAGATTTATTGCATCATACAGCTGTGTAATGTTATAAATCTACTTACGCATAAATTAACGGGTTAGACTTAAGGTTATTATGATCCTTATTGCAATATATTATATTGTCGCAATTGTGGTGTTAACATTACATTTTACTGGGCATTTGGAACGCTGGAATTTAGAGTGGCTAGTTTTTGTATTGGCGTTAACAGTCTTTCCAGCGGTACTCTATTTGTAAACACTCACTATTGGTTCTGATCTAAAAAAGATTGTGCCAATATCGTTTGTTTTTTTAAGCCCAAATTTACTAGCTTGGGTGCCACGCCATTTAACCAAGCAAAAAAAGTTTCGGGCTGACCAATAAAAACCTCTTGTTTTTCTCGTTCTATTCCTTTTAACACTATTGACGCAACTTTTTCAGGACTATCCATTTTGCTGCCTGACTTTTTCGTCATTGCGGTAGCAGCCTCATTATTCATCGCAGTTTTAATAAATCTTGGCGCAACATATGTAATGCCAATATTGGTATTCACTAGCTCTCTTCTTAAGGCTTGCGAAAACCCATGAGTAGCAAATTTACTGGCACAATAAGTTGCATAATGCGGAAAGCCTAGTGAGCCAAAAATTGACCCAATAAAGACTAGATGTCCGGCATTATTTTTCTTGAAATAGGGCATAGCGGCATGGCTTAATTGAATCACTGCCGTTACATTTGTATGTATGATTTCTTGTATACGCTCTTCCGATTGATTTTCAAAACCGATGAAATCAAGCACACCTGCATTATTAATCACAACATCAATACCACCTAACTTTTCAATTGTTGCATTGATGGCTTTTTCTGGAATGCCCTTTTGACTGAGGTCTGCTTCAATACTAATGACTTTATTGCCGCTGACTTGGATATCATTTTTTAGATTTTTAAGTTTTAGCGAGTCACGGCCTAGAATCGCCAAATTTACGCCCTTAGCGGTTAGTTGTTTTGCAAGCGCGTTACCAAGACCGCCCGTAGCGCCCGTAAGTAAGATACGTTTACCAGCTAAGTTCATTTGTTGTTTCCAGGTGGTTATGACATTGTGCGTGCTTCAATATCTCTAAATATATCACCATATAGCTTGTAAAAGTTTTTTGCTGCATGAATTACGATTGCTTGATCTTCTGGATTCGTAATCTGATTCATTAAACTTTCATAAAATGCCACATGGCTGATATCCAGCGAGCCGTGTGACATTAAGTATGTGAAAGCGTTTTTTGGCAATTGAAGCTTTTGCATAATTTGCTCACCAGCTTGCGTGGCAACTGCTGTGCTTGTGCCCTCTAAGACCAAAACCATGCCAAAAAAACCAATAGGATTAACACGATTAATCATGTCATATGCATAAGCGACCATCAACTCTGTTGCTTGACTTGCGGCAGTTTCTGGCGTTTTACTATTGCGCACGGCTTCTTTATCAACACCGCAAGCTTGAATATCATTAAGCACCCATTCTTGATGCCCCATTTCTTCTTCAATGTACTCACCAACTGCAGTTCTTAACCACTCATATTCTGCGCCTAGTCGACCGCCACAAGTCATTAATAGTGGTGTTGTATGCTTTACATGATGGTAGGCTTGCGTTAAGAAAGCGATATAGGTTGTTAATGAAATATTGCCTGTAGATCCCTCCGTAATCAGGGGTAAGCGCATTAACGTATTGCGCTCAGTTTCTGTTGCTTTTAATAGCTCTTGGTAAAACGACATGTTGAATCCTTTTTTATTAAATTAGCGAGTTAATTACTCACGTAGAGCGCATCTATCGCATGTTGATACTGTTGCCAAATGACATCGCGCTTTAAGCGTCCGTTCGGCGTTAATTGTTGATTATTGATACTAAATTGCTCATCTGCAAACAGCCACTTACTGACTTTTGCATAATCAGGCAATTGTTGATTAATCTGGTTAATAGCAACGGTGATTTTTTCATCCGTAGCATCCTTCGACGGCACAATTAGCGCAGTATTCCAAGGTTTTGCCTCACCAAATAAGCATGCTTGTGCAATCGCCGGCGTGTTAGTCAGATCTCTTTCTACCCACTCTGGCGATACATTACGACCAAAAGAGGTAATAAAAATATTCTTTTTGCGGCCATTAATAATCAGATAGCCTTCTTCATCCAGATAACCAATATCACCAGTGTGTAGCCATTCCTGCTGATGAGATTGTTCTTTTGTGTAGCCTAAATACGCTGCACCTTTAACCAATATTTCATTTTCATCAGAAAGTCGAATGTCGAGATGCGGCAGTAATTGGCCGACACTGCCAATCTTGTTTGCATTTGGTGTATTTAAAGCAACAACTGAGGCGCTTTCAGATAAGCCGTACCCCTCAAAAACAGGTAAACCAATATTGTTAGCACGATTGAGCAAATCAGGTGCTACTGATGCACCCCCTACTGCCAAAAAGCGTAAATGAGGTAGTTTTGATGGACTTGCCTCGAGTGTATGGACCAGAGCAGATAATAATTCAGGAATCAGAATGGCAGTGCTAGCCTTGGTGTCGATTAATGCCTGTAATAATCGATGAATGTCTAGCGAGCTACCATTAAGACCAACACTATCACTGGGCAAAATGTGTGCTGTGCCACCAGCAAGTAGTGTGGCATAAAGACCAGCTACATTTTCTAGCAGAGTTGCTAGCGGTAGTATGCACAAGTGTTGATCTGTAGGCGTTAATCCCACCATTTTCTGAATTGACGAGGCTACACGCAGCATTGCATCATTGCTGAGACAAACACCCTTAGGTTGACCTGTTGTGCCCGATGTATAAGTTATTTTTGCCGTATTCAATGGTAAGGATTGCGCAGTGGTATGCAAATGTATGCACATAAGACGCTTACCAGCAATGGTGATTGTAGATTTTTGTGTGATTTGATAACGCAATATTTCAGCATAGCGCTCAGGGTTATCCGTAATGAGTAGATTTGCGCCTGCATCGGTTATGGCGTGAGTAATTTGCTTATCTGAAAAGAAGCCAGGTATGGGTACGATGGGCAGTTGATTAGCAACCGCTGCAATGTCGATGATTGCCCATGCAGGATGGTTATCCAATGCCAAGGCAAGGCATGAAGTATTCGTACTTTCTGCAAGCACTTGTTGCGTTTGCGCTACTTCATGGCATAGGTCACGATAACTGATTAGCTCAGTGCTGCCATTACTGATGGCAATCGTTTCAGGTGCGCTAGTAGCATGCTGCTGTATGGCTTCTAAAAGGCTCATTTTTAAAGGAGTAACTATTGCGATTAGTACTCTGCTACTCCTCTGATGGCAACCACCTGTGGCATATGGTCATAATAGCTACCCCATAATGCTTGTTGCTCTGCAGGCAGACGCATCTTATCGGCTTGATGTAACGGATAAACATCACGGCCACCTTTGATAAGCCCATTTTGCAAGCTGTGATGGGCGGTAGCAACACACCATTCAATGCCGATATCTAAGCTGTGTTGAATCACGTGTGCAATAAGCACGCCAGCATTTCGAGGGTTTGACACAGCCAAATTTCCGATACAAGTAACCTCTTCACGACGAATTGGTTTACCTAATTTTTCTGTCAGCAACTGTTCAATTGGAATATCAATATATTGTTCCAAAAACAGTTTTTCTTCTGCAGCTTTACGCATTCCGAAAGCAGCCATCAATATCCCGTTAGCATCTCTTAAAGCCAAGAGTGTCGGCATAAACTCAGTAATAGTTGCGCCATAAGTCACTCTAAATACTGCAGCTATAAATGCTTCAACCTCTTTTCTGCAAGGCGCATCTTTGGCTACTGTATGTGCGGTAATCTCATTCACGCGATAACGCCTCGTTTTAGCAAATTGCCTCAGATGATAGGCAGTCTCTGCATGATAAAGTTCTTGCGGCGTGATGGTGTTTAACATGGTTATGTATTCCTTGCATAAAGTGATCCTGCTGCTTTTTATGCAAAGCCTATGCCATGAAATTTATATGTTATTAATCAATAGCTTGTATTTGTTTATTAATATATAGCTGCAATTTTTGCATGAATTGCTCAATGTCGTTAGTTCAATTAGTGCAAAGTTTGCTGGCATTTAGATGTTATGTCGCAAGGTACACAATAATGAATAACCAGCATGCATCTATTCACCTGTTTGGTAACGCTGTTCTGAATACAACCAATCGGGCAATAAAGCATGCGCAATTGCTCGTTTCACAAGCGTGTCGCCATTCTCAGGTTTATCTTTAACGATAACTTTTTTAGTTTGCGTGTCATAGTGACCGAAGGTTGGGTCTTTTTCTGGACGCAAGACGACAAGTTCTTGCCCTTCCATCCAGGCATAATTATCTTTATATTGCATCATGGCGCGTCCTGCTAAGTCATCTGGCTCAGTACTCAAATCACGACCAATCATTGGTGTTTTTGCTTCTATTCCTGCCAGCGATAACAGCGTAGTTGGTAAATCGATTTGACTGGCAACAGTCTTGATGCTTTTAGCTGTGAGGTCTGCACCCAATATAACACCAGGAATATGGAAGTTTTTAACGGGTACCAAGTCTTCACCACGAACACGAATATCATGATCAGCAACAACTAAGAATAGCGTATCTTTATAGTACTCGCTGGCTTTGGCCTTTTTGAAAAACTCTCCAATAGCGTAGTCTGCATATTTAACTGCATTATTCTCAGTGGCTTTTTCTGCATCATACAATTCAATACGTCCATCAGGAAATTCAAATGGCGAGTGATTTGATGAAGAGAAAGCCAAAGTGAAAAACGGTTTTCCAGAGGCGTAATGCTTAGTGATTTGCTCATGCATGCGATTAAATACATCTTCATCTGAAGCACCCCAACTACCTACAAAAACTGGATTAACGTAATCTTTTTGTTCGATAACTTGTTGAAAGCCATTGCCCAAAAAGAAACTACGCATGTTGTCGAAATGTGATTCGCCGCCATAAATAAACTCAGTGGTATAGCCTTTTTTTTCTAATATGCTTGCTAGCGTTGTAAAGTTCTTCTGAGAAAGTGAGAGTTTAACTACGCTCTGTGCCTGTGTCGGTAAGAAGCCAGCAACAACGGCCTCAATCCCACGAACAGAACGTGTGCCAGTGGCGTATAGATTTTCAAACCACCAACCGTCTTGCTTAAGTTTTTCAAGCTCTGGTGTGACAGGAACACCGCCCAAAGACTCAACAAAAGTGGCTCCTAAGCTTTCTTCTAAAATGATAACGATATTGAGTGGTTTTTCTCGTTTTCTGCTAGGTTGCTGTAGCGCAAGTGTTGGAAACTGAGGATCATTGAGTAATGTCCTGTTGTCTTGTACTGTGGGACGGCCAGATTCAACTTCCTGCATGATTTCCGCAGGTTCCATTTTTCCATATGCTTCGCTCGACTGACCTTCATGTTTTAAATTGTAGATTGCATACAACACTGAATAGGGTGAGTTAAGAATGAGTGAGTTCACCATATTGTCATTCGTCATAGCGAACATTGCTGGATTTGCAGGACGGTGACCAGTGGTGGAACGAATGCTGAATGCCACTATTAAAATGAGTAGGGGCAAGGCAATCCAGTAGCGTAAGTTAGGTAATTGATTCTCTTGTTTTAGCCAAGGGAAAGCTAGTTTTACCATTACGTAAAGCGTCATCAGAAGCGCACCCAACCCCAAAAATACGTGGATTCTGAAACCATTCCATAGCATTGGCATCACTTCTTTTGGGTATTTTAGATATTCAATAAATAGGCGATTAGGGCGAACATCGTATTCTGCAATAAAGCCAAAGCTTGCCATTTCTAAAAACACAATCAGCGTGATGCTAACAATTAAC
>JBFIGM010000083.1:0-9475 GCA_041602315.1 Methylophilaceae bacterium | reverse complement strand
TATTGATGAACACACAGCCACCGTGGAATTTATAGCGCGTTACAAGATTGGCGGTGAGAAAGCTCAGAGGCTGCATGAAATTAGCCAGTTTAAACATTTAGACCGTTGGTACTATCTTACAGCTTTGGACAACTGAGCAATTTCTACAATAAGACTTAGACTGCCTCAAAGGCCTCACATAATTGACTCAACAACTGACCAAAAAGAGGCAACACCTCTTCCTTGGTATGTGGGCTTTCGTCATCGGTGCCAGCAACAACAAAACTAACGGTCAGCTTATCTAAGTTCTCTCTGAACTCCTGCCAATGCTCAACATTAGCATCACTGATGAGTTTCACTTTATTTAAGCCAGAATTGATAATTTCGATCATCTGTTCGTCTGAAACACCAGCAAACAAGGTTTTTGCGATTGTTACTTGTGCTGATTGATAATCAGGTTTTATTTCTTCAGCCGCAAGTGGTGTAGTTAAAAATGCGAAGGTTAACAAACCATAGGCTTGATAAACACTCAGCATATCAAAATTTTCTGCTAATTCATCTTTTGGCTGACGACCAGCGCGTGAGATTGCAGTAAAAGTAATATAACTAGCTAAATAATACGCTGCGTCCAACGCATTGTAATCACCCAAATCAGTGCTCGGCTTGCCTCCGTCTGCGTGAGTTTCAGCTAAGCAAATACCTTGTAAAAGTTTCAATCGTTCTGAATATTTCAATGTCTCCATGCGCACCCTGTATTTCGTTTTAATTAATTTCTGGTAGCGCTTCAAGTTGCTCTTGAATCTCTAACCAGCGTTCTTCTGCCTGCTCAATATGTAACGTTAACGCAGATTGCCGTTTTAGCAAAGCTTGCAAGGCCTCTTTATCGCTACTTTCGTATAGCGCAGTATCATTTAAGCGCTCATCGCAGCTGGCTTTCTCGCGTTGCCAAGTCTCTATCTCTAACTCTAATTTTTCAATTGCTTTGAGTAATGGTCTGCGTTCAACAATTCTTGCTTGCCTATCTAATTTATTCTGCGCATAACTGTTTATCTTGTTTTCAGAGGCGGGATCAGTATTTGATTTTAATTTAGTCTGATTACGTTGCTCTGCGACCCAAGCTGCATAGTCTTCTATATCTCCATCAAAAGCAGTTGCCTTTCCATTAGCCACCAATAGGAACTGATCACACGTGGTTCGCAGCAGTGAGCGATCATGTGATATGAGCACTACGCCACCTTCGAACTCTTGCAACGCTAACGTCAATGCATGACGCATTTCTAAATCAAGATGATTGGTCGGCTCATCTAACAATAATAAACTAGGGCGAGACCATATCAATAAGGCAAGCGCTAATCTTGATTTTTCACCTCCAGAGAAGTTTTCACAGGGTGACCGCGCCATATCGCCACGAAAATCAAAACCTCCTAAAAAGTTGAGCAAATCTTGCTCTTTTGCATTTTGGTCCAGACGTAGCATATGTTGTAACGGTGATTCATCAGCACGTAATTGCTCTAATTGATGCTGGGCAAAATACCCAATATTTAAATCCTTACCTAGTGTACGTTTGCCAGAAAGAGGAGCCAGCTCCCCTGCTAATAATTTAATCAAGGTAGTTTTACCTGCGCCATTCGGACCTAGCAAGCCTATGCGCTCTCTAGGGCGTAATGTTAATGATATATCCGTCAGTATTGGTTTATCTGCATAGCCTACATTGATTCTATTGATAGCAATGAGCGGCTCAGGAGCGCTTGATGGAGGTCTAAAACTGAAACTGAATTGTGAATCCACATGTGCTGCACTGATGATTTCCATGCGCTCTAATGCTTTGATACGGCTTTGTGCCTGTCTTGCTTTAGTTGCTTTCGCTTTAAATCGATCAATATAACTGTGCAAATGTGCAACTTTACGCTGCTGTTTTTCATGCATTGCTTGCTGCAGCGACATTTTCTCAGCACGTTGCCGTTCGAAATCACTATAACCACCTTTGTATAGCGTCAAAGTCTGATGTTCGATATGCGCAATGTGACTTACGATCGCGTCTAAAAAATCTCTATCATGAGAAATCAGTAATAGCGTACCGTTATAATTTTTTAGCCACCCTTCCAGCCAAATAACGGCTTCCAAATCCAAATGGTTAGTCGGTTCGTCCAGTAGTAGTAAATCCGATCTACACATGAGCGCTCTGGCTAGATTTAGTCGAACACGCCATCCGCCAGAAAACGATGAAACGGGCTGTGATAAATTCTCTTGCTGAAAACCTAGACCATGCATGAGTTCGGCAGCACGTGCTCGTGCTGCATAACCCTCAATATCAGACAACCGTCCATGCAACTCTGCTATCAAGGTTCCATCATTAGTCGCTTGTGCGCTAACTAATGACTTTTCAATTCTGGTTAACTCTTCATCGCCTTCTTGCACGAATTGAATAGCAGATAAAGACAGAGCAGGTGTTTCCTGTGCAACATGTCCAATCGACCAGTTTTCAGGAATTTCCAAATCTCCTTTATCAACATGCAATTCGCCTCTCAGTACAGAAAAGAGGCTAGACTTACCTGCTCCATTTGCACCTGTTAGGCCAATCTTGTGACCTGGATGTAATTGTAAAGAAGCATTTTCGACTAAAACTTTTATACCACGCGTAATGGTTACATTTTTAAATTGAATCAAGACTAAAGTACCAACAACAATTGATGAATAGTGTTATTTTAAAGCAATCTATTCAATTGCTAACAAAGACAACTAAATAGCATAACTGTTAAAGAATATAAAATAAGAATTAATTCGCTATCTTGTAGTCCAAACTCTAGTAAAATCATTTATTAACGTTAAATACATGCAACAGCAACAACTGAATTAAAACAACCGTGATAATCATAAAAAAAACTTTTCGCTGGCTTATCTATGCAATCTTAGTATTGTTGTCATTAATGATTATCACGGCGGCGGTAGTTCGCTTTGTGATTTTCCCAAATATTGATGCTTACAAAGATGATATTGCAACAAAAATAACAGAAAAAATCGGATTAAAAACGACAATTGGCAATATCATCACAGGTTGGGATGGCATTTCGCCACAAATAGTCATTAGCGAAATTGATATTTATGACACAGGCAACAGCTCGGCCTTACATCTAAACAATGTAAAAGGGACTTTTTCATGGTTGAGCATACCTACCCTACAGCCACACCTTTCTTATATCTCAATCAGTGATCCAAGACTCAAGATACAGCGTACTGAAGATGGCAAGCTATTTGTTGCTGGTATAGCACTGGGTGGTGAAGGCAGCCCTGACTTTCCGAACTGGATACTGAGCCAAGCCCATATTCGCATCAAAAACGCAACGATTGTTTGGCAGGATGACCTACGTCAGGCACCACCGCTATCACTCAACAAAGCCTATATAACATTAAGGAATCCGGCTTGGCGTAAGATATTTGGCCAACATCTTTTTAACATTTCTGCACAACCATCTACTGGTACCAATAAACCTATCCAAATCAGCGGCAATTTTTTTGGTCGCGATATCAGCAAAATCAAAACATGGAAAGGAACTGCTCATATTGAAACCAACAACATTGACCTCACAGCTTGGAAAGACTGGTTAGATTATCCAATCGATCTGCACAGTGGAAAAGGTAACACGAACATCTCACTTGATTTCTCTAATGCAGTATTGGATAAAATAAAAGCAGACGTTGAGCTGAAAAATGTAGTAGGTAGATTAAACAAGGATAAAGAGCCGTTCAATGCTAACTTATTGTCAGGAACACTTTCTTGGGAAAAAGCTAAAAACACAACAACAATCACAGCGCAAAACATTAAACTCAATGCTGAAAATGAGTTAAACATAGATGGTGGAGCCGGCTTTGTTTCTTATACACACAAAGATGGCGCGCCATGGGTTAATGCTTCATTACAACTAAATACCTTTAATTTAAATTTTCTAAAGAAGCTACAACAAGTTATTACTATCCCAGAGCGCTTCAATCAAGCATTGAATACGCTATCGCCACGAGGGAAGCTCAATGCATTATCTTTGAGTTTGCAAGGCAATCCTGCTAAACCTATCCATTACAGTATTGTATCTACATTCGACAACCTGACAGTTAACCCCTATCAAAACATTCCAGGCATTAGTCAGTTGAGCGGCGAAATTGATGCGAATGAAGACTATGGAACCATTATTTTAGATACCAAAAATGCAGCAATTGAATTAGCAGAGGTCCTTCGCTGGCCTCTACCGTTACAAACACTGACAGGTAAACTCACTTGGTCCAATAAAGGTCGACTCAAGATTGTCGCAAACAATATCAAACTTTCAAATGAACATATTCATGGCACTGTTAATGCAAGCTATGACATGAATGGCATCAAAGGCGGATATATTGATATCAACGGTCAATTTGATCAAGGCAATGCAAAGTTTGCTCCCTTTTATTACCCATTGATTATGGGTAAAGAAACCATGGATTGGTTAGATAGCTCCATTTTGGCAGGCAAGGCAAATGATGTTCAACTAACTGTCAAAGGTCACCTCAATGACTTCCCTTATGTTAATAAGCAAAACAAACCAGACCCAGACCTTGGCATTTTTAAAGTCAGTGCTAGAATCACTGATGCAGTATTAGAGTATGGAAAAAGCTGGCCAAAAATTGAAGGCGTAGGATTAGATATGCTTTTTGAAGGCAACAGCATGCAATTAAACGCCGACACAGGAAATATTTATGGCATCAAAATTGTTAAAGGAAAAGCGACTATCCCTGAACTAAATACCTATGGTAAAAATGATCAAGTGCTGATTATAGAGGGTTTAGCTGAAGGACCGACCGCAGACGGCATCGATTTTATCAATAACAGCCCTGTTAAAGAGGTAACTTTAGGGTTTACCGATGATTTAAAAACTGCTGGTACAGGCAAACTTAACTTAAGTTTGCGCATTCCATTAAATAAGATTGAAGATGCCAAATATAAAGGCCAATACACCTTACAAAATGGCGTGATACACGCCAACGAGCGTATGGGGTTACCCGAAATTGATAATCTTGTAGGGCAACTCAATTTTGATCAGTCAGGTATTAGTGCTGAGCAAATTCATGCTGAAATTTTAGGAGGGCCAGTGCAGTTTGATCTTAATACAGCATCTGACCAAACAATTAACATTGATGCAAAAGGCACCGTCACGGATACAGGTATCAGAGAGTTTTCATCAAATATGTTTACTGAAGCGCTTGATGGTAGCACTAACTGGCTCGCAAACATTGCGATTAAAAAACCTGTGATGAATATGACTATACATTCTGATTTAAAAGGGCTTGCAATAAACTTGCCTGCACCTATCGGAAAAAGTAGTGCAGCAGAGTCTAAGCTGTCTGTGAAAAAAGTACAGTCGACAGCAACGCAGGATCAGATTGAACTCACATATAATAGTGCCATTTCAGCGATTGTTTTACGAAATGAGAAGAATGGTGAGCTAGCATTTGACCGAGGAAATATTGCAATCAATACAACAGTGAGATTACCCGATGAGCCAGGTTTGTCATTAAATGGCGAGTTTGATTACATCAATGCTGATGACTGGATGGATTTAGCCGACGCATCAAACAAAAACACAGTAAATACTGATAAATCGTCAACCAAATTGAAAATTGATACCGCTAATTTCTCAATCAACCGATTAGAAATTTTTAATCGCACGCTAAATGCTATCAGTATTAAGTCAACACCGCAGGATAAATATCTTGAGCTTAAGATCAATAGTCAGGAAATCACCGGAGACATCGAGTGGCATGCCGCAAAAACAAATGAAGATACAGGTAAAATTATTGCTGATCTCAAAAAATTGCACATTCCTGCTAGCAACAACAAAGATGAAGAAAATGCTGAAAATAAAGAAGTTAAACGATTAAATAAAAAATATCCTGCACTAGATATTAAAGCTGAAGATTTTAAATTGTCTGAAAAGGCGTTAGGCACACTAGAACTGAAAGCTTTTGAAGTTAATGACGACTGGGTTATTGAGCAGCTAAAAATCAATAATCCTGATTATGTTTTACTCGCCGAGGGACGTTGGCACAACTGGACAAGAAACCCCAATACTAATTTAGAGTTCTCACTTGCTGCGAATGATATTGGCAAAACGATGAAGCGATTTGGACAGCCAGACACGGTTAAAGGAGGCGTATCACTCATTTCTGGTAAGCTGCAATGGCCAGGAAGCCCACATCAATTTAAGAAAGATGGCCTTAGTGGCTCGTTTACGCTTGGAGCCTCCAAGGGGCAGATTATTAAAATACAACCTGGTGTGGGTAGATTGCTTGGGCTACTGACTTTGCAAAGCTTACCTCGGCGCTTAACCTTGGACTTCCGTGACTTATTCAGTGAAGGCTTTGCATTTGATGTGATTAGTGCGACAGCCAAAATTGAAAATGGTGTCATGCACAGTGACGACTTTTTCATGACTGGTCCCGCTGCCGAAACTGAGATTAAAGGAGACATCAACTTGAATAAAGAAACTCAGAACCTTAGAGTTAAAGTGGTCCCTCATATCAGCGACACGTTCTCTTTGGCAGCATTGGCTGGTGGGCCAATTGCCGGTGCTGCTGCCTTTGTAGCGCAAAAACTATTAAAAGACCCACTAAATAAAATTGCACAAAGTGAGTATGTGATAACTGGCACTTGGGATAAACCAGTCGAAGTTGATGCAAAAAAAGAAAATGAAACAAAGAAACCCTCCCCTTCACCATTAAACGCACAGTAAAATAATTATGCCATCAAAGAAAACCAATCAAAAAACCAGTAATATGATAAAAGTTGCAGGCATCCAAATGGCCTCAAGCCCAAGTGTATCTTCTAATTTGATTGAGGCAGAGCGACTAATTAAAATTGCAGCAGAACAAGGTGCAAAGATTGTCATTTTACCTGAGTACTTCTGCATTGTAGGGGTACATGACACTGACAAGGTCGGTGTGAGAGAAAAAGAAGGTGATGGGCCAATCCAAGATTTTCTGTCAAAAATGGCCAAGAAGCACAAGATCTTACTAATTGGTGGCACTGTTCCACTGGTCAGCAAAGATCCAAATAAAGTTCGCAACGCTTGCCTGGTATTTAACGAAAAAGGTGATCAAATTGCACGCTACGATAAGATCCATTTATTTGGTCTTGACCTTGGTATAGAGCACTATCATGAAGAAAATACGATAGAGCCTGGCGATCAAATTATAGTTGTCGATACACCTTACGGTAAAATTGGCTTATCTACCTGCTACGACCTAAGGTTCCCTGAGCTTTATCGAGCAATGGGTGAAGTTGACATCATCGTTGTACCTTCCGCTTTTACGGAAACTACTGGTAAAGCCCATTGGGAAACTTTGGTCCGTGCACGTGCTATCGAAAATTTATGTTACGTGATTGCACCAGCACAAGGTGGCTACCATCTTTCAGGAAGAGAAACGCATGGCAACAGTATGATTGTAGATCCATGGGGAGTAGTGCTAGACAGACTGCCAAGGGGTTCTGGTGTTGTTATGGCTAGCATCAATCGGCATTATCAAGAAAGCTTACGTAAAAGTTTACCTGCTCTTAAACACAAAACCATCAAATCTATTTGATAGTAGATAGGTTACATTTAAAGAATATACTTAATTACTACTCTTTAGACTAAGAGTATAGTGATTGTTATGAAACCAAACATTAGCAAGGATGATGATTAAGCATTCATGAAAATAGACCAAACGATTCTACAAAAAGCACATCACTTAGATATCGCAAATGAAACACTGCTTGTTCCTACAGGTTTAGATACAGCTGCAATACAAGATGTACTCGGAAACATCATGACGCATCAAGTTGATTATGCTGATTTGTACTTTCAGTATAGTCGTAGCGAATCCTGGAGTTTAGAAGAGAGCCAAGTAAAATCTGGTGCATTTGCTATTGATCAAGGAGTTGGCGTAAGAGCTGTGAGTGGAGAAAAAACTGCATTTGCCTACTCAGACGAAATTAATTTACCCGCTTTGGAACAAGCGGCAAAAGCAACAAAAGCGATTGCCCGTATTGGGGGCAATCAAACAGCAAATAAAATCATTACGCCAGAGACGAAGCCACTTTATCTACCTAATGATCCAATCGCATCGCTGTCTGCTGATGCAAAGGTAAAGCTGCTAGAAAAGATAGAAGTCTACGCAAAAGAATTAGACCCAAGAGTTAAGCAAGTCATGGCATCTATCGCAGGTGAGTATGAAGTTGTATTAGTGGCACGTAGCGATGGAGTAATGGCGGCCGACATTCGACCTTTGGTTCGCCTTTCCATTCAAGTTATTGCTGAGCAAAATGGCCGGCGGGAACAAGGTACTTCAGGCGGTGGTGGACGCTACGACTACAGCTATTTCAGTGATGACATACTACACAGTTATGCGCAAAAGGCAGTTCATCAAGCTATCATCAACCTTGACGCTCGTCCTGCTCCTGCTGGTAACATGACCGTTGTGCTTGGCGCGGGATGGCCTGGTATATTGCTACATGAAGCAATTGGACATGGCCTTGAAGGTGATTTTAATCGTAAAGGTAGCTCTGCATTCTCTGGAATGATTGGTCAACAAGTAGCAGCTAAGGGTATCACCATTGTTGATGATGGTACGATTGCAAACAGGCGCGGCTCTCTCAGCATGGATGATGAGGGTAATCCAACTAATAGTACCGTACTGATTGAAGACGGTATTTTAAGAGGCTATATTCAAGATACATTAAATGCACGTTTAATGAACATGCCAACTACAGGCAATGCCAGACGAGAAAGTTATGCGCATATACCAATGCCACGCATGACAAATACTTATATGCACAATGGTGATAAAGATCCGCAAGAAATCATTCAATCAGTCAAAAAAGGCCTATATGCTGCCAATTTTGGTGGCGGGCAAGTTGATATCACTAGTGGAAAATTTGTGTTCAGCGCAGCAGAAGCTTATATGATAGAAGATGGGAAAATTACTTATCCTGTCAAAGGTGCAACATTGATTGGCAACGGTCCTGATGTTTTAACACGTGTCAGCATGGTGGGTAATGATTTAGCACTGGATAGTGGTGTTGGAACGTGTGGTAAAGAGGGTCAAAGCGTACCTGTCGGCGTAGGTCAACCAACACTTAAAATAGATGGCTTGACAGTAGGTGGTACGGTTTAATATGATTGAGTTTCTGAGGCCAAAAGCCTCAAAAACCTCACCAGCTTTTACTTTACCAAAGGAGCATGACTATGGCTGTTAGCCCGACGAAAAAAACTGCAACCAAAACGACAGCAAAAAAAGCAACAACAACCAAAAAACCCGCCGCAAAAAAACCTGCTGCGAAAAAAGCCGCACCTAAAGCGCGCAAAATAAGTCCTGAAGAACGTTACAAAATGGTTGAAGTTGCAGCATACTATATTGCTGAACATCATCAGTTTAAGGGAAATGCCATTGACTTCTGGATTGCTGCTGAAGAGGAAATTAACAAGAAACT
>JBFIGM010000082.1:0-9748 GCA_041602315.1 Methylophilaceae bacterium | reverse complement strand
GCACTACTCATATATAACTTGCTGTCCTTGTGCTTTAGCCCAACCCATCACTGCCTTAAACTTAGGTGAACTAGCTGCAGACTCATTATAATCCTGTAATAATCCCCAACTGCCATGACGCGACCATTTTTCCGTGCTATTGAATAAGCAAATTAAGTCGCCACCGATAGACTGCCATGCATTTAAATATTGTACGTAGACTTCGCCCATCCGTTTATCTTGATTGGCTTGCAGAAATAAGTGCGTTAATTTGTCATTATTTTCTGCACCAGCAACACCAACTAAATGTTGGCCTGCCTCATAGGCAACCAGTTTCACCCCATGTGTATCTGCTACCTTTTTATTTTTCTGCATCCATGTTTTTGCTTGTGGCAAGCAAACAGTGTTGATATAGGCAAATAATTTATCCAAACTCCATTTCGCTACGGTTTCTGCGTCTATATCTCCATCAGTTTGTAGCGGCACATTTAAGCTGACGTAGGGTGCGACCGCTAACACATCAACATGCTCCGCAACCTCAGGTGCTTTCATAAGTTGATCTGCATGCCACTCATTAGCCGCCTGCGATGCAATAACACGAACGATGCGATGATGATCGTTAAAAACGCTTTCCCAGATTTTAAAAATCTCAACTGATCTCTTGGCATTAAAAAGAAAGGCGGCTTGCCAGCGATCGCGATTTAATCCTAGCTTCGTACCTTGTTCTTCTGCATAGTGATACTGATCAAACGCACCGTTCCATACTTCATTCGAGTACTCTACCCATGCACGCAAGCCAGACTGTAAATTATTTTTTACCAACATTGCAAACTGTTGAATATATTCATCTGCTGCCAGATGCGGCATACAAAACCAAATATCCGTTTGTAAACGATTTGCTAAATCAACCAACAATTCAGCAGGCACACCTTTCACTGCATAACTAATATCGCTCGGTTTAGGCCTATCTACCCACTTAGATTGTTTGGAGTGATTGGTCGCCATCATATCCATGACGCGAATACAAGCAACACCTTGCCATCTTTTCAAGAAATCAGGCCGCCATGGATTTTTTTCATAACTAGCTTCTAGCCCTGGTGCAATCACTCGGATGTTACGCATATAGTTTTGTGGATTCGTTGTCGTGATATTAATGGCAAGCATGCCTTTTCTTGCATCAACCTCAGCTTCAATATGTCCCTCACTTACTTTTCGTAACGTACCAACAGAAAACAGTAATTCAATATCACCCTCACCTTCATAGCGGATAGTATAGACGCCACTGGGATATTGGACTTTATCGCCAGAACAAAGTATTTTGGTAGCTGCACAGCCCTTCTCAAGCCTTTTTACCCAGCCATTTTCATCTAAGTCGAGTTTAGGGCCAGTGCCCCAGTCACCGAAATTAGGCGGCTGGCTCACCCACTCACCAGATTGATGCATGAAGTTGGCAAAAGGCAGTTCAGATGCCCAGTAGGCAACACCACTTAAGTTAATACCCATACGCGCATGGGCCTCTGGAATATTTTCGACTTTTATATCCAGCTGATTATTTTCTTTGGCGTTAATGTTGAGCGCCTTATAACCAAAAACCACACTGCCAGCTGCTATCGCACTTAAGCCTGCTAAAAACTTTCTTCTTGCGTTTGGCGCATGTTTCATTTCAGCCTCCTATGCTCATGGGGCATTGTATTACCTGTAGGCTTTGTTATGAGTTGCGCTGGATCAAACACGCCCAACTCTGTGATAATGCCAGTAACCAACCTTGCTGGAGTGACATCAAAGGCAGGATTCGCAGCCACACTCTCATGCGGTATTATCCGTAAAGAATGAATCTGACCATCCGGCGTAACACCTTGCATGTAAGCCACCTCGTCTGCATGACGCTCTTCGATTTTAATTTGACTACCATGTGAAAGTGTTTGATCAATCGTTGGGCTAGGCACAGCTGCATAAAATGGAATCTGATTATCAAAAGCAGCTAGCGCTTTCAGATATGTGCCTATCTTGTTACAGACATCCCCATTAGCAGCTACCCTATCTGCACCCACAATCACCATATCAACTAATCCTTGCTGCATTAAATGCCCACCAGCATTGTCTGTAATCACTGTGTGTGGCACACCATGCTGCGCTAACTCCCAGGCTGTCAAGCTAGCACCTTGGTTTCGTGGTCGTGTTTCGTCTACCCACACATGTATTTTAAGTCCAGCATCATGAGTAGTATAAATAGGAGATAGCGCTGTACCGTAGTCAACTGTGGCAAGCCAGCCTGCATTACAGTGCGTCAATATATTGATGACCTTATTCTGATAGTGGTTCTTAATCAGCGCAAAACCATGCTGGCCAATTAGCTGGTTTTGTTGCACATCCTCATCAGCAATCTGCCCTGCTTCTGCCCAAGCTATATTCTTCCGCTTGAGAGGTTCTGTATTTTTTAACAGGCCTACTGTGCGATTAACAGCCCATGATAAGTTAACCGCTGTCGGTCTGGATTGAATAAGTTCGCTTGCTGCAAAATCTAAATATTCATCAGAAGAGTCTTCTAACATAGCAAGCGCAATTCCATAAGCTGCAGCAGCACCAATCAGAGGCGCCCCGCGCACTTGCATTGTGCTTATCGCCTTTACCATCATTTCTAGTGAACTTATCTCAATAATTTCAAACTTGAATGGCAACTTTGTCTGATCGATGATTGATACCGATTGAAATGCTGCATCTGGCCAGATAGTGCGATAGTGTTTTTGATTGATATGCATAAAAACGATATGCTCTACGAATCGTTATTCAAAAAAATTATGAAAAAAATATTATTTTCCCCTTGCATTTTTCTCAGAAATATTTTCCTACAAATTTCCATCCACAAAAACTGTGGATAACTTTGTGGATTGTTGTTTCATAAAAACGTAACTTACCAATTTGAAAGGGTTTTTTAAAAAAGTTCATTTTTTAATCTATTTTTTTATCCTTTATAATCAATAACTTACAGCATGTTATTGGTTTTATACAGTTTTTTAGCATGAGTTAAAGTAACACTTCAAGTCATGTGCATAAGTCGGCTAATTTTGGTAAAACTTTTATAGAATTTTTCCTAGTCATATCAATGATTTGCGACACTGACATGCCCCTGATATCAGCTAAAATCGCAGCTATTTTAATCAGTTCTGCTGGGCTATTTTTTTCATTTTTTTCCAACCATGCAGGAGGAATATCTGGCGCATCTGTCTCCAAAACAATAGATTCAAGCGGTAGATTTTTTGCTAGCGCACGAATTTTTTTAGCTCTTGAATGCGTCATCGCGCCACCAAACCCCAATTTGAATCCAAGTGCAATAAATGCCTCAGCTTGGTGCATGCTTCCGTTAAAAGCGTGAGCAATCCCACTACGCAGTTTAACGCGTCTTAAATGCTTGAGCACATCATCGATTGCACTTCGCACATGCAAAATAACTGGTAAGTCATACTTTTTAGCAATGAGTAACTGTTCCCTAAAATAAAACTCCTGCGTAGCCTTATTATCTTTTGTCACATAAAAATCCAAGCCTATCTCACCAATAGCCACTAATTTATTTTCTTGCTGCAAGGTTTCAGATACAAACGCATCAAGTCTAGCAATATCATCAGGCTTTGCTTCATCGATAAACATTGGGTGTATGCCTAGCGCATAACTACAATGCTTATTTTCTTTTGCCAACAGAGCAACTTGGTTAAAATTTTCTAGCGCAACAGCAGGGACCACCATCATATCCACACCAGTTGCCACTGATTGTTGAATAACCGCTGCCCGGTCTAGGTCAAACTCTTTCGCATCAAGATGGCAATGTGTATCTATGAGTTGCACAGTTTAGCCACACCTTGCCAAAATACGGATATCATCGCCGAACATGCGTATATCGGTCACATTGATAGGGACAGCATCTTCCATTGTCTGCAAAGACGAGAACGCAAACATGTTCTTACTATCTCCACCCATCAATTTTGGCGCATAGTAAATGATAAGTTCATCAATCATTTTAAGCCTCATCAGCGAGCCGTTGAGCAACTCCCCACCCTCAACCATCACCTCATTGACTTCATTGCTTGCAAGGTGGCTTAACAAGCTATTGAGACAGACATGACCATCATCACCAGGTATAGATAACAAAGAAACACCTCTTTCCGCCAAAGCATTCGCTTTATTGTCAGGATCACGGGCAAAAGCAATGAGTATGGATGGGTTTTGTAGTATTTTTGCCGAGAGCGGTATACGCAAATCACTGTCAACGACCACACTGATAGGCTGGCGTTCGATTGGTAAATCACGAATGGTCAGACTAGGATTATCTTTTAATATCGTACCTATGCCAGTTAATATCGCACAGGATTGTGCACGCCAATGTTGAACATCCATTCTTGCCGCTGCGCCAGTGATCCATTGGCTGACACCATTTGCAAGAGCTGTCTTCCCATCTAGGCTTGCTGCGATTTTGCTTCTTACATATGGCCTGCGATTGACCATCCTTGAAATAAAGCCAAGATTTAATACCTGTGCCTGCTGCTGCATGAGACCTGAATTAACTTCTATACCAGCAGCTTGTAACGCAGCTATGCCTTTCCCAGCAACCAATGGATTGGGATCTTCCATTGCAATAATGACTTTCGCTACACCTGCATTTATCAGCGCCTCTGCACAAGGCGGTGTTTTTCCATGATGACTGCATGGTTCTAACGTCACATAGGCGGTTGCACCAGCCGCTTGTTCCCCAGCTTGTGTAAGCGCATGTATTTCAGCATGTGGTGTTCCCGCCTTGAGATGTGCACCTTCACCAACAACCTGATTATTTTTAACGATCACGCAGCCAACGCGTGGATTTGGCATTGTAGAGTAAAGACCTAGCTTTGCTAACCGCAGTGCCTGAGCCATATATTGGTGGTCATCAGGCGTAAAGTTAGTCATCATTAAACCTACTTTAGATCTTTTAATGCATCACGGAAATCATCTGCATCTTGAAAGCTGCGATAAACCGATGCAAACCGGATGTATGCCACTTTATCAAGCTTACGTAGCTCTGCCATCACCAGCTCGCCTATTTGTCGCGAAGGCACTTCCCGTTCCCCCATTACCAGCAGTTTACTGCGAATATGGTGCAACGCTTCTTCAATGAGCTCTGTAGAAACAGGTCGTTTGTGTAGTGCAAGAAAAAAACCTTCTCGTAACTTTTCATCTTTGAAGTCTTCGCGATTGCCATTTCCTTTCACTACTTGTGGTAAACGCAAGTCAGCCGTTTCATAAGTAGTAAATCTTTTGTCACAACTACCACAACGACGCCTGCGACGAATTGCATCACCTTCATCATTCACACGAGAGTCGATGACTTGCGTATCATCAGCACTGCAAAATGGGCATTTCATTTGTAACTTATAAACCCATTAATCTGAGTAAACAGGAAAGCGCGAGGTTAACTCATGCACACGCGTTTTAGTTGCTGCTATCGCCTCTTCATCAGCAGGATTATCGAGTACGTCAGCAATTAAATTGGCTACTAATTTAGCTTCCGCTTCTTTGAAACCTCGTGTAGTAATCGCTGGTGAGCCAATCCTGATTCCAGAAGTCACAAATGGGCTTTCTGGGTCATTCGGGATTGCATTTTTGTTCACGGTAATATGCGCCAAGCCTAGTACTGCGTCAGCCGCTTTACCAGTCAAGCCTTTTGGTCTCAAGTCTACTAAAAACACATGTGACTCTGTGCGTCCAGAAATAATACGCAAACCACGCTCGGCTAACGTTTCTGCCATTACGGCTGCATTTTTCAGCACTTGTGTTTGATACGCTTTAAACTCAGGGGTAGAAGCTTCAAGGAAAGCTGTTGCTTTGCCTGCCATCACGTGCATTAATGGCCCACCTTGCAAGCTTGGGAATACGCTTGAATTTAATTGTTTTTCATATTCAGCTTTAGCCATGATAATGCCACCACGCGGGCCACGCAGTGTTTTATGCGTTGTGGAAGTAACAAAATCTGCATGCGGCACTGGATTAGGATAAACGCCTGCTGCGATTAATCCTGAGTAGTGGGCCATATCTACCATAAAATAGGCACCCACTTTTTTGGCAATTTCAGCCATACGCGCCCAATCAAAACGCAGTGCATAAGCTGAAGCGCCACCGATTAATAACTTAGGCTTAGTTTCGAGTGCGATGCGTTCCATATCATCGTAATCGATTTCTTCTTTTTCATTAAGGCCGTAAGCCACGATATTAAATAACTTGCCTGAAATATTAGCTGGTGACCCATGTGTTAAATGCCCACCATGTCCTAAGTTCATTCCCATAATGGTGTCACCAGGTTTCAACATCGCAAAATACACAGCTTGGTTCGCTTGCGAACCTGAATGCGGTTGCACATTGGCATATTCAGCTCCATATAGACGCTTCAAGCGGTCAATCGCCAGCTGCTCAACTTGATCCACAAACTCACATCCACCATAAAATCGCTTGCCTGGATAACCCTCTGCATATTTATTAGTTAATTGTGACCCTTGCGCCTCCATCACAGCAGGGCTGGTATAGTTTTCTGAGGCAATCAGTTCAATGTGCTGATCTTGTCGGACAACTTCAGCATCAATCATTCTTGCGATTTCTGGATCAGTAATATGAAGCTTTTTTGCGTGACTAAACATGGGGTTTAATAATTTCCAAATTGACTTAAAAATAAAGCGTGCATTTTATCATGCCGATATGCTTACTTGAAACTTATATCGGATAGTCTTGATAGGTCAAAGTATCAAATTCAATGCACCAAAATAATGCACCTAATGCATGATTTACGCGACACTAATTCTAAAGATAATGCGATTAAAATTATATCTCATTGTTTTATATGTATAAAATAAAGTGGCACACCCTTTGCTTAATATAAACTGAAACGTAATTCTCCAAAGTTTCGCCCTCCTCCCTCTTCCCAACCCTAGTGGTTGGGTTTTTTTTTAGCTTTCACAACCGTTTGTTGGCAGGCTATAATTAAAGTTCAATTTATCAAGATTAAAGCGCACGGAAATGAAGTGGACAGACTCGCAAAGAATTGCAGAAGACTTATACGACAAATATCCCGATATTGACCCCAAAACTATTCGATTTACTGATTTAATGGATTGGGTTATGGATTTGGATGGGTTTACAGACGTCAAGGAGCATTGCGGCGAAAAAATCCTTGAAGCCATCCAACTTGCATGGATTGATGAAGCGAGCTAAGCATGTTTGAAGCGTTGCTTGGGCTTTTTATCAAGCATTTCATTTGTGATTTCCCATTGCAAATATCCCCTTGGCTATACAAAAACAAAGGAAAATATCTGCATCCCGGTGGTATTGTGCATGCCAGCCTGCATGGCATTGGCACCACAATAGTCCTCGGCTATTTTCTAAACGTCAAACTAGCGCTTTTAATGGGATTGCTAGACTTAGTGTTGCACTATCATATTGATTGGGCAAAAATGAACCTCTCACGGCACTATAATCTTAAACCTGACAACAGCGATTGGTTTTGGTTATTGTTGGGCTTAGATCAATTTTTACATCACCTTACCTATTTTGCGATTATTTACTATGCATTCAAATACACAAGCTAGCAGCACGACAAACAACATACCTAAAGAAATTTTTAAAGCCTATGACATTCGTGGCATTGTTGGCAAAACACTCACGCCTGAGATTGTAGAAGCTATAGGTCAAGCTTTAGGAACTGAAGCTGCGGCACGTGAGCAACACACTATTTGCATTGGTTATGATGGTCGTCTGTCAGGCCCAGAATTGGCAGCAGCACTGTCCAAAGGAATCCGCAAAGCTGGTATTGATGTCATTAATTTAGGTATGGTTGCAACACCTATTGTTTACTTTGCTGCTTATCATCTCAATACGAATTGTGGGGTGATGGTAACAGGTAGTCATAATCCACCTGACTACAATGGTTTAAAAATGGTGCTCGCAGGTGACACGCTTTCTGGTGATGTGATCCAAAATTTACGTCTACGAATAGAAAGCAATGACCTGAGGACTGGAGAAGGAAAAGAGACCAGTTATCATATTGATGATGAATACATCAACAGAATCAGTAGTCACATTAAGTTATCTCGACCAATGAAAATCGCTGTCGATTGTGGCAATGGTGTTGCAGGTGCCTTTGCAAAAAAACTCTATGAAGCAATAGGATGTGAAGTAGAAGAATTGTTCTGTGAAGTGGATGGACACTTTCCTAACCATCACCCTGACCCATCAGTCCCTGAAAATTTAAATGACTTAATTCACGCATTAAAAACAGGTAATGCCGAAATTGGCCTAGCTTTTGATGGCGATGGTGATCGATTAGGTGTGGTGACCAAAGAAGGTAATATCATCTATCCAGACCGCCAACTACTACTCTTCGCAGAAGATGTACTCAAGCGTGATCCAGGTGCAACAATCATTTATGACGTAAAGTCCACACGTAACTTAGCGCCATGGATTAAAGCACGCGGTGGCAATCCACTCATGTGGAAGACTGGTCATTCATTAGTGAAAGCAAAAATGAAAGAAACGGGGTCTGCACTTGCTGGAGAGATGAGTGGTCATGTCTTCTTCAAAGAGCGCTGGTATGGGTTTGACGACGGCCTTTATTCTGGTGCGCGTTTGTTGGAAATCTTAAGTCAATTTGAGGATCCTTCTGCAATATTAAATGCCTTACCCGATAGCGTTAGCACGCCGGAGCAACATATCAACATGAAAGAAGGCGAACCGCATGCCTTAATAGAAAAACTGCAAAAAACCGCAACATTTAATAATGCAGAAGTGGTTACCATAGACGGCCTGAGAGTCGAATATGCAGACGGATTTGGTTTAATGCGCCCTTCTAATACAACACCTGTCATTGTGCTTCGATTTGAAGCAGATACGACTGCTGCATTGGAACGCATTCAAAATGAGTTCAGGTCAGTCATTCTGGCCGAAGCACCTGACGTAAAATTACCATTCTAGCGGATGTCAAAAAACGGTTTTTTTCTTACTATTGTATGGATTTGTATCGCTGCAGTCGTTTACTATCTTGCAGATAATATTCAAAATCCAAACAAACTGGGTGCGCTTGGATCAGGCACAGAGGTTACCCTTCAAAGAGGGCCAGATGGCCATTACAGAGCAGAAGCACTCATCAATGGGCATAAGGTGAATGTGCTAGTAGATACTGGCGCAACAGGTGTTGCAATATCGCAAGCGGTAGCCGACAGGCTAAATTTAAAAAGTGTATCAGCCGTCAGGTCATCTACAGCAAATGGCGATACCATAAGCTATTTGGTTAGATTAAACTCAGTGAAAATTGGCGGCATTGAAGCAAAAAATGTTTCAGCATCAATCGTCCCTACCTTACAAGGCGATGTCTTACTTGGCATGAGCTTTTTAGGCCGAATGGACGTACGCCTATATAAAGGCGAAATGACAATAAAACCTGCCAGTTAGCTGTAAGCAATTAATTAATAAACATATTTTATCGAAAAATAATGAACACTCTTTTATTTTTGTTGTCATAAAGGTATGGGCAATGGAACTGTTGTCCTAAATTTTTTCAACTTTTATAGGAGATTTATGAATTTAAAACAAAAGAAATTAATTATCACACTAAGCACCCTCTCACTAGCAAGTCTATCCGCAATACCTTCACAAGCAAAACAAGTTAATCTAAGTACTGGTGGATACGCCACCGAATTTCAAAAACCAGCACTAATGAACAAAATTGATACAAATAAAAACAACCTAGTGTCATCTGGTG
>JBFIGM010000081.1:0-9776 GCA_041602315.1 Methylophilaceae bacterium | reverse complement strand
GAAAAGAAACTAAGAGAGGTAATAAAAGATTATGGTGAAGAACGGTTTGCTAAGCAGGTTGCAAGGGCGATTATTAAGGAGCGCACTGACGGGAACGCCATCACCACTACAGGGCAGCTTGCCAAGATCGTGGCAAGTGCAGTCCCCAAGGTCGAACCGGGGAAAAACCCTGCAACGCGCACCTTTCAGGCTTTACGGATTTTCGTCAATCAGGAGCTTGAGGAGTTATCGCTAGTATTGCCAAAGTGTCTTGATTTGTTGGCGGAAGGTGGTCGCTTAGTCGTAATTAGTTTTCATTCGCTAGAAGACCGAATCGTTAAACGGTTTATTCAACGTGAAGCAAATCGTGATGACTTGCCTGCCAATTTCCCCATTAAGGCAAAAGATTTGCCGCAGGCCAGACTGTTGAGTCATGGTAAAGCGATAAAGCCTTCAGCTGGTGAAATTAAGCAAAATCCGCGTGCTAGGAGTGCAGTGATGCGGGTGGCGGTTAGGACTGGTGTGCAATGACAAAACTAAATATCACATTATTTATTGTGCTGCTCCTGGTGAGTTTGGGGGTGGTTACTGCGCAACACAATGCTAGAAAACTTTATACAGAACATGAGCGGTTACAAATGCTCGCAGGGAAATACAAAACCGAGTATGAACAGCTCCAGCTTGAGCAAAGTACATGGGCAATGCATTCACGCGTTGAAGAAATTGCGACGAAACAATTGAAAATGGAAGTGCCAGACCAAAAACGAATACAGGTAATCTTACTGGATGAAATTTACAAATAATATGATGTACGGTAAGTCATCGAAAAGTGCTGTCAGTCTACCTGCCTGGCGCAGAAGGTTGCTGCTCGTCTTCTTATTATTGGGGTTCGTGTTGCTGATGTTGCAGAGTCTGTATCTGCAAAATACGAATAAGGAGTTCTTGCAGAAAAAAGGTGATGATCGGTATAGCCGCACACTTAAATTGCATGCTTATCGTGGGAAGATAAGCGACCGCAATGGTGAGATTTTAGCAGTAAATAGTCCTGTTGCATCAGTATGGGCAGATCCATCGGCTGTTGAGATGGATGCAAAACAAAAAAATATGCTGGCAAAAGTATTAAAAGTCAGTACGAAGGATATTGATGAAAAGGTAGCGAATAAAAAGCGTTCATTCGTTTATGTAAAACGGCGCATTTCACCAGACTTGGCCGAAAAAGTGAAAGACTTGAACATATCAGGCATTTATTTAGAGCGTGAATACAGGCGGTTTTACCCTGCAGGTGATGTGGTAGCGCATGTGGTCGGTTTCACTGGAGTAGATGGCGATGGGCAAGAGGGTGTTGAGTTAAAGGAAAACGAAGTACTGTCTGGTGTGCCAGGGAAACGACGCGTAATTAAAGATCGCAAGGGGCACGTGGTCGAAGAGTTAGAGGTGATTAGCGAGCCTCGAGATGGTGAGGCTTTAGAGTTGAGCATTGATCGGCGCATTCAGTATTTAGCGTTTAGAGAGTTAGCAAAAGCAGTAGTGCGATTCAAAGCAAAAGCAGCCTCAACGGTAATATTGGACGCTAAAACTGGGGAGGTGTTGGCTATGGTTAATCTACCTACCTACAACCCCAATAACCCTGTGAATATCAGAGGGAAAACACGTAATCGAGCGGTAACTGATATGTTTGAGCCTGGTTCAACCATGAAGCCGGTGGCTGCGGCTGCAGGCATGCAGTATGGCGGTTATAGTCCTTCAACCCAGATTGATACATCACCTGGATATATGACGATAGGGCCGGCAACGATTCATGATACACATCCAAGCAAAATGTTGAGTGTGGCAGAAGTGGTCAAAAAGTCCTCGAATGTCGGTGCGGCCAAGATTGCATTAAGCTTAGATAAAGAAAAATTATGGAACACATTTCGTGATTTAGGTTTTGGTGCAAGAACGCAAGTGCGCTTTCCAGGAGAGGCGCGCGGCCTAGTGAGGGATTACAAAGGTTGGCGGCCGATAGAGCAAGCCACAATGTCATATGGCCATGGTATCAGCGTGACGCTTTTACAGCTTGCAAGGGCTTATACCGTATTTGCAAACAATGGCAGACTGATGCCAGTAACGCTTCATAAACTGGATAAAGCGCCCGAGGGTGTTGAGGTCTTTACACCAAGGGTGGCGAATGACGTAAAAGACATGTTGGAGATGGTGGTTCAACCTGGTGGTACGGGTGTGAATGCACAAATCCCTGGGTATCGAGTAGCGGGTAAGACAGGAACTGCTCATAAACTCGGTGCGCATGGTTATGAAAAAGATAAATATGTTGGTTCATTTGTTGGGATGGCGCCAGCATCTAATCCACGCCTAATTATGGCGGTGATGATTGATGAGCCTAAGTCAGGTCAATACTACGGTGGTACTGTTGCTGCGCCTGTTTTTAGTGCTGTTATGGCAGATGTATTACGATTGTTAGCTGTGCCGCAAGATGCACCAAATGATAATGTTGTCATTCCAGCTGCAGATAATCCAGATGATGTTAAGGAGATGGTATGACGCGATACGTCATTAAATCTAAACCGACATCAATTGTTTCTGATAGCAGGCAAGTGACGCCAGGTACATTATTCCTTGCTTATCCTGGGGAGCGTGCGGATGGTAGGGATTATATAGCCGAGGTAATTGAAAAAGGGGCTAGTGCCATTTTGTGGGACCCGCAAGGTTTTGATTGGAATCCAGACTGGAAAGTAGAAAACACTCCTGTTAAGCAGTTGAAGCTGCAAGCAAGTGTGATAGCAGGTCAATTTTATAAAAATCCTTCAGATAAGTTATGGGTCGTTGGCGTGACTGGTACAAATGGCAAAACGTCTGTTAGTCAATGGCTGGGTCAGGCTTTCAACTACCTCAATAAAAAAACTGCTGTTATTGGTACCTTAGGAAATGGGCTGCCAGGGAGTTTAACGCAAACACAAAATACGACACCAGACGCTCTGTTGCTTCAAAAATTATTGGCAGACTACGTTGAGCAAAAGGTTGAGACAGTTGCGATGGAAGTATCTTCTCATGGTTTGGATCAAGGGCGAGTAAAAGGTGTTCGTTTTGATATAGCTGTTTTGACTAACTTATCACGTGATCACTTGGATTACCACAAAACTTTTGAAGCGTATGCTGCAGCTAAAAAGCAATTATTTCTCTCAGAAGGTTTGAAGTTTGCAGTAATCAATGAAGATGATGCTTTTGGAAAAGCATTAAAAGCTGAATTGCCAGGGCTGGGGACCAAGGTGCTGTCCTATGGTATTGGACAGGGTGATGTTAGTGCATCACGTGTGCAAATAGAAAATGGACGTATTAATTTTTTCGTAACAACGCCTCTTGGTCAATCGGATGTAAGTGCTCGATTAATCGGACAATTTAACGTTTATAACATTTTGGCTGTATTAGCCACATTGTTGCTGTCTGACATCTCGCTTATTGATGCTGTCGAAGCAATAGCTCATCTTCAGCCCATCAATGGGCGTATGCAATTGTTTGGCGGTGATGGTCTGCCGCTAGTAGTTGTTGATTACGCACACACTCCAGACTCCTTAAAAAATGTATTGCAATCTCTTAAGGGTGAAGTGAAGGGGCGTTTGGTTTGCGTGTTTGGTTGCGGAGGCGATCGAGATCAAGGTAAACGTCCAATAATGGGGCAAGTGGCAAGCGAGTTGGCGGATGCTGTTGTTGTTACTTCGGATAACCCACGTAATGAAGACCCTGATGCAATCATACAGGCAATTTTAGCAGGCGTTACAGGGGAGTATGCGCTAGAAGAGAATCGTGCAAAGGCAATATCAATTGCAATTGATAATGCAGCTTCTGGAGATGTCGTGCTGATTGCAGGTAAGGGGCATGAGGACTATCAGGAGATAGCGGGTGTAAAGCATCATTTTAGTGATGTAGAGCAGGTTGAGAAAGCGTTGAAGCGTTATGAGGTGTCAGTAGCATGATGCAGCTGTCTGAAATTGCGAAAGTTCTAAACACCGTCCATGTTGGCTTGGATACGACTATTACATCCATAGGGACGGATAGTAGAAATATTAAATCTGGGCAGCTTTTTGTGGCCATTAAAGGAGAGCGCTTTGATGGTAATCAATATGCCAAGGAGGCGATTGAAAAAGGCGCATCAGCAGCCTTGATCTCGGATCAGACAGTACGTATTGAGCCTTCAATTACGGTAGTTGATACGAAAATTGCCTTGGGTAAGCTTGCACATTATTGGCGGAATCGATTTGCTTGTCCTGTCGTTGCAGTGACTGGCAGCAGTGGAAAAACCACAGTTAAAGAAATGATAGCTGCAATTATGACAGCAGCAAATGCCAATGTGCTGGCGACTAAAGGTAACTTGAACAATGATATTGGCATGCCACTCACTTTATTACAAATGCGTGAGCAACATACATGTGCCGTCATTGAAATGGGGATGAATCATCTGGGAGAAATTAGTTACCTAAGTAAGATAGCAAATCCACAGGTTGCAGTTATTAACAATGCTGGCACAGCACACATTGGTGAGCTTGGTTCTAGACAAGCTATTGCTCAGGCTAAAGGTGAGATTTTTGATGGGCTAGAAGAAGATGGTATTGCGGTAGTAAACGCAAATGATACATATGCAGATTATTGGAAATCATTGAACACCAACAGGAAAGTCATCACCTTTGGTATTGATGTAAAAGCAGATGTCACTGCTCAATATGCCACTCATCATGGCAAGATGGATATTCAGCTGACAACACCCAATGGCGCTACTCAATTTCAACTGTCTTTACAAGGTCGGCACAATGTAATGAATGTATTGGCAGCAACAGCAGTGGCGGTGGCATTAGGCGTCAGCAATGCCGAAATTGTTAATGGGTTAACTCGATTCTCAGGGGTGCAAGGGCGATTAAATAGGCTGCCTGGTCAACGTAATGCAATGCTCATTGATGATACCTACAATGCAAATCCAGACTCTATGAAAGCAGCGATTGATGTTCTTACAGAAGTGGATGCAGAATCAAACAGTAATCTAATTATGGTGATGGGTGATATGGCAGAGTTAGGAGAATCGGCTGAGTCACTACATACAGAAGTTGGGAAGTATGCCAAGGAAAAAGGCGTGAATCGATTATTTGGTTTTGGTCGGTTAAGTAAGTTAGCAACGGATGCATTTGGAGAAAGGGGTCAATTTTTTGATTCAGTCGAATCATTAATTTTAGCCACGCAAGCACAGATGCAATCAAACACAATCGTGTTAGTTAAAGGTTCCCGCATGATGAAAATGGAGCGGGTTGTAGACGCAATAAAAGCAAACCAGGAAATGGGGACAAACAGTAATGTTACTTGAGCTAGCACGATATTTAGCAGCAGATATACATGGTTTTAATGTGTTCAACTACATCACATTACGAGCCGTGATGGCAACATTAACAGCACTGATTATCTCATTTGTTGTAGGTCCTAAAATGATTAAAAAGCTCACGCAATATAAGGTGGGACAATCGGTACGGGATGATGGGCCGCAAACACACTTGATTAAAGCAGGTACTCCAACAATGGGGGGCGCACTAATTTTAGTGGCAATTGCACTATCAACATTGCTTTGGGCTGATTTAAGCAATCGATTCATTTGGGTAGTGCTGGTGACAACATTGGGGTTTGGCGCGATAGGTTGGGTAGACGATTATCGGAAGGTCGTCTATCGAAATCCAAAAGGGTTGTCAGCAAAAGCAAAAATGTTTTGGCAGAGTTTAATCGGTTTGGGCGTTGGATTGTTCTTATTTAAGACTTCTGTGTCGCCAATAGAAACAACCCTGATTTTCCCATTTTTCAAAAATCTTGCTTTACCTTTAGGTTTGGTTGGATTTCTAACACTAACCTATATGGTCGTGGTTGGCAGCAGTAATGCAGTGAATCTTACCGATGGGCTGGATGGGTTGGCCATTCTTCCGACAGTGATGGTAGGAAGTGCATTGGGCATCTTTGCTTATGTCGCTGGGCATTTGTATTTTTCAAAATATTTGGGTGTGCCTTATGTGGCAGGCGCTGGTGAGCTGCTGGTGTTTTGTGCGGCCATGGCTGGTGCTGGGTTAGGTTTTTTATGGTTTAACGCATATCCAGCTGAGGTGTTTATGGGTGATGTTGGTGCATTGGCACTGGGTGGTGCGTTAGGTGTTGTTGCAGTAGTAGTTAGGCAGGAAGTTGTCTTGTTTATTATGGGTGGTGTGTTTGTGGTTGAAACGTTTTCTGTAGCGATACAGGTGCTGTATTTTAAGTTTACAAAATACAGGACAGGTGTAGGCAGGCGCATATTTCTGATGGCACCTTTACACCACCATTATGAGCAAAAAGGCTGGAAAGAAACGCAAGTAGTCGTGCGATTTTGGATTATTACTATGATGCTGGTGTTGGTTGGGCTCTCAACGTTGAAAATTAGATGATAGAAACGCTAAAAAATAAACGGGTAGTAGTACTTGGGCTTGGTCATACAGGTCTATCGGTCTTGCGCTGGTTGACAGCACAAGGAGTAAATGTTGCTGCTGCGGATTCGCGAGAAAATCCACCTAACTTAGATGTCATCAATAATGAAATGCCCGATGTGGAGGTTTTTCTTGGTAGTTTTGATGCTGCACTATTACAAGCGGCAGAGCTATTGGTGCTTAGCCCAGGTATTGCAATATCAACCCCTGCCCTTCAAAGCGCAATTGATGCAGGTGTCCCTGTTGTGGGAGATGTTGAGCTGTTTGCACAGTATAGATCGTCTGATGCAAAAGTAATCGCAATTACGGGATCAAACGGAAAAACGACAGTAACAACACTGGTTGGGGAAATGTGCAAGGCAGCCGGATTAACAACAATCGTGGCAGGTAATATTGGATTACCCGTGCTTGATGCATTAAGTATGGATGTGCCTGACGTATATGTGTTAGAGCTTTCTAGCTTCCAATTAGAGACAACCAGTAACTTAATTGCAGATGTTGCTACTGTACTGAATATAACTGAAGATCATATGGATCGATATCCAGATTTGTCGACCTATGCAGCCGCAAAAGCACATATTTTCTATAAAGCAAAACATCAGGTGTTAAACCGAGATGATGCTTGGAGCATGGTAATGGAAAGGCCGCATTTGGCACTGACGACTTTTGGGTTAAGTCCGGATGCCGAAGGGTTTGGTGTAGAAGATAAAAATCATGAAATCTGGTTATGCGATAAGGGCAAACACCTGATTAATGCAGCGGACTTACATATCAGAGGAGCACATAATGTATCTAACGCGCTGGCTGCGCTAGCTTTATGTCGAGCCATAGGTTTGGAATATGCGCCTCTACTAAATACTTTGTATAACTTTAAAGGGTTACCTCATCGAGTCGAGTGGGTTGCAGAAATAGACAAGGTAGATTTTTTTGATGACTCAAAAGGTACGAATGTAGGTGCAACTTGTGCTGCTATATCAGGTTTGCCGCAAAAGGTTGTGCTGATAGCAGGCGGTGATGGCAAGGACCAAAATTTTTCTCCACTGGTTAGCCCTGTTAAAGATAATGCGCGTGCAGTTGTATTGATAGGTCGTGACGCACACATCATAGAGAAGGTTTTGCTTGAAACGGCAGTACCTATTTATCATGCGCAAGATATGCAAGAGGCAGTGGCGATTGCGAAGCGAGTAGCGCAGGCAGGAGATGCGGTATTACTCTCCCCAGCGTGCGCAAGTCTTGATATGTATGAAAATTACATTAGAAGAGCAGAGGCGTTTGTTGCGGCAGTGAATAAGCTAGAAGTGGAGGTGGCATGTTAACTTCTAGCGCTTTACAGTCAAGAGAACGGGCAATGTCAGATCGTTATGATCAATTACTGATGTGGGTAACTTTGATTTTACTAGGGATAGGGCTTGTTATGGTTTACTCAGCTTCTATTGCAATAGCAGAAGCAAACGCCGCTATTGGTCATAACAGTACCTACTATCTAACAAGGCAAACAGTCTTTATTACGGTGAGCCTGGTAGCGGCATATGTTGCGTTCCAAATACCAATCGATTGGTGGCAAAAAATGGCACCACATTTGTTTCTAATAGGCATTGCACTATTAATACTGGTGTTGATACCAGGAGTTGGCAGAAATGTTAATGGTAGCCAACGCTGGTTGTCATTATTTGTCATTAACTTGCAGCCATCAGAATTTATGAAGTTATTTGCTGCAATGTATGTTGCCGATTACGCAGTTCGTAAATCAGGGCAAATGGACAGCATTGTAAAAGGGTTTCTGCCAATGGTAGCAGTGATGATTTTGGTCGGCTTTCTATTGCTCAGGGAGCCTGATTTTGGTGCCTTTGCTGTTGTGGCTGCCATCTCGATCTCAATATTGTGGTTGGGAGGCCTGACGGTGAAAATTATTGTCGGCTTATTGTTGATGCTGCCAATCGCGATTTACTTCCTTATAGTCAGTTCACCGTATCGGTTACAGCGCGTTATCGGCTTTATGGACCCTTGGGCAGATCCTTTTGGCAAGGGCTACCAATTATCACATGCGCTAATTGCATTCGGACGCGGCGAATGGTTTGGTGTTGGATTAGGGGCTAGTGTAGAAAAATTGCTCTATCTTCCAGAGGCACATACTGACTTCTTGCTTGCTGTAATAGCGGAGGAGTTGGGTTTCATTGGTGTAGTGACTGTACTTGGATTGTTCTCATGGCTCGTGATCAGGGCTTTCGGTATCGGCAAGGAAGCTATTGAGAATGAACGATATTTTTCAGCCTTGCTGGCACAAGGCATAGGCGTTTGGCTAGGAGTGCAGGCTATTATCAATATCGGTGTCAATATGGGGGTGTTACCGACTAAGGGCTTAACGTTACCGTTTCTGTCGTTTGGTGGTAGCGGTATTTTGGCAAATTGTATTGCAGTTGCTGTCTTGCTAAGAGTGGATTATGAGAACCGCAGGATTCAGAAAGGTCTGCCAGTATGATGACAAACATTTCTGAAACAAATCAAGCAAAATCTACGCTAATGGTGATGGCAGGTGGCACAGGTGGCCATGTCTACCCTGCTATTGCAGTCGCTGATTATTTATATGCACTTGGTTGGAAAGTAGTCTGGCTTGCTACGGAAGGCGGAATGGAAAATCGCCTGATTGTTGATAAGCCCTACAGCAAGGCAATGATTACGATGCGCGGAGTAAGAGGAAAAGGATTAATTGGCTGGTGTTTGTTGCCATTTAAATTACTCGTGGCATTTAAACAAAGTTTAAATGCGATCAAGAAGCACAAACCAGATGTGGTGTTAGGTATGGGTGGTTTTGCTGCATTTCCAGGAGGAATGATGGCAAGTCTACTAGGTAAGCCGTTGGTTATACATGAGCAAAACTCTATTGCAGGATTGACTAATAAAATATTGAGTCATATTGCAGACAAAGTATTGGCAGCTTTCCCTGCTGCTTTTGGTCATAGGGCTACACTAGTTGGCAATCCTGTGCGTGATGAAATTTGCCAGTTAGACCCACCGCAAAAACGTTACGCTAGCAGAAAAGGAAGGCTCAGATTATTAGTTGTAGGAGGTAGCTTGGGTGCTGCGGTATTAAATGATGTTATTCCTAAAGCAATAGCCAATATGCCAGAAGCGGAAAGACCTGAAGTGGTACATCAGTCAGGTGAAAAACACATTGCTACGCTGGAACAAAACTACAACAAAGTAGGTGTAGCTGCTGATACAAAGTCCTATATTGAAGATATGGCATCACTCTACGCATGGGCCGATATCGTATTTTGTCGTGCGGGAGCGCTTACCGTTGCAGAGTTAGCATGTGTAGGT
>JBFIGM010000080.1:0-10233 GCA_041602315.1 Methylophilaceae bacterium | reverse complement strand
TAGAGTTGGTTCAAGTGGCATCTGGTTATCGGTTTCAAGCCAAAGCAGAATATAGTGCATTTATTGCAAGGATGAACCCAGAACGAGAGCCAAAATATTCTCGTGCTGTGATGGAAACACTTGCGATTATTGCTTACCGCCAGCCAGTCACGAGAGGTGATATAGAGCAAATACGTGGTGTGACGGTGAATCCAAATGTTATGCGGCAGCTGATAGAACGTGATTGGATAGATGTAGTTGGTCAACGCGAAGTGCCAGGCCGACCTTCACTCTATGCAACCACAAAACACTTTTTAGATGATTTGAATTTAAGGTCACTCGCAGAGTTGCCACCTATAGAAGATTTTACCCAAAGTGAAATTCCATTAGATAGCTAAGCTATTTGCTGTAAAATCACAAACTTATCGATTTTAAGCAGGTTTCATGGCACGTCCTTTTAAAAAACCCAAAGATTCACAAAATCACAGAACAAATGTACCAGCTGAAAAGGTAATTTCTTCTGCTAGCCCTGATGGCGAACAATCACCAACGCAGCGTTTACATAAATTACTGGCATTAGCTGGCTTAGGCTCGCGCCGTGAAATGGAAAAGCTTATTGAGTCTGGACGTGTAACGGTAAATGGGCAAATAGCACAAGTTGGCGCAGCGGTTACAGCAAAGGATGTTGTGCGTGTTGATAGCCGTCCTGTTCGCTTACCATTTAACCCTGAGCTACCACAAGTATTAATCTACCATAAGCCAGATGATGAAATCGTCAGTGCAGATGATCCAGAAGGGCGAGCCAGTGTGTTTGATAAACTGCCGCGTATCAAAGGTGCTAAATGGATTGCGATTGGACGTTTGGATATCAACACCTCTGGTTTATTAATTTTTACAACTTCTGGAGAGCTGGCTAATCGCTTTATGCATCCGCGCTATGAAGTTGAACGTGAATATGCTGTGCGCGTTTTTGGTGAGCTGACCGAGGAGCAAATGCAAATGCTGACACAGGGGATAGAGTTGGAGGACGGTCCAGCAGCATTTGATTCGATTGTTGCACAGGGTGGCGAGGGCGCTAATCATTGGTATCAGGTCACGTTAAAAGAAGGTCGTAACCGTGAGGTAAGACGTTTATTTGAAGCGTTTCAGTTGCCTGTGAGCAGATTAATGCGTGTGCGGTTTGGTCCAGTGAGCTTACCGTCTCGCGTCAAACGTGGCACGATGCTGAAGCTTGAGCCGAAGCAAGTTGTTGAGCTCATGGAGTGGGCAGGATTGGATGTGCCAAACACGCCTCATAAACAATTAAGTAAGCACGAGAAAGATAAAGCAACAGCTGTATTTACGCCCAAAGCACGTAAACGAAGAGGGAGCGTATTGGCGCACCCACCGAAAGAAAAAGAGTCAGATGGAAAAGTGGTAAAGGCGCGTAAATCTAATACTGTTGCTAGCAAGGCACCCAATAGAAAGCCAGCAAAGCGCCGTATTCGGTCTTAATTTAATATGCTATGTTGATTGAATGCTACTCAGTTGTGCTTTAGTCAACAAAAACACAAATTGGTCGCCGCCACTAGTATCGAGCCAAACAAAAGGGACGTGTGGGTAAGCGTCAAGGAGCGCGTCTCGGTTGTGACCTATTTCTACAACCAGAATACCTTCATCTGTTAAATAATTAGCGGCTTGATTCAAAATCGTGTGGGTATGATCTAAACCTGCAGTGCCGCTACCTAAGGCTAACTGCGGTTCATTTCGGTACTCTTTAGGCAGCTGGGCCATACTTAACGCATCAACATATGGCGGATTGCTGATAATAATGTCATAGGTTTTACCAGTTAGGGCCGTAAACATATCAGACTCAATCGCTGTCACTTGTGCCTCTAAACCATAGTTTGCGATGTTGATGTTACAGACCGCAATGGCATCTTTTGAAATATCAATGACGTCAACCGCTGCACTAGGAAAAGCATGTGCAAGCAATACTCCCAAACAGCCACTGCCAGTACAAATATCTGCCGCACTTTGTATCATTTCAGGAAATTCAATCCATGGACTTAGACTGTCATCAAGCAGTAGCTCTGCGATAAAAGAGCGGGGAATAATCACGCGCTCATCGACATAAAATTTATAGTCATGCAGCCATGCTTCACGTAATAGATAAGCTGTTGGCGTATGTTTGGTAACTCGTTGCTCGATGAGATAGGCTAAATGCTTGCCTTCCTCTTTCGTGATCCGAGCATCTAAAAAATTTTCAAGCGTATCTATTGGTAAATGTAAGCCGCTCATGATTAACCAAACGGCTTCATCGTAGCTGTTGTCAGCACCGTGACCATAGAAAATGTCGGACACTTCGAATTGACTGACCGCATAGCGTATCCAATCACGAATCGTTAAAAGCTCACTACTTAGAATGTCTGCATTCATCATGCTAATAATATTTCCATTGTTTTTTTGTAAGTTTCTTTTAGTGGCTCAATATCAGCTACTGCTACACATTCATTTAGTTTATGGATAGTTTTGTTAAGTGGTCCAAACTCTACTACCTCATCGCTGATATCTGCAATAAAGCGGCCATCTGAAGTTCCGCCAGTAGTCGAGAGATCTGGCGTCACATTGTAACTAGCCTGAATCGCTTCTGAAATGGCGCTGGATAGCGCACCTTTAGGGGTGATATAACTTTGGTTATGCTCCCATTCAATCTCATATTCAAGTGCATGCTTATCAAGAATATCAATTACGCGCGATTTTAGATTAGCTTCAGTACTACCTTGACCATCGTACTCTGGGCAGTAGCGGAAGTTGAATAGAATATTCACTTCACCTGGGACAACATTAGTAGCGCCTGTGCCACCATTGATATTGCTAATTTGCCAGCTGGTAGGTGGGAAGTAGTCGTTTCCCTCATCCCAGACGGTTTCTACCATATCTTTAATCGCAGGTGCGACTAAATGGATGGGATTTTTGACTAAATGTGGGTATGCGATATGTCCTTGTATGCCCTTAACCGTCAAATTGCCACCAAGTGAGCCACGGCGGCCATTCTTAATCATATCGCCAACAACTTTATTGCTAGTCGGCTCTCCAACAATACAATACTCAAATCGTTCTCCACGTGCTTTTAACGCTTCTACTACTTTTAGTGTGCCATTGATTGCAATGCCTTCTTCGTCCGAAGTTATCAGCAAACCTATTGAGCCTTTGTGGTTAGGATTTTCTGCGATATATTCTTCACTGCTAGTAATAAAAGCCGCCAAAGAGGTTTTCATATCAGCAGCACCACGTGCATATAGCATGCCGTCTTTGATGGTTGGCTCAAATGGTGGTGTATGCCATTGCGCAAGCGGCCCAGTGGGAACGACATCAGTATGACCAGCGAAAACTAGCATTGGACCATCTGTACCTTTGCGAGCATAAAAGTTGTCAACATCACCAAAGCGCATCCGCTCGACTTTAAAACCTAGCGGCTCTAACCGTGCAATTAATAAATCTTGGCAACCTTTGTCTTCAGGAGTGATAGATTCACGTGATAGTAGATCTAGCGTTAATTCGAGTGTTTTTGTCATTTAAATAGCTCTTTATACGTTTCTTCTTTAAAGCCAAGCGCAAGTATTTTGCCATCCTTCTCAAGAATAGGGCGCTTGATTACCGAGGTTTTATCTAGCATTAGCTTTGCGGCACTGTTGGTATCGACAATATTATTTTTTGTGGCATCGTCTAATTTACGCCATGTCATACCAGCTCGATTGACAAGTTTTTCCCATGGCTGTTGTGATAGCCAGTTGTCGAGTAAATTTTGATCTACACCAGTTTTTTTAAAGTCGTGAAATATATAATCAATTTGCTGATCATCTAGCCAAGTGCGCGCTTTTTTGACTGTGTTGCAATTTGGAATGCCGTAAAGTTTCATGGGAATTATCTATTGAATAAATAAAACCCATTTTAACAGCTAGGTTTTGGATAACAAAGATTAAGATTTTTTGATTCTAGGCAAAGGCTTGTTAAAGTCAATTTGTAATTGCTTAAATTGTAATTTGCGGTATAAATCAAACAAAGCATTTTTCCCAATAGGCTTGGAAAATAAATAACCCTGCATATAGTCGCAGCCTAAATCAATAATGGTATCTTGCTGTGCTTCTGTTTCTATGCCCTCAGCCGTTGCTTCAAATCCTAGTGCGTGCGTGAGTTTGAATATTGCATCAACCAGCGCATGTGAACCTTTGTCATTGTTCACTGTAGCAATAAACGATTTGTCAATTTTTACTTCATCAATGTTTAGGTCGAGTAAATAAGTCAGGCTCATTGGTAATAATCCAAAGTCATCTAAAATAACTTTAATACCCGCTGATTTAAATTTATCTAATAATAATTTAAACTGCTTTTGATTATTGACCGCTATTGTTTCTTTAATTTCAAACGAGATGCTACTAGGGCTCAGTTGATAATCTTCAAGTTTTTGTGTGATTTTTTTAACTAAAGCAGGGTCTTGAAACTGTTGACTAGATAAATTGATTGATACATTTAAATCCAAGCCATTATCCTTTGCCTCTGCTAGCATCTGGCAACATTCATTAATGACCCAACTATTAATATCCTGAATTAATCCAAAGTGTTCTGCTGCAGGTAAAAAATCATTAGGCAGAATTTCTCCTTTTGTTGGATGTTGCCATCTAATCAATGCCTCTGCACCAATGGCTGTAAGCGTATTGCAGGAGATTTTTGGCAAATAGGTTAAACTGAACTGATTGTTTTCAACTGCAAGGCACAAATCACTTTGCAAGTTCAGCATTAAGTCATTTGCATTTTCTATCTCACTGTCATAAAACCGGAATTGGTTTTTACCTTGGTCTTTGGCTTTATACATTGCGGCATCGGCGCAGACAAGCAGCTTATCAACATCGCCATTCTTGGGGTATAGGGCAATACCAAGTGAGCAAGATAACTCTACTGTCAGATGATCGATAAAGTAAGCTTCTTTAATAGAGCTTACAATGCGCTCTGCAATCGGGACAACATCTTCCTCATTCTCGATTTCTTCAATGACGGCAACAAACTCATCTCCACCAATTCGCGCGACAAAATCACATCCGCGCACAGCTCGATTAAGTCGCTCTGCGGTTATTTTGAGCACACTGTCACCGACATGATGACCATAGTTGTCATTAATAGGTTTGAAATAATCTAGGTCAATGTAAGCTAATGCAAACGATTGCCCACTGCGCAAAGCACGTTTTTTTGCCGATTGCAGATGTGCATCAAATGCACGGCGGTTTGGTAGCTTAGTCAGACTGTCTTCTAAACTATACTGCGCTGCTTTGGTTAGCGTGGGCTCTGAGCTAAAAAGCGTAAAGTTAAATAGTTTTTTGCCTTGTTTTTCATGTAACAACACCAAGACAAAAGCTATCAAAATAAGGCAAATCATCCCTAACGCAATCGCAATTGCAGTAATTTTAAAATTGGAGGGCGTGATGTTTTGTGCTGCACTAAATGTACTCGATGAATAATCAGAAAATGCTGCGTTGAATACAAAGTGAATACATAAAATGCCTAATGAGATCATGATTGCTGAAGTAATCTTTGCGATTACACGGTGTGATCCAATATAGTTTTTTATCCATTGGAATAACAACAAGCTCATCGTAATAATTGCTATAGAAACTATCGTGGCAACGATTGTCATAAGCGGATTCATATAAACATTATCGATGCCGTTAATTGCGACATGACTTGTATAAAACAAGCCTAAGTCACATAAGCCGCTGATAAAACCACCCACGAAAATGTTGAGCTTGCTCGGGTTGGACAATATACTTAAGTAAATAAAAGCAACCGCAATACCGATTGCAAATAAACTAGCATTAAGCAATGCCCAAGATGCTTCAGTTGGTGCACCAATGTTTGCGCTTAATAGAATAATGAGATGGTTAGCCAGGACCCCTATACCTAGCGCAACAGACATTGAAACAAGCGTTAGGCTGCTGATTTTGTGTGCCGTGCGCGCAAGTCTTTCCATAAGGCCAAAGCCAATGAATAAAGATGCACTAGCCGCAATAGTGGAGACGACAAGTAGTAAAATGTCGTAGTTAATCAGCATGGCAGAGATAAATAATTTTCATGGGTTATTAAAAGCAATTAATATGCCATCAAGTAAAATAAATACTGTTTATTATTTAACTCATTGTTTTATTATGTTTTTATTTAGTTATATCGCCCCGATAAACAGTGCCATCAATGTTGATGCTAATCAATAATTTAAACGCTATTGATGAATTGCTGACAAAAAAATAGACGCTGAAAAAGCGTCTATTCTATACTGTTACTTCAGTGATTAAATTCCCCTTAGTAACTCATTAATACCGACTTTACCAAGTGTTTTTGCATCGACTTTTTTAACGATAACCGCACAGTAGAGGCTGTAGCTGCCATCTTTGGATGGTAAGTTGCCAGATACGACAACAGAACCAGCTGGTACACGACCGTAGTGCACCTCTCCAGTCTCGCGGTCATAAATTTTTGTACTTTGCCCAATATAAACACCCATTGAAATTACACAGTTATCTTCGACTACTACGCCTTCAACTACCTCTGATCGCGCGCCAATAAAGCAATTATCACCAATAATAGTTGGACCTGCTTGAACCGGTTCTAATACGCCACCAATACCAACGCCGCCAGATAAATGGACGTTTTTACCTATTTGTGCACATGAGCCAACTGTTGCCCAAGTGTCAACCATAGTGCCTTCGTCAACATAGGCACCAATATTGACGTATGAAGGCATCAATACGGCGTTTTTGCCAATAAATGAACCACGGCGGGCGACTGCGTTCGGTACTACTCGGAACCCGCCTGCTTTGAAGTCTTCTTCTGTGTAATTAGCAAATTTTGTAGGTACTTTATCAAAATAGCGTGTCACGCCATCATCAAGCAAGACGTTATCTTCAAGTCGGAAAGATAATAAAACTGTTTTCTTTAACCATTGGTGCGTTTCCCATTGTTGGCTGTCACCAATTCTAGAGGCGACGCGAAGGGCGCCAGAATCTAGATCAGCCATGATACTTTCAACCGTTGATTTAAGTTCTGCTGAGGCATTTGCAGGGTTAATGTTAGCGCGATCTTCAAAAGCCGCTTCAATAATACTTTGACGTGGGTCCATAAGAGTTTCCAGATATGATAATTAAGTGTTGTAACAAAGGCGCTATTTTAACCTAAACCTTGATTCAGCCCAAAAACATCAAAACGCGCTCGAAATTACATGAGCGCGTATTGGTTTACATCATCATCTAGTTTATTTTTTTGCCGCCTTATATAAGGGCATTACTTTAGGCACAAGGGCTTTTAAATCAGCAATACGATTTTCACTTGCAGGATGAGTGCTCAAAAACTCGGGTGGTGCACCATTACTATTAGCACTCATTTTTTGCCAAAGAGTAACCGCTGCATTCGGATTGAAGCCGGCACGTGCGGCTAATTCCAAGCCAATTCTGTCTGATTCGCGCTCTTGTTCTCGACCATTAGGTAGTGCAAAAAATAATTGGGAACCTAATCCTGCACCCTGTGCTGCCACGCTGCCAGCTGTTCCACCTACCATAGCTGCCAATGCTTGAAGGCCAAATTGTTGTACATAAGCTTGTGACATTCTTTCACGCCCGTGCTCGCGCAGTGCGTGAGCAATTTCATGGCCAATCACAGCGGCTAACTCATCGTCTGTTGCATTCAATTTTTCAACTAAGCCAGAAAAAACCATAATTTTTCCACCTGGCATACAGTAAGCATTCAACTGGTCGTTTTTTTCTACGTTAACTTCCCAATCCCACTTCGTTGCGTCTTCTCTAAAGACACCAACTTTAGCAATCAGTCTTTGGGATATGTTGTTAACACGGTTATACATCGCTTTATCCACATTGAGTGTAGATTGCTGTTTAGCTTTAGTAAGTGTTTCGGTATAAGCCTGAGCTGACATTTGATCGACTGTTGATGCTGGCATAAGAAGGAACTGGGAGCGACTAACACCAGAAACACTGCTATTAGTGGTTGTTGCGCAGCCCGTCAGTAACATTGTAAGCGTAACGATAATGATGGAAAAAATGTTTTTCATAAGTCGTCCTTGTTTCGAGTCAATCAACGCGTAATATTAACGCATGACAATAGAAAATGGTTGAAGCATTAATTAAAATTTTACCTGCGCACCCAGCTCCACCACTCGATTAGGTGGTAGTTTTAACTGATTGGTAATCGTTTCTGCTGAGCGGAATAATACAACGAAAATCTTTTTGCGCCACAGCGACAAGCCGGGCAGGTTGCTTGTGATTAAAATATCTTTACCAATAAAGAATGAAGTTTCCATAGGCTCTAAATCTAACCCTTGGTCCTTGCATAATAGCAAGTCTTTGGGTAGATTGGGTTCATCCATAAAACCATAATTAACGGTGACACGATAAAAAGCTTCTGGCAGTTTTTCTACAATAACACGTTCATCTAGACTGGTGTGCGGATAGTCTAGAAAGCAAACTGTCAGGATGACATTGTGTTCATGCAGTACTTTGTTGTGTTTGATATTGTGTAACATTGCTCTAGGGATGCCGTAAGCATTTGGCGTGAGAAAGATGGCAGTACCTTCCACCCGTTTAAGCATATCTGTATCCAGAGATTCAATAAAAGGATTAACTTTAATTTCTTCTTGTTTAAGCTGCCTGTAAAGGATAGAGCGGCCTGTTTTCCATGTAAACATCAATGTAAAAATAATGACACCGATCATAATTGGTATCCAGCCGCCATCCGGTATTTTAAGTACATTCGCACTGAAAAAAGTGAGATCTATGATTAAAAATACACTAATAAGGATGGCTGTGCGTAATTTACTCCACTTCCATATTTCATGAAACACGATAGCTGCTAGCAGGCTAGTGATAATCATATCGCCTGTAACAGCAATGCCATAAGCTGCAGCTAAATCATCAGAGCTACCGAAGCTGATAACCAGCAACATGGTCGCAATCATCAAACCCCAATTGACACGAGGCATGTAAATTTGTCCCTCCGTGCTTTCCGAAGTATGTTGGATATACATCCGTGGGAGAAATCCCATTTGTAATGCCTGTCGAGAAACGGAAAAAGCGCCTGTAATGACCGCTTGTGATGCAATCACTGTAGCCAATGTTGCAAGACCAATGAGCGGAAATAATGCCCACTTGGGTGCCAAATAATAGAAAGGATTTTTGAGTGCAGCAGCATCGTGCAAAATAATCGCACCCTGGCCAAAGTAGTTTAGTAGTAGTGCGGGTAGTACCAAGCCAAACCAGACCAGCCGAATGGGAAAGCGACCAAAATGGCCCATGTCGGCATAGAGCGCTTCAGCGCCAGTAACCGCTAATACTACTGCACCTAATGTGCCAAATGCGAGCCATGGTGTGTTCCAGAAAAAAAGAATCGCGTAATTAGGGTTTAGCGCACTCAGGATGGTGACGTCATGCGCAATGTTAATTACGCCTAAAATGGCTAAAGAGCTAAACCACAGTAACATAACTGGACCAAACAACTTACCTACTAATGCAGTACCTTTGCTCTGTACAAAAAATAATGTAAAAAGAACGAGCAATGTAATTGGGACTATCACTTCATGTAGACTTGGTGCGGCAACTTCTAGCCCCTCAACCGCAGATAGCACTGAAATTGCAGGCGTAATCATGCCATCTGCATAAAACATGCATGCACCTAAAATACCCAAAAACATGATTCTTTTACGCTTGCTTGAGTTTTGTTTTGCATGACGGCTCGCTAGCGCTAACAATGACATAATGCCGCCTTCACCATTGTTGTCAGCACGCATGATAAAGACAATATACTTAATAGATACAATTAAAATAAGAGACCATGTGATTAGCGAGAGGATGCCATAAACATTAGTGGCCGTATGGGCGATAGGGTGATGGTTAGAAGAAAAGACTTCTCTTAGGGTATACAGCGGACTTGTACCTATATCACCAAAAACGACACCAAGCGCAGCAAGGGCTAGAGCAGGGGTATGTGGGTGCTGTGTGCTGGTTTCACTCATATTTAAATTTAGCCCATTGTAGTAAGTTATGATTTCTTTGTTACAGCAGCGTCCACTTCTCCAATATGCAATTGAATGTGCAGTGACTGTCCTATTTCAAGTTGCTTAGTATCCGTGATGTGCTCTTGGTTGCTTGAAACAATTGCATAACCCCTCGATAACACGGCGCGTGGGCTTAGTTGCTCAATGCTCGATTTCAGTTGGTTGTA
>JBFIGM010000079.1:0-10376 GCA_041602315.1 Methylophilaceae bacterium | reverse complement strand
GAATCGTAATCGCGGCCAAAATAATTTTTGCTAACCATCCTTTTGAGTGGTTACGAATAAGTTCTAACATAAATTAAGCTTTCAAGATTTCAGCGCTCAACTGCGCCAAATGAGTCAAAAAATGAGCTGTGTAATATACCACAAGTGTTTGGCTTACGCACTGCCCTAATCCAGTTCAGACAGTAGTTCCTGCTTTTGCGTTCTTTCTTAAACAAAATCAGTATTTAATTTCGATTATCTCGAACTCACCTTCTCCTTTAGGCGTATGAACATTTACAACATCACCAACTGACTTACCATGCAGTGCTTTTGCTAATGGCGATATCCATGAGATATATCCTTTGGTAGGCTCTATTTCATCTTTGCCAACTATTCTATAGGTATGCTCGCTATCATCATCTAGGTTATATATAGTGACCCAAGCACCAAAAAACACCTTCTCTAGGTGCTGTTGTTCCGCGCTGTTAACAATGACAGCTAGATCCATTCGCTTCATGAGATGACGGCAACGACTATCGATTTGACGTAACCGACGTTTTCCATAGATATAATCACCGTTTTCACTGCGATCGCCATTGCTAGCCGCCCAGGCAACAGTACGTACCACCTCTGGACGTTCTACTTTATAAAGCTGATTAAACTCTGTTTGTAGCGCAGCAAAACCTTCTGGTGTGATGTAGTTTTTCTCTTCTGTTTTAGCTGTTGCTTTTTGCATTATTGTCTGTATAGATGAGTTAAGTCTCTATTGATAGTATTACTGCGGAAACATTTCTTGATCAATTAACTTTTCCGTTACCACTGTTACATTATTCACATAATACGATGTCTCACCAAAGCAACTGTATGGAACACCTACATGCTGTTCGTAAGTTAAACGTACGCGTTTACCTACAGTTTCGTTAATCTTTTGTGCGATTTTAGGATCTTTTACCGTAAAGTAGAATTTTTCAGCCTGAGTGCCAGGCATGGAAACCAGAATCAATTCACCTTCATAGGTCTTACAGAGAAAACCTTTTTGCGACAATTTCTGCACATAACCGGCACGCTCTCCAGATGAGTAACTCCACGACAAAACCGCCCAGGTATAAAGCGCAAAAAGTCCAATAGGAACTATCAAGAACATCAACGCCCATTTAATTGATTTTGCTGCTTTTGCCAACATTACTTTGCTCCAAAAAACATTTACTTGCTATATGAGGTCATTATCCAATAAAACCAGTAGGATCAGTATTATTTTAACTTTTTTCCTTGCTATCTATTTAATAGATGAACTATCTTTTGCTCTCGTTTAAAATAAACCCATGCCATCTCAAGTTGAGTCACCTCTTATCCTATGCTCTACGACGCGTCTCGCCAGAAGCTTGCAAATGACGATTCAAACCCGTCAGAAACAAAGCGGCAAAAATCAATGGCAAGCACTAGAAATTTATACATTATCTGATTGGCTAGATAATGTCATTGAAACAGCTATTCTACTAGGTGAGATTGAAGCTGACACTATTCCAACACAAGTCCTATCCGCAATGCAGGAAGGCTTATTATGGGAGCAAAGCATTCAGCAATCGCTAAAAAGTCATGCTGCTGCAGACTTGTTTGACACAACAGGTCTTGCCAGCGTAGCAATAGAGGCTAACCGCTTAATGACTGAGTGGCGTTTAAAGGTAGATACTGCACAAGCAACGGAAGAAACGCTGCAGTTTATGCGCTGGCGGGAAGATTTTCAGCTACGTTGTGCAGCAAACAATGTGCTAGAAGCAGTTCGCTATGAAGAATGGCAGATTAACTGTTTAGCGAGAAGTGCTGGGCAACTGCCTAGCCATATCGCATTAGCTGGGTTTGATCGATTGCACCCTCATACAGAACGCTTAATTACAGTATTAGAGAAACGCGGCGTAAATGTCAGCCATTACGTGTTAACAATGCCATCAGTTCAACAATGCTCTCATGTCAACTTAGCTGACCAGGATGCTGAATGCCGTGCAGCCGTTGCCTGGAGTGTGGAGCAGTTAGAACGTAATCCTAATGTCAAGTTAGCTATTGTAGTACCAGAACTGGAAGCTTTGCGTACCAAGTTATCCACTTTGCTTGATGACGCATTTCACCCTGAAACACATATACCATCACAGGCAGAAACACAGCGCTGCTATGATTTTACACTGGGCGTAGCACTTTCAAGCTTACCAATCATTAGTACAGCATTGAATTTGCTTCGCTTTGCTTGGCAAAAGCAATCACTGCTTCAAAGCGAAATATCACAATTAATCCATAGCGTATACTGGTCTGCCAGTTTACATGAGCAGGATGCGCGCGCTCTGCTGGATGCGCGTATGCGGCAAGATTGCACGTTGACCTTAAGCAGTCATCGTTTTTTGCGGTTTTTAGAACATGCTAATCAAGGCGAGCATGCATTGCAGCTACCATCGCTATTGGTAGATACGAAAGCATTGATGGAAATTGCTGAGCAAAACAATCGAGTGGCTAAACCGAGCCAATGGGCAGATATATTTAAAATTGCACTCGAACGCACACATTGGCAAGGCGAACGTAGTATTTCAAGTTATGAATACCAAGCAGTTCAATCTTTCAACAAAGCCCTGCAAGCACTTGCCAACCTGACCCCTCTGATAAATAAGGTTACTGCTAATGAAGCGCTTAAACGTTTGACGCAACTGTGTAAGAACCAAACATTTCAAGCAGAGAGAAAAACGTTGCCCGCTATTCAGGTCATGGGCATGCTGGAAGCTTGCGCTGAACCGCTGGATGGGTTATGGGTGATGGGCATGAACGACCATGTGTGGCCACCTGCTGCGAGGCATAATGCCCTACTTCCGGCAGATATACAACGCCATGCAAAAACTCCCAATGCTAGTAGCGAAGTGCAAGCTAGTTTTGCGATGGCGGTTTATCAACGCCTAATCAAAAGTGCCCGTGAAGTCATTTTTTCAAGTGCACTAAAAGATGGTGAGCGTATATTACGCCCAAGTCCTCTAGTGCATGGTTTGTCCAATGTTAGTACGCCACCTAATCTCAGTCGAACGTTGGCGGAATCATTTACCAGTGTATCTACTCATGATTGGCAATGGTTAGACGACCATATGGCGCCAGCTGTGAGTCAGGGTGAACATGTCAGCGGTGGGACGAGCTTATTAAAAGCGCAAGCAATATGTCCAGCTTGGGCATTTTATCAATATCGCCTGCATGCCAGAAAGCTTGATGAGCCAGCAAATGGATTAGATGCTATGGAGCGCGGTAGTTTGGTGCACGCTGTGCTGGCAAAATTTTGGGCTGGGCAAAGCGGAGTGATATTGCATAGCGCAACACCAGATGCGCTAAAGTCGGCGCTTTTTGGCATAGCAGAAACAGTATTATCAGCATTTAATCAAGAACACAATCATGCATTCTCAGCACGCTTCTTAGATTTAGAAGCAGCGCGATTAACCAAGCTTGTCTATGCATGGCTGACAGAAGTTGAAATGCAACGTCCACAAGGCTTTGATGTATTGGCCTGTGAGCAGCCACACGAGATTAATATTGAAGGTATTCGGATTAAGCTTGTGATTGACCGTATTGACCAATTAGATGACCAACGCTTGGTCGTCATCGACTATAAAACTGGCAATCAACTTGATTATAAAAACTGGGCAGAAGTTAATATTACTGAACCACAACTTCCTATTTATGCTGCATTTGTTTTACAAGATACTGAGCATGAAATTGTTGCTGTTTGCTATGCCAGAGTAAGAATTGCGTACAATGCTTTTATTGGTATAGCTGCAACGGATGAAATCATTCAAGGGGCAACTGTCTTTGATGACGCACGTGGCAGAAAAGTATTTGATGAGGCAAGCTTTCCTAATTGGCAAAGCATTATTCAACATTGGAAACAAAGTATTACTGAGACAGCGATTCGTATAAAAAACGGTGATGCTGCGGTAAAGTTTAAGCATGAGAGAGAGCTTGCCTTTTGTGACGTTACACCGCTTCTTCGTGTACCCGAGCGCCAACTACAATTTGAACGCCAGCACCTGAAAGACAAAGCCTGATGCAACCTGATGCCAACACATCAATTACTTTACTGGAAGAAGACAGTATAAGCCGAGAGCAGGCATTAGCACATGATTCATTTATCGTAGAAGCGCCAGCAGGTGCGGGTAAAACAGAGCTGTTAACGCAGCGTTTTCTTAAGTTACTGGAAACAGTACAAGCGCCCGAAGAAATCATTGCGATTACTTTTACCAACAAGGCTGCTTCTGAGATGAAATCACGCATTATGGATAGTCTGCAATTAGCAGCAAATGGTGTTTTACCTGAGCAAGCACATAAGCAAATCACATTCAATCTAGGCCAATCCGTATTAACACGCTCCAGTATGCTTGGCTGGCAATTACTGGATACACCATCGCGCTTACGTATTTATACGATTGACTCACTCAACGCGCACCTTGCAAGGCAAATGCCTTTGCTTAGCCGTTTTGGCACACAACCTGCAGTAAGAGATGACCCACGTCAATATTATGAAGAAGCTGCAATGCGTGCGATTGAGCATTTGGAGCATCCTGAGTATGGGGTCACCGTTCAAGCTGCCTTACAATATTTTGACAATGACACCTACAAATTGACGCAATTGCTAGCAGAGATGCTAGCAAAACGCGATCAGTGGCTACCCTACACCCAAAGTCAGCATACTGCAGAAGATGCGGCGCACGCATTGGCAACAATGATTACGGGTGACATTCAAGCTGCTGCAAACATACTATCACCTAGCATTCAAGAAACTTTAATGCCAATTGCCCGCTTTGCCGCTAGCCAGCTGGACGCTACACACCCTATTGCAGCGCTACTGGATTGGCACACGTACTTAGCTGCAACAACTGATTCACTGCGACAGTGGCAATCAGTTGCAGAGCTTTTACTGACTTCTGGCGGCAGCCTACGCAAACGCTTAGATAAAAACATGGGTTTACATCCCACTAATGAGGCAAAACCATACAAAGAAGCGCTTACTGCATTAATTGCATCGCTACAAGAGTTAAATGGCGCAGAAGCAGCAATCTTGCGATTGCGTAGCCTGCCATCACCTCAGCAAGATGATACTGCATGGCAAATGATTGCTACGTTAGCGCAATTGCTTCATATTGCAGTTGGCGAGTTATGGCTTGTTTTTCAAGCACATGGTGAAGTCGACTTTGTGGAAATTGCCCAACGTGCTCTATTTGCTCTAGAGGATACAACTGGCAACCCAACTGACTTAGCCCTAAAATTTGATTACCGCATCCAACATTTACTAATAGATGAGTTTCAAGACACCAGCCCTTCTCAGATCAAATTAATAGAAGCGCTAACACGCGGTTGGCAAAAAGAAGATGGCCGCACCCTGTTTTGTGTTGGCGATCCTATGCAGTCTATCTATCGTTTCCGTAAAGCTAATGTAGGTTTATTTTTACGCGTGGCGCAACAAGGTATAGGCAGCATCAAACTCAAACCATTGAAGTTGTGGCGTAATAACCGCTCTTGCCCATCGGTTATAGAATGGGTAAACCAGGCTTTTAAGCTTATTTTTCCTAGTCAAGACAGTATTAGTCGTGGGGCTATTCGCTATCGCCCGTTTGTTGCCACCAAAAATGATGATGATAACGCGGGAGTATTTATACACGCTTTGTTAGATGAAAAACCTAGTGTGGATGATGAGAATAGTGACGAAAATTCGCTATTAACTGATGTTCGCCAATTAGAAGCAGATCGCATCATTGAAATCATTCAACAAACACAACAGCTAAAACCAGATGCAAAAATTGCTGTATTGGTTCGCGCTAGAAGCCACTTAACGGCATTGGTTACTGAAATACGCCGTAACCATCCAACCTTAAGTTTTCAAGCTGTAGAAATTGAAGAACTGGCAAATCGACAAATAGTTCAAGATTTACTATCGCTCACATATGCTCTGCATCATCGCGCAGATCGCGTACACTGGTTAGCGATTTTACGAGCGCCATGGTGTGGACTTACATTAGCCGATTTATATGCACTGGTATCGGATGATAAAAACAGTACTGTCATGCAATTAATGTATCGCGAAGACCGTTTATCAAGCTTGAGCGAAGATGGTCGTCAACGTGTACTGCATGTGCGTGGCATATTGAACCAAGCTTTACACCACCAAGGCCGCCAAACGGTAAGTCGCTGGCTCTATAGTGTTTGGCTGTTGCTCGGCGGTGCAGATTGTTTGTGGGATGCAGGTGATGTACGTGATGTACAAGCATTTTTTTCGCGCATTGAAGCACTCGAAAGTGCTGGTCAGTTTTCACCACAATTGCTGGCAGCAGAAGTAGAAAAACTATACGCTGCACCAGATGCAGACGCAGATGATCGCTTGCAATTTATGACCATCCACAAATCCAAGGGTCTGGAGTTTGATACGGTGATTTTACCTGGCTTGGATCGTAAGACAGGTGGTAATGAACAGCCTTTGTTGCTTTGGGAAGAGGTCACGTTAGAAGATACCGAAGACGCTGTAGATAATATAAGTTTGGTTACTGCACCGTATATACCTCGAGGCCATGCACCGCTGACAAACGAAGTGACCGCCTATGATTATCTGAAAATGCTTGAAAAAGAGCGCGCTGCTTATGAAGATGCTCGCGTGTTGTATGTTGCAGCAACGCGAGCTGAGAGCAGTTTACACTTACTCGGCGTTGCAAAAAAAGATGTAAAAGGACAAACTAGAGCCCCCAAAAATACGTTTTTAGACGTATTGTGGCCAATTATTCACCCCTCCTTTGATGATGAACATGTTCTCAAAGCCACAATAACGCAATCAGCTCAACCAAGCATACAGTTAGCTGATTTTGTACCGCAGCTAATTAGACTCAGCAAACCAGCAAGCCCAATTAAATTGCCGAACAATCATCAATCAAATGATTTTGTTAGCAATAACAACAATAACACCGAAGATGACAGCACGTTAGTAGCTGATATAGGCATATTAACGCATTTATATTTACAACTAATAGCTGAAGAAGGCCTGGAAAATTGGTCGGCAGCGCGTATAGAAGCTTTAAATGCTGCAATACAACGCTGGTTTAAGCGCGGAAATTATGAATCTGCTGCAATCACCACAGGTGTAGAACGTGTCATTCGACTATTAATAACAGCCATCGAGAGTGAACAAGGCAAGTGGGTACTCGCGTCAAGGACAACTGCCGCTAACGAGCTTGCGATTGAATCAGCAACTGAAGATGTCGTTTCTAAAAAGGTGATTGATCGTACCTTTGTTGAAGACAATACTCGCTGGATAATTGATTACAAAACAATTGATTTAGACCCTAATGCGACAGAAGATGCACTTAAAGCGATAGCTGTAGAATATCTAAGCCAACTGGATGCATATGAAAAATTATTTGTTCACGAAGGGCTGCAAATCAAAAAAGCAATATTTTTTGTCAGCATAGGAAAGTTATTAGTATTATAAATATATAGGCTACTAATCACCTGAGTATTCATTGCTTGCAACATGTATTGTTTGTGTTGGGTATGCAATTTCTGCACCATGTTTCTCAATAATATTGGCAACCTTGAGCAACACGTCTTGTTTAACTGCATGGAACTCTTCCCATACCACAGTTCTCGAGAAAGTGTAGATTAAGAAATCGACAGAAGATGCATTAAAAGCATTGAAATTAACAATTAATGTTTTAGTCGTATCAATATCTTTGTGTGACTGCAGCATCTTCTTAACATCTTTAACGATTGCAGGCATTAGTTTAATATCATCATAGCGAATACCAACGATTTCTTTGATGCGACGATTGGTCATCCGTGAGGGGTTTTCAACAGCGATTGTTGTGAAAACTGAATTTGGTACATAAATAGGATTTTTATTAAAGCGTCTTATCTGGGTGTAGCGCCAGCTAATCTTCTCTACTGTGCCTTCAATGTCTTTATCGGGAGAGCGAATCCAGTCACCTACAACAAAAGGCCTATCTGCGTAAATCGTTAACCCACCAAAAAAATTGGCTAATATGTCCTTTGCTGCAAAACCAATTGCAATTCCACCGATTCCGCCAGCCGCCAAAAGACCAGACACACTAAAGCCGAATGACTGCATCAATGTTAATACTGCAGCAATAATGACAACAAGATGACCTAGTTTTGATAATGCATCGACGGTAGTACGATCAACATCGCCATCTTTTTCGCCCTGCTGAATTAAATACCGTGAACTAGCCTCTGATATAAAATTCCAACCAAACCATGCAATACAAACAACAATAACTGCTTCTCTAAGTACTGAGACATACTCGACTAAATCACTTTCATAGTGATTGCCAAAAATCATTAGAGCAATTGAGATACCAACCAACCAAATTGCGTATCGCAATGGCTTTCTAATTGAAACGACTAGAATATCATCCCAGATACTCTGCGTTCTGCGTGATGCTCGAATGACTTTTTTGAATATATAAGCAAATAAAAAGTGTACAAAAACTGTGGTAATTAATACCGCCACCTCTTTAATCATCCACAGCTCTTTTAAGCCAAAAGCTTCTAAAGCTTTTAATACTTGTTCCAAAATCCACCTCTAATAATCATAAGCACGAAGAATATAACACATAGTAGTTCGATATCATCACCCCCACTGATGCCGAATTAAGCTTAATCAACGCTGAACTACAAACTAGCAATCATTACTCAATCATAGTTTAACTATCATGTAGAATACGCGAACAGATACCTAAGATTAGATTAATAACAACCTAGACATCAGTTGCAAACTCAATATGAAAATATTTTCTCTTCTCTATATCCGTGTGATGGCCTGGTCCAGACTGCCTAATGCGCCATGGTACCTAGGTGCACTGAGTTTTGCCGAATCATCATTTTTCCCTATTCCACCTGATGTCATGCTTGCACCAATGTGCCTTGCCAATCCTGCAAAAGCATGGCGTTTTGCCATGCTCACTTCAGTCGCCTCTATATTAGGAGGTCTATTTGGCTATTTAATCGGAGCAGTAGCATTTGATTTTATTGCGCCTTACTTGCAGCAAAGTCATTACTGGGATGCTTTTCTAAAAGCAGAATTATGGTTTAAAGAGTGGGGGGTCTGGGCAATTTTTATTGCAGGTTTCTCGCCTATCCCCTATAAGATTTTTACAATCGCAGCGGGAGCTTTAGCGATGCCACTTATTCCATTTACAATCGCCTCATTTATTGGCCGAGGTGCGCGCTTTTTTATGGTAGCTGGCCTCATGAAATGGGGTGGCCCAACCATGGAAGTAAACTTAAAAAAATACGTTGATCGTATCGGTTGGGCAACAATTGCAATCATTATCCTTGCTGTAGTGATTCTTAAATAATGTGCTTACCATAAACGCGTTTAAAATATTTTTTCATCATCTTTACTCGCTATAGTTATTATGAGCGGTGATTAAACGGAACTTGAACATAACCCAAATGGGTTATAGTAATCTACTTAAATTGCTGTAATCTTGCCGATAAATAATTAAACAACTAATAAAAATCAAACAATGGCTAATATTTATTTTAAAAACTGGTCGAACATTGAGCTTTTATCAGTAAATGACAGTATCGAGCAATCATTTTCTACCTTTGAGTCATTGTTTACCGACTCCGATACTGTAAGCTACTACAGCGAGACAAATACAAAATTGATGGGGTATTATTACACCCCTGATACCACTTATGACTTGATTGTAACGGGCAACCACTTTACCGATACGAGTAGTATTGTTAAGTTTAATACATTTTCTTATACAAACTCTGACACCTCAATCAACATTGCGTCAAACTTATCTGTCAATGCTTTTACTGGGTACTCCAGTGGCTATATTTCAAGAATCACGTATTCATCAAGCCTTGCTGACTCATTTGACCTAACGGGCAAGTTTAATGTTAAACCAAATGGAGATCTAGCTGGTGGCACTTACACCTCAATTGACTTAATTGCAGATGGAAATACTGTCAGTATTAGCGGTAAAATTACTTTCAATGCGGATGGAGACGTTACTGGTGGAATAATTAGTAATTTTTCATTTCAGGATAATTTAGGTAATCAATTTGCAGCTTCTGGTTTGGCAATAAAGTATAGTATATTTGATAAACTTACTGACCCAATATACGGAAATACTGATTTCAGCAGCCTTTATAGTTACATTACACAAGGCAATGACATAATTTCTGGTAGCCCTGACGCAGACAATTTAATTGGTGGCAAAGGAAATGACACTTATATTGTAGACAATGCAGGTGACACGGTCACCGAACTAGCTAACGAAGGTACTGATACAGTCAATGCAAGCATTAGCTATACCCTCAATGACCACGTAGAGAATCTCACGCTTACTGATGGCTCCAAATAT
>JBFIGM010000078.1:0-10383 GCA_041602315.1 Methylophilaceae bacterium | reverse complement strand
CCCAACGGGATCTCCACCAGCCTGCCCTTCGACGTGCAGTACGCGCTGGTACGCTCCATCGCGGGTTTCGAAAAGGCCGAGATCACCCGGCCTGGCTATGCTATAAAGATGACTAAAACTGATACATTGCAGTCACCCATATTTTCTGTGTTGTTGGCTTACGACCACCAGCCGCCGCCACTTTGTCATCTTCAGTGAATTTGGCGTACTCGAGAGCACCAGTTAACTTCTTACTAAATGGGTAGTAAACGCCAAGATCCAATTCTTTACCAAATTGATCACCAGTTCCACCGCCAATAGTGTTGAATTTGCGGTCAGCATCAATAAAGTGATATTCCGCTTTCAGCGTAGCACCCATTAATTTACCGCCAGCTATCAGGATGGTATCTTCAATACCAGCACTTGGTGTCACTAAGAACAAATCAGCCCAACCTTGAAACAGGTGATTTGTACCTAACTGTGTCTGGAAGGCTTTATTGTCTGAATTGCCTGAAAGTTTTTCCTGATCAACTCTTAAAAACCAATCACCGTAGCCAGCCCCAGCACCAATCCGGTAGTAGTAATTGTCGATGTCATCACTACCATCTTTATAATCGTCCTGTTTTGCATATTCAGCTGTATAAAGCGCACTCCATTGATCGTTTAGTTTACTTTTGCCATCTAAACGCAAACCAAACGTTTTATTGGAAGTACCTTTTAATGCTGTACCATCCCAATCGTTAAAATAACCATAGCCGACTATATTAGTAGTGGGTGTAATCGCGTATTTGATATTGGCAATCTCAAAATTACCATCTTCAATTTTCGTCGTGATCTGCTTGATTTGCTCAAAGTGAGCCAACGTAACTGTTGTTTGCGACAGACTGGTATTGACATAAGAAAGTCCATTGAATACCGCCCAGTTTTGACGGAAACGAACATCACCAATATAGCGCCAGTTATCTAAGAACATTTGTTGGCGACCAAACTTAACTTTGTTCTCGGCATTTGCCCATTGTAAATACACCTGATGGAAATCATAATCTTCAGGATCAGCAATCACAGAGTAGGACTTGCGGCTAGCGATTGGGTCACCCTTTTTTAAATCGTTATAATCGTCATTCAATGGGCTTAATCCATAAACTTGCGCATTGATACTAAAGCCATTAAATGGTTTTGTCTCGTAACCAATTAATGTACGCAAGGTATAAGCATTGGCATCATCTAATGCATTATCTTGATTCACATTTTCCCAACGAAATTTCATATTGGCAGAAAACTTACCTTCAGTGATCGCTTCTTTAAGAGAAGCAGCTTCCTCTGCGTGCGCAGCAGAAGCACCAATTGATGACAATGCCGATAGTAATGCAATGCCGATTAGTTTTTGTTTTACTTTCATTTTTTTATCCCCTTTATCAAAATTTAAAAATTAATCCGTTTTTATATTTGCCAGTATTCAAAATAACGCGCGATTGTTAAGCGTTTGCTTTTGCTAAATCAGCCAGTGCCAGCTTCATATTGTGCGTAGAGAAACTCTTCAGATAGCGCACTGGGTCATGCGGGTCAAACTGGTTTCCATCAAAAAATTGATCTGCACCCATGGCGATAGGCTTGGTTGCCTCTTTTAATAGCCATGATGTTGCATGCGAACCTTCAGATTTGAAGTTTGTGATTGGCGCTGCAATTCCCAACTCTTCAGCTGCCTCACGATAAACATCTGATAAATAAACAGATTCAGCAACTTTTTTAAAGTCAACAGCTTGATCAATCTGCCCCCAACGCACCATTTGCGTCAGTGTCCAAATAGCGTGTGATTGCCATGGAAAATTAGCTGTGTATCGGTGAAATACGTTAAAGTCTGGCATCGTCACAGGCGACTCATCATTACTGTAAGTCCAAGTTCCTGTCATTGAGTTTTCGACCACAGACTGTGGTGCGTCGATATATTCTTTAGCAGCAATAATACGCACCACCTCTTTACGATTATCTGGATTGTCCATCCATTGTGTTGCTTCAATCAGCGCTTTAATCGTGGCTTTATGTGTGCATGGATGATTGTTAGCCCACTCACGCGTTACACCAAAAACCTTTTCAGGACTATTATTCCAAATCTCATAACTGGTAATGATAGATTTACCAATTCCCAGTGCTACCGCTTGTTGATTCCAAGGCTCACCAACACAATAGCCATCAATACGATTTGACTCTAGATTGGATACCATTTTTGATGGTGGGATAACAATTAACCGAACATCGTTATCAGGGTCTATGCCCGCAGATGCCATCCAGTATCTAATCTCATAGTTATGCGACGAAACAGGATAAACCATCGCAAATACCATCGGCTCCTTACCTGCCTTTTTATCCGCATCAATCACTTTTTTGAGTGCCACAGCTGTTGTTGGACGTGTTCTCATTGCTTCAGGGTCAGCTGCCATCATGCGATCATAAAGAGCATTTGAAACCGTAATACCATTACCGTTTAAATCCATAGAAAAAGCAGTCACGGTATCCTTTTGGATAGAACCAACACCCAATGTAGCTGATATAGGCATACCTGCCAGCATATGAGCACCATCTAGCAACCCTGAAGACACCTTGTCACGAATATTTGCCCAGGATGCTTCTTTCGAAATCTTGACTTCTAAGCCATACTTTTTAAAGAAACCCTTTTCTTTTGCAATAACAATTGGTGCGCAATCTGTCAGTGGAATAATCCCAAATGTGAGCCGATTTTTTTCTAGACTGCTGCCACTTTTATTGTTTGTTGCACTGCTGGCACCTGATGTCACACCAGATACCAACGCTGCTGCAGACACTGCTGTTGCTTTAATAAAATCTCGACGCCCAGATGAGCTAGGGGCTATATTATTTTTATTATTGCTACTATGGTTATCTGCCATTTGATTTCCTTTACGTACTAAAAATAAAAAAGCGTCCTTACTTACGCCAGTACTTGGCTGTAAATAAGGACGCCTGTGTCCTGTAAACCAATATGCTTGATATTGATTGTTGAGTCATTACCAACATTAGTAACAACTACGTTATTTAATCTTTTTTCACTCCATCATTGGAGTCTATTAATTAAATCGTTAATAATTTTGCTGCTTCAATTAGTTGATTTGATAAATCAGCTAATTTCATATTCCGTTTCATCGCCATTGTACGTAGCATTTTGTAAGCCTCGTCTTCATCAAGGTTACGTTGTCGCATTAATATACCTTTGGCACGTTCTACTACCTTACGCTCGTCTAATTTTTCATTAGCCTTTTTCAGATCATCGCGTAATTGTTTTGTCTCTTCAAATCTTGCAATCGCTGCTTCAATCACTGGTGTTAACCTTTCACTTGCAATCGTTCCTACTACATATGCGCTGACACCTGCTTTGGTAGCTGCTTTCACCACCTCTCTGTCACCATCTTGTGCAAACATCACAACAGGTTTTTCGTTATGCTGTGTAATCATACAAACGTTATCTAGCACATCACGGCTGGGCGACTCCGTATCTACAATCACAATATCAGGTTGTAATTCGCAACATTTTGTTTGTAAGTGCACATCATCTTCTACATGCGCAATTACATCAAAGCCATTCCTGATTAATGACTGCTCTAATGTTTTGCTGCGTGTTCGATCATTATCGACAATCATGACTTTCAACATAAATGGCTTTTCTTCCTAACTGTGTCACTGCTTAGCAAATGCTATGCCAGCTGACAAAAAAATCATATAATTTATTGAATATAAACGCGATAAATATTTAACAGGTGTCTATTTACGCCAAGGAAAATTAGTTCTGCGCACAATTTTAGTGCGTATGCACCAGCTCTGTAGAATTAAATTCAGGATAATTTGGGTATTTAAATAAAAAAGAACGTTGTCTTGTCATAACAGTCAATGCTCCATTAAATCAACTTCTTCGACATGGTAATAATGATCCATATGCCAAAAAGTAAGTGTTTCTGCGTCATGTAATGCATAATCTAAATCACTATACTCAGCGACTGGATTGTTTTGCTCGTCCAATACTTGATACACCCTCATGATTCATTCCTGAAATTTGAGATGATTTAGTATTACATGCAGCACTCTTATACAATGTCACAAATACAGATTAATTTGAGCTTTACTTTATCCTTTTAACTTCATCAAATGGCGCAATTCCAACACAAGCATACTAATATTGAATGGCCTAAACCTGCGCACAGAGACAAGGTTATTACATTACGTATTAACCGCAATATTATGTGGACGCTGCTGTTATCCATATTATTGCATTTATCTTTACTGTGGCTGTTTGCGCCTAAACTGTTTTCTATCGGCGCACCGATAGAAAAAGCGCCACCTTTGGAAATCACTCTTGGCCCACCACAGAAGGAAGAAGTCGCGCCCAGTGAAGCTGTTCTGCCAACACCAGAACCAGTACAAGAAAAGAAACCGCAAAAACAGAAACAAAAACCAACTAAAGCGCAGCCATCCAAACAAGTTAAACCAATCGAAACACCCGTTGAGATTGTTAAGGAGTCTGCAATAACAGTACCAAAAAATGAAACGCTTAATAAGACTATTCCCAAGCCAGCTCCAGCGGACACCTCTCCCGACCCATTACCAGGTGAAGATATGCAGGCTTTTATAAAAAGGCAACAGCAAGCAAAACTGGCTAAGCAAGGATTATCTACACAAGATGTAGAAGCGGTAATGGCGAGCAACAATCCTCAAAGTGCTGGTGACAAACGAGATGCAAAAATTAAGGCAAATTTAGATTTAGAAGGGAAAAATGGCATTTTCGAAATTCGTTATTTAGGGCCTCATCATGCAACCTTTAGCTTCAAAGGTTGGAAAAATAATGTTAATACAGCAAGGTTAGAGATTTTTGATGTTGAAGCAACTGATGGCACCGATATAAGGCTGGCTGTGATCAGAAAAATGATTGAGATTATTCGACGTGACTATGATGGCGACTTTAATTGGGACTCGAGACGCCTTGGTCGCGTTATCGAGCTGTCAGCAAGGTTGTCAGACAACGCGCAACTGGAAGCTTTTTTAATGAAAGAGTTTTTTGGACCAGGTTCTTCGTTTCAATAATTATGGAACCAGATACTGCTGCAACCATCGTTCCAATACCACAATCACATAGGCTTGCTCGTCTAATGTCAACTGCTTTCCCTGCGGTATGCCATGCCACTTTTGCAGACAACCGCGACAACAGCAAGCTGTTGCATGTTGTGCGACAAAGACAGGGTGACCTCGTATTGGCGTTTGTTTCCCATCATTCGGAATGACAGCGGGCGCTAATCGCTTACCAATAAAATCTTCCGCATGATCAATTATTATGCTCATGCCCTTTTCGAGCAGATAAGCACGGTCTTGAGCATTCAATTTAAATCCAGCGCGAAAAGTTGACTGTTGCAATGCAATAAAGAGCTGATCTAGATCTCTCATATTGCCATCATTTTAAGTTCTATTTAGGCCCTAAAAAATCACGCTTACCCAGCTCAACACCAAAATGACGCAAGATACTGTAAGTGGTTGTCACATGAAAATAAACATTTGGCTTTACCCAGCGTAATAAATAGTCCAAGCCCACAAACTCCCTTTTTGAATCACGCACCATCAGCTCAATATGCCTTGCTTCAGCACCCTCAAATTTTTCTGGCGCTATGCTTTCCAAGAACTGGATGGTTTTATCTATTCGCGCTAACAATTCCTCAAAAGTCGCTTCATTGTCTTCGTAGCTTGGCACATCCAAACCAGCCAAACGTGCACCAGCACCTTTACTCATATCTGTTGCAATTTGCACTTGTCGAGTCAGTGGATACATGTCGGGTGCTAATCGGCCATTTAAATAGACACTATGGTCTATCTTACGTGCATCAGCATTTCGCTTACCTACTTTGAGGATATGCGCCAAGTTGTTTAAAGCTAATACTAGTGGAGGAATCGTAATCTCATACATACTGACCATTCACTTGATCTCCTACATTAATTAAACAATTTTGCTTTAATGCGCTTAAATGCTTGCGTTAAAACATTCCCATCTAGTTTGTAATGTTTATGTAGCGCTTTTTTAACCTCCCACTTGACTGATAGTCCTTCTGGGAACGTGACTAAATCACCTGCAGCAAAACTGACTGGCAGACCCAACTTACCTTGGCTATCTACAGGAGTGACCACACACTCACCAGCAATAATATAAGCAATTTCCTGCTCTGGAAAGTTCCAGTCAAATACTGAAACTTCCTTCTGCCAGGTTGGCCATTTGCTGACATTTAGCTGATCCAGCTCATTTTGTGATGCTTTACTAACGGTGATATTGCTCATGTATGTCCTTAAAATAATAGTCCAATAAGCAGCTATTCTAGCTTACTTAATGTAGTTGCTGTAATTCTAGCTCTCTTAGCTTGGGTGCTTTTTGGCGGTAATACCAACCACACCTAATGTCATTAAACCCCCAAAAATGACTGAGGGAACGATACCCATTAATCGGGCTGTAACCCCTGATTCGAATGCACCCACTTCGTTGGATGAACCAATAAAAATACCATTAATCGCAGAAACTCTGCCTCGCATTAAATCAGGCGTTGCGAGCTGCATAATCGTGCTCCGCAACACAACAGAAACACCATCTAAAGCACCTGCGACAGCCAATATCCCCACGGATAACCAAAATGATTTACTCAAGGCAAATGCAATCATGCAAATGCCAAACCCAGCGACAGCCGATAGCAACCATTTTCCTGCATGCAGATTAATTGGATGCTTGGTCAGCCATAAGCCGGTTAGAATTGCACCTGTCGCAGGGGCTGCTCGCAATATACCCAAGCCTTCTGGCCCTAATTGATAGATATCATGTACAAAAGCAGGTAATAAGGCAACGGCACCACCAAATAGCACGGCAAACATATCGAGCATTTGTGCACCTAATAGGATTTGGTTGCCCCAAACAAACCGTAAACCTTCAGCAATACTTTTTAAAACAGGTGGGCTTTCTTTTGCTGGTGGTTCATTTACCTTTAAATTAAACAAGGCAATCACTGCGCCAATACATAAAACACATGTCAGAGAATAAGCTGCTGTTTTGTTCACAAAACCAACTAATAACCCGCCGATTGCTGGCCCAACAATTAAACCTATTTGAAAAAATGAACTGCCGACACTCGCACCCCTAGCAAACGATGCTCTTGGAATGATAATCGCAAACAAAGTGTTGTAACTTGGTGAGATAAAGGCCCGTGCTAGACCAGTTAAGGCTATCGCACCATATATCCATATTGTGATATTGCCACCGAGGAATCCTCTAGCAACAGCTGCTAAGGTCAATGCACCAAAACCTAATAGTCCTGCTGCCAACATACCAAACGAACGCCTTGAGTAGTAATGATCAACGGCATGTCCTGCAAACAATGCACTAGAAAAATAGGGGATAACTTCAGCCAAGCCGATTAAACCTAGTGCTAGCGGATCATGCGTCACCTCATAAATATGCCATCCCGCCACCACTGCCATGATTTGGTAAGCCAACACCATTTGCACGCGAAAAGCGAGTAGTTTGGTAAAGGCAAACTGATGATTGCTGAATAACTGATGAATAGAAAGCTGCATGGCCGAGATTATAGTGATAAATAGTTTAGCCGAGTGTAACGAATTGTGATTGTGTAAAATGCAACTGTTAGCACGGTGAATAAAGCAGTCTGTATGCCTGGCATATCGATGAGCCGTCATTGACCTAGTGTGACTCTGCTGATATAGATTAGGCGTGCTAACCCTCAACAATAGCTCAATGAGGTAAAACCAATTGCGTTTATATTTAATCTTGTGCTGTTTATTATTAACAAGCTGCCAGTTCACAGCACAACAGCGCGCGCCCAAAACGATGCAACTTTACGTGACGGTGGATTGGGAAGGTCAATCGCTCCATGATGAGAACATCATGGCCATGCAGCAATTCCGGCAAAAGTTTCCGAATATTCCCATCTTGCAACTTATTAATCCAGCATATTTTGTGAAGAGCCATGGCAATGAGCAACGGCTGACAAAAATCATACAGTCTACATTTCTATCCGCAGACACTCAGGGCTTACATGTGCACCCATGGAAATCGTTAATGCAACATTGCGGCATTCAATATCAACATCAGTTCTCCTTTGCGGACATTGATGAAAACTGCAAAACAGGGGACTGTGGTTACACCGTCAGTTTGGAATTTGCCTACACTGAAGCGGAGCTTACCAAACTGATTGGCTGCAGCAATCAAATCTTGGTTGAAAATGGCTTCCATCGTCCAGTCCATTTTCGTGCTGGTGGTTGGCAGCTCGGACCAAAACTCATTGCAGCATTAGAAGCCAACAACTTTATTTGGGATAGTTCAATTATTGATGCCGACTTGTTGACCACTCGCTGGCACGAGCAAAGCGGTATCGTGCAAATGTTAAAGCAATTACATCCTGACGCTACGCCTTTAGACCAACCATACGCGCTCACTAAGACCATAGTCGAATATCCAAACAACGCAGCCTTGGCAGATTACACAACGAGTAAGCAAATACTTACGTTATTTAATAAGCTCATCGCGGCCAATAAAAAAGTCATGGTGCTAGGCTTCCATCAAGAAACTGCTTCCGATTTTCTCATTCATTTAGAGGAGGCAATACCGCAAATGGAAGCAATTGCCGAAGCTAACAACATCGAACTAGAATGGCTAAGTAAGTAATCACTCTATCCAAGTAAAATTAATGACCGCTGATTTATTTAACACACATCAAGAACCAATCGTGATTGCTGATGGTGCAGCATATTTGCCAGACTTTGCGCTATCACGAGCCGTAACTATATGTCAGCTGTTGGATGCACATTTTAAATCCCATCCGCCACAACAAATGATGACGCCGATGGGACATAAAATGTCTGTTCGCACCACAAGCTTTGGTCATTTTGGTTGGGTGGGCACCAAAAATGGCTACGGGTATGCCAAGGCAGATCCGATTACTCAGAAGCCCTATCCTGCAATCCCAACTATATTGTTGGCGCTTGCAAGTGATGCCGCAGCAGCAGCTGGTTATCGCAATTTTGTACCAGACACTTGCTTGGTTAACGTTTACGAAATTGGCTGCAAAATGGGATTGCATCAAGATAAAGATGAACAAGATTTTAGTCAACCCATCGTTTCTGTTTCACTTGGATTACCTATTACCTTTCAATTTGGTGGGCAATCACGCTCTGACCCGACAATAAAAATCCCATTAGTGCACGGTGATGTTGTTGTATGGGGAGCCTCAAGCAGGCGGTGCTTTCATGGTGTATTACCACTGAAAGCTGGCATACACCCAATACTTGGTCAGCGACGAATCAACTTAACTTTTCGTAAAGCAGGTAAAATGTAATTTTTAATTTTCTTCATCTAATTAAATGTTTGTTAATTTGGCACAGGCCATTACCCTATTAAAACAAGGGGAGATCGTCGCGATCCCCACAGAGACTGTTTATGGACTTGCTGCAGATGCACGTAATGAACAGGCGATCAAAAAAATTTATTTAACAAAAGAAAGACCTGCAAGCAACCCGCTCATTGTTCATATCGCCAGTAGCGAACAAGTATTAGATTGGGCCGCAGAGTTTTCACCTTTAGCAAAGAAATTTGCAGATGCTTTTTGGCCGGGCCCGTTGACTTTGGTACTGCCTGCTAAAGAAAATGTATCAATGATAGTTCGCGCAGGTGAACCTACTGTCGCATTAAGAGTACCAGCACACCCTGTCGCACGTGAATTACTATTACAAAGCAAACTGGGTCTTGCCGCACCATCGGCTAATAAATATACCCAATTAAGTCCAACGACTGCACAGCATGTATTAGAAAGTCTGGGAGAAAATGTCGCAGTGCTGGATGGTGGTGCCTGCAAAGTGGGTATCGAATCAACCATTGTTAGTGTGCTTGATAATCAATGGCAAATACTCAGATTAGGCATGATTTCGGCAAGTGAACTGGAAGCTGTAGCAGGGATACCTGCACTGGAAAACCAAGCTAACTTGCCTAAAGCACCTGGCCAGCATCGTTTACATTACTCACCAAAAACACCAATTAAGCTATTTGAATCCCGCGAAGCATTATTAGCGTTTTCAAAAACTGAACAAGATTGTGCAATGTTATTAACAGGCGGGTCAGATACAAGTAGTCATAAAACATATATTTTATCTGCCGACCCAAGCAAAGCAGCTGAACAGTTATATGACACACTCCACCAGATGGATGCTCTGAATGTCTCGTCTTTGCTCGTTGAGTTACCACCAAATAATGAACAGTGGCTTGCGATACGAGACCGCTTGCAAAGAGCATCAGAAAAACTTAACTAAAACTGCTTGAAATCAAAGACAAAAGAGAGTACTTTTGATAGTACTCAGTCGTGTACT
>JBFIGM010000077.1:0-10627 GCA_041602315.1 Methylophilaceae bacterium | reverse complement strand
TGCTAGCCAGACGGAGCGCCTGTCCACCAACTTGACCGCCAGCAACCCAAATGCTTGATCTTATTACATGCGCACGCCCTCTGGGTCCGGGACCATTAGTGCTTTGTTGCATTGCTCTTCCCATAAAAAGGCCAATCAATCAATAAGATAACCATAATACTACATCACTAAATAGTATCCATTAGCCTGATTGGTTAATAACAAAACTAAAGTCACATGCTGCACTCTAACCAATGTTATTTTGAATAGATTCTGATTTACTTTATGGTGAGTCAATGTTAAGTTAATTCGATAATAATTATTTACCAAAATAAGCACGTTATAGGGAGAGTCAGGTGAAAGCATTAGTAAAAAAATACCCTAAAGAAGGGTTATGGTTAGACGATATGCCAATGCCAGTAGTTGGCAACAACGATGTGCTAATCAAAATTAAAAAAACCGCCATCTGTGGCACAGATATCCATATTTATAACTGGGATGAGTGGGCACAAAAGACCATTCCGGTCCCCATGATTACAGGGCATGAATATGCAGGTGAAATTGTTGAACTGGGTTCTAATGTCACCGACCTCAAAGTAGGTGATATCGTATCTGGAGAAGGTCATATTACGTGTGGCAGATGTAGGAATTGTCTTGGCGGACGTATCCATTTATGCCCAAATACCATTGGTGTTGGCGTCAATCGAACAGGCGCATTTGCAGAGTACTTATCAGTACCTGCAAAAAATGTATTTAAACCGAGTCGCCCTGTTGACACCGATTTACTTGCCATCTTCGATCCTTACGGCAATGCTGTGCACACTGCACTCTCATTTAATATGGTGGGAGAAGACGTACTGATTACAGGTGCTGGCCCAATCGGCATGATGGCTGCCATGGTATCCAACCATGCCGGGGCTAGAAATATCGTTATTACCGATTTAAATCAATATCGTCTCGATATGATTAAGAAAATATTGCCTAAAGTGATTACAGTCAACGTTTCCAAAGAGAAAATTGACAAAAAGATGATGGACTCATTGGGCATTTTTGAAGGATTTGATGTTGGTTTGGAAATGTCTGGTTCACCGCAAGCCTTTGGCGATATGCTGGATAAAATGATTAATGGTGGTCATATTGCCATGTTAGCGATAATGCCAGCTGGTTCTGGCATTGATTGGGATATGGTCGTATTTAAAGGCCTGACCATTAAGGGTATTTATGGGCGCGAAATTTTTGAGACCTGGTATAAAGGTCTCATGATGGTACAAAGTGGATTGCCATTAATGGATATGATTACGCATCGCATGCATTACACAGACTTTCAAAAAGGCTTTGATGTCATGCGCTCTGGTGAGTCTGGCAAAGTCATTTTAAATTGGGAAGATTAACAACAAAGGTTCAATATGAGTTTTAAATCAGCAAAAGAAAGTATTGCACAAGATTTAGCAGAAATTAAAGCGGCAGGGCTCTGGAAAACTGAGCGTTTTATTAGCTCTGACCAAAAAAATAATATCACGCTGGCAGACGGCAGCGTGGTATTGAATATGTGTGCGAACAATTATTTAGGTTTGGCAAATGATCCAGATGTGATTCAGGCAGCAAAAGAGAGCTTAGACCGATGGGGCTTTGGTTTGGCTTCTGTTCGCTTTATCTGTGGCACACAAACCTTGCATAAAACCTTAGAACAAAAAGTCAGTGATTTTTTAGGTATGGAAGATACGATTCTCTATGCAGCTTGTTTTGATGCGAACGGCGGGCTATTTGAATCTATCCTTGGTGCAGAAGATGCCGTGATTTCTGATGAACTAAACCATGCCTCGATTATTGATGGAGTGCGCTTATGTAAGGCGCAGCGCTATCGCTATAAAAATAATGATATGGATGATTTACGCGCTAAACTGGAAGAAGCGAAAGCGAACAATGCGCGCCGAATTCTCATTACCACAGATGGCGTTTTCTCAATGGATGGCACCATTGCACAATTAGATAAAATTTGTGACTTGGCTGACGAGTTTGATGCCATGGTACATCATGATGATTGTCATGCGACTGGCTTTATGGGCAAAACAGGCCGTGGTGTGCACGAATACTGTGGTGTGATGGATAGAGTGGATATTATTACCAGCACGTTTGGCAAGGCGTTGGGTGGCGCTTCGGGTGGTTTTACTTCTGGGCGTCGTGAAATTATTGATATGTTGCGCCAGCGCTCACGCCCTTACTTATTCTCAAATACCGTTGCGCCAGCAATTTGTGCTGCCTCTTTATCAGTACTGGAAAGGCTAGAAAAATCAACCGAACTTCGCGACAAACTTGAAGAAAACACGCACTATTTCAGAAAAGGAATGCAATTAGCTGGTTTTGCTGTCGATGATGGCGACCATCCGATTGTGCCTGTAATGCTTGGTGATGCTAACTTAGCACAAGATATGAGTAAGCGCTTGTTAGAAAAAGGCATTTATGCAATAGGATTCTTCTACCCCGTTGTACCAAAAGGAAAAGCACGGATCAGAACGCAGATTTCAGCTAAACACACATTTGAAGATTTAGATAAAGCTATTCAAGCTTTTACTGAAACACGAGATGAAATGGCCAATCATTAACTAATAACTTTCCAACCAATTCACAAAAAGCGCACTAGAAGGTGCGCTTTTTTTTACCAGTGCACCTATTAGAAATAAGTTTAGAAGTAGGTGCAACCTGCATCAATTGCTCAAATTAGCTTGATTTATATGCTTACATTCATGCCTTAAGGTGACAACTAGACTATTAAAATTAGAGAATTAACTATTCCAGCTAGTTTACTATGCATAAAGAAAAACTGATTCTAATTTTATCTGGACAAGACCCTCAAGGTGCGATTTATGGCATTTGCCGTCAGATTGAAACTTTGTTAAATCATGCGGGAAAGAAAACCAAATTTATCGACTTATCAGACCCGGGCTTTCCAAAAATATTGACTGACGCAATCGCTTCATATGAAATTGAATTTGCATTTTCATACTTAGGTCTTGGTGCAGAATTGAATTGGCAAATTGAAGGTAACTCACAGCCAGTAAACTTATGGGAGTATCACAACATCCCTTTTTTAAAGCTTCAAGGTGACCTACCTTCCTACTTCATAAAAAAGCATGAACCAATACCAAAAAACTCTGTGAATATTTATTGTTCATTAGAGTTTGCACAAGTTCAAGAATGGTATTTTGCAAGTAGTAAAACAAGTAATATCATCAACCCACCTATCATTTTTGATCAGCAGCCAATAGAAAATATTGATTTCAAAAAACGCGAGCAAGGAACGCTTGTTTTTTTGAAAAATGGCAATGACCCCAATCAGCTTTTGAATATGTGGCATATCAACTTACCACCTTCTATGACTGAGGACCTATGTAATATCGCAGAGAGCTTGCTACCATCACTTATGCGTTGCGAGCCTGTCAATATTTTTGCGTATATTGTTCATTTTGTTTCAGAAAAAATGGGGGATGCATCAGCATGTCCTGATATTGTCAGATTATATTCGGCTCAGCTGGATGACTACTTTAGGCGTGTTAAGTCGACTATGCTAGCAAAGTCTCTGAAAAAATTTCCAGTTAAAATTATCGGCCGAAATTGGGAACACGTCAGTGAGGGAGAGTCTGTTGCTGAGTTTTCTAATGATTTAAATTTCACGCAACATGGCAAAGCCATTTTTGAAGAATCCCTCGGTTTAATCGACATGACTGCTAACATTGACTTGAATGTTCATGACCGTTTTTCTCGCGCTGCTGGAAATTATGCTTATATCCTGACGAACAAAACAAGCTGGATGCAAGAAAATATTCCAGATGATGATCAATATACTTACGTGTTTGATAAAGATGCGTTTGAAAGCAAATTAGAATTCTTACTGAGCAACAAACCTTTAGTTGTAGCGCAAGGTAAGCGACTTGGTGAAATAGTCAATGCAAAAATAGACAACCAGGATTTTGTAAAACAATTACAGACTACAGCTGAAAAAATTAAATTTAACCATGCTGTACAAAAACCGCAATTACAAGATTATTTTGTTTGGTAAGTCTAAATCAATCATGAAGAATAATCATCAAACCATTAACAAAAGTAATCCTTTGGTCGTTTATGGCTTTGGCGCTGTAGGACAGCGCATCGTTGATAGTCTTCTTGATCTGAGTGTGAAGATAGACTTAATCATTGATAAAAACAAATACGGAAGTAAATACAAGAATATTCCAATTGTTTCACTCACTGAGATTGAAAAGCAAACAAACCATGGCAGAAACTGCCTTATTGCGCTGAATAATCACTATGTTGATCTTCGTGAAATTCACCAATCGCTACAAGCATGTCAATTTAAGCAGATATTAACACTTCAACAAATTCAGAAACTGGCTAACGAAATTGAAATAAAAGATGGTTATTGGCTTGACTTAGCTTTCAACTACAATGCCTATTCAAATGAGATCGATGCATTCAAAGCACTGTTGGCAGATAGTAAGAGTCTAGAAATTGCCAATCAAATTATTCACTATCGCACCCTAGGTCAGATTGAAGATTATCCTGCACCAAGTTTAGAGGATGAATATGCTCCTCAAGATATTCCTCGATATAAAAACCCCTTAACAATCATTGATTGTGGTGCTTATGATGGCATTGCCATTGAAAAGTTAATGCAAGCTGGTTACACGATCAATCGTTTTGCAGCATTCGAACCAGATCAGAAAAATTTTGCTAAGCTTATCGGCAAACCATTTGATACAAGTGAATCAATCTGCCTACCCTTGGGTGTTTGGTCCAACAATACACAATTAAGATTTTCTAGTAATGGCAATATGGGAAGCAGTTTGAATAGTAATGGCGACACAATCATCAATTGTGTCCGCGTTGATGATGTGCTTCAAGACTTTGCACCTAACTTGATTAAGTTTGATGTAGAAGGTGCTGAAACAGAAGCCATTCATGGCCTAAAAAAGACCATCTATCAATATCAGCCGAATTTAGCTATTTCTGTTTACCACAAGCCCTCTCACCTTTTTGAAATTGCGTTATTGATTGATGCTTGGGGATTAGACTATCAATTCTATTTAAGAGTCCATGAGCACAATACCTTTGGCACCGTGTTGTATTGTTTACAAAACAAACACATCCAAAAAAAAAACAACAAGCTAGTTTTGTAATTGACAGGCGATTTGGGTTAATGAAACTGGCCTTCCGTGACTATCCTCAGAAATATGCGTCAATGCCAGCACTTTGAGTCCACATTGTGTTAATAAGGTGCGTAACGATTGCTCACTAAAAAAATTAATGTGTTCATGCCAATGTTTCTTGCGTATATGCAAGTCTGTTTTGCCATTTGCAGTTCGCATCACTTCTTCATAAGGCACTTCAATATATAAAACAGTCTGCGGTCCCATGGCTTTTTTCATATCAAGCACTACATCAGCTGGGTAAGGCACATGCTCCAGCACATTACTGCTTACAATAAGGTCATACTCATTATTCATCGCAATCGTTTTATCTATACGCATTGCACCAGCAATGACAGGTTTGCTACTGATATCGTAAATATGGAATTGCTTACAACGGTCTTTGAATGGGCTGTTTTTTCCAGTATCACCACCCCAGTCAAGCATATTAATCGGTAACGTTAAAAAAGGATTTAGGAAACTTTCCACCTTTGCAAGATAATTTTCTCCTTCATTAAGCGCGGCGTTTCTTTCGCGGTAACCTGGCTCATAATGTTCTCGCAAATCTACATAATCTTGCTCTCTATAGCCATGATATAAATCATGAAGTTCTTGATCAGAAAAGCGAATATCCAAGAACAAAAAAGCACAATCTTCGCAATATAAAGAGTTACATACGGTATATGCATAACCATTTGCAATGGTATTGAGCCCCCAGCTATCATCAATTTCTACAGGCTGCCAACCTAATGCCCTGTGCGCGACAAAAGGCATCAGAATAGCTGGAGATTTCTTTAATCTTACACTACCACAGCAAACACATTGTTTTGCTATATGCTCTCTTTTTAGATTGGCCAAGCCAAGCGGTTGATTGATTGAAGTTTGTTTACTCATTGCCATCAACCCTGATAACCAATCAACAAGTCTTGTAACACTTTTACATCCGGGCATATTAGCCAGTTTGGCTTCAATGTTGTCACTGATTGATCTGCATAACCCCAAGTCACCATGGCAAAATCAATTTGATTGTGATCTGCAGCTAAACCATCTTCGTAGCGGTCGCCAACATAAATAGTTTCAGCTGGCTCAATCGCATAATCTGTCATAATGCGTTCCACCATTAAAGGTTTTGCAGTTAAAGGCGGGGAATAAGAGTCTAGTGCAAATACACCCTCAAAGAGAGAGTCCCAATTTAAATGTCGCATAATTTTCTGGGTTGGTAAGTCACGTTTATTAGTTGCTATATATAAGCTAACACCTGCCTCCTGCAACATCTTGAGAAGTGCCTCTATCCCTTGATATACAGCCGCTTCTTTGTAGCCTGCCTCATCATAATGCGCTTTAAAACTTGTAGCTAACTGTTGTAGTAAAACTGAATCATCTTTCCCTGCCAGCTTTCCTAGCGTTGGCATCAATGGCGGACCAACAACATCAGCGGTAATTGGCACGATAGGTTTTACCTTGAGCAAAGAGAATGCCTGTTTAAAACTCTCTAAAATACTGGGTGCTGAGTCAATTAGCGTACCATCTAGATCAAATATAATATGTTTTTTCATGTTGTTAACTGGTGACGTTTCGCAGTCTCTAGGATAGCATCATCTAACGATGTCATCACTTGCAATCCAAGCGCTTGTTTTGCTTTTTCAATATTAGGTAAATAATAACTGCGGACACTATTTGTTGGTGAGCCCAGTATATTCACTTGTTTATTTGGGGCTAGCAAATCTCTTACTTTATGTGCCAGTTGATTGATACTAAAGCCTATATCAGAACCGACATTATATGCACAAGCAGATTTGCTATGTATGAGCATTGCCATTAACCAAATGGCCAAATCTTCTTGCGACAAATAAGATCTCACTGCTGTGCCATCTCCTTTGACGGTCACAGCATCTTGATAAAGCGCATCATAGATGAAATTACCTATTGCAAAATGGACATTTAAAGGCAAATCTCTACCGACAAAAGCAAAACATCTTGCTACGACATAATCTAGCCCGTGATGCGCATGATAAAGCGCACACAAATGTTCGGCCTCCCGCTTAGCTACTCCATAAGTGTTGTCTGCAATCAATGGGTCGGGCATACCATGATAATCTTCAGAAACATGGCCAATTTTTTCAGTCAATGTGCCATAAACCGCCCCCGAACTGGTTAGCAAAAATCTATCCACTCTATTTTTAACTGCAAAATCCAATAAATTTCGAGTCCCAGAAACGATTTGATTATAGCGATCAAATGAAGACAAAGTTGGGCCAAAGGTTGAATCAGCGGCTGCATGTAGAATATGTGTGAAAGTCCCGATTGGTAAAGACTCTGGTTCTAGTACATCCCCTTGGTGAAATTTGAGCCAATCTAAACCCATGAACTCTGGGTATTTTTCCAAGAAGTGATCTGGTTGCCGAGATAATACTGTGACTTCATTTACATCTCGCCAAACTGGATGATTCGCTAGTTTAGACCTTAGCAATGCTCTGCCAAAAAAACCAGTTCCACCTGTGATTAATAAATGCATACTACCAAACACTCTAACCTTGTTCACCGAACTGCTGAGGATATAGCAAGCAAAGGAACTAGCATCTCTTGCTTGAGCACATCCAATGGCAATAAAGGACTCATATCTTCTAATGGCATTGAAACCATACTACCATCTGCTTGCGGCATAGCTGATGCCTTTGGCATCAGCCCTTCATTTTCTTGTAATTTCACATCAATAATACATGGTCTAGGCATTCCCATTGCTTTTTGCAATGCGTCTGTCAAATTCTTTGCATCACTAATCCTTAAAAAGGGCAAATCATACGTGTGCGCCACTTTTTCTAAATCGGGCAAAAGTAACCCAGCTTCTGGGCCAGTACCAACGTATCGCCCATCAAAATAATTACGCTGTGTGCTGCGGATAGAGCTATAACCGTCATTATTCATAATCACCATACAAATTGGCAAATCGAATGCGCGTACTGTGGCAAGCTCCTGTATATTTAACTGTAAACTACCATCACTTTCCACTGCCACCATCGGTTGACAACCATTTGCAAAGCAAGCCCCCACCGCTGCAGGTAATCCATAGCCCATTGAACCTAACCCAGATGTCAAAAAGACGCGTTGATCTGGTTTGTTACGGAAAACAGTATAAAAAATTTCTAATGCCAATCCTGAGCTACCTGTTGAGACTAACGTAGCTTCGGGTATCACATCAGAGATTGCATCAGCAAAATGATAATGACTAATGGCACCTTCAGTATCAAAAGGCTGCCCATCATTAACAGGATAACGTTTTTTCCAAGCTAAACACTGTGCTTGCCAATCAGTTTGTTGTGTCAGCTCTATATCTGGAATTGATAAGCCCAGTACTTGTAAAAAGTCACTCGCATCGGCTTGAATTGGTAACGCGATATCCATATCTAATTTATTGATCTCATTGATATCCACATCGACTACTACTTTCTTTGCAGCGCGTGCAAAGCCACGCGGGTTGTAAGCAGTCAAAATATTATCCAAACGACTACCAATACTGATCAATAAGTCACAATTCTGTACGGCAAAATTAGGTGCACGTAACGCAACAACGCCTGGCTTACCAACACACAAGTCATGAGAATACGGTAGCAAGTCCATCGCATTCCAAGTCGTTACAACGGGTATGCCCAACATTTCCACTACTTCTCTGAAGAGTTTGGCTGCGCCTGATAGACGCACACCATGACCTGCAAATATCAATGGACGCTTCGCCTGTTGCAATAACGATAGCACCTCTTGAACTTGCGTTTTTAAGTTGTCATTCAGGGCTTGCTCACCACCTGCCTCAGGCGAGTTAAATGACCTTAGAGTACTAGGCTCTATTGGTGTCGCCTGTACATCTAGCGGCACATCTATCCAGACAGGTCCTGCCCGCCCTTCTCTCGCCAAATAGTAAGCCTGCTCCATAAGATATCGAATATCTTCTGCTTTTGTGACAGTGATTGCAAATTTGGTAATACTATCGACCATGCGAACAATATCCACCTCTTGCACGCCCTTTTGTCGCAAAGGAGCATCTTTCAGCATATCTGCCCGTTTAACCTGTCCTGAAATAACCATTAAAGGCACAGACTCTATCCATGCCCCGGTGACTGCAGTGATTGTATTGGTTGCGCCTGGACCAGTTGTAACCATAGCCACGCCGATATTTTCAGTAATTCGCGAATAAGCCTCGGCCGATATCGTGGCTGCTTGTTCATGCAGGCATGCCACTGGCATCAAACGTGGACATTTGGCCAAGCCATCATTGAGATGCATGGCACCACCGCCCGGGAGCATAAATACATGCTTTACACAAATATCGGCAATGAAGTCTGCAATAAAATCGGCAACTCGATAGCTTTCTTGTCCACTCATGCTTCCATCCAGTAAGTCAGTGATGTTTTACGCGTCTTGTTTGCCATAATCGCTTCGTCTGTATAATATGAGTCGTTCACGACATGAGTTGTTGAGATTTCTTCAATCACTGCACCTGTGTCACTCACCCATGCATGTCGAGTACCTGGCTCTACGGTAACCACATCTCCAGGGCGGCAAGTCTGTTCTACCCCGTCTAGACTTAGCACCACTTCACCATACAACACATGAAACGTCTCTTCTTTAATTTTGTGGAATTGCTCAGGATGAGATTGGCCTGGCAAAGTTACCAACAGCTTTTTACAGTAGTCTCTATTCACAACAGTAATCAATGTGAGCCCAACTTCATCAAATTTGTCCAACCCATAGTGATGTGAAATATCTAGGTCTGCACTACCCGGCACGACAACATGACTATCTCTTAAAAATTGATTTACCCGCTGAACAATATTTAATACTTTTGCACGCGTTTCTATGCGCTCAGAATTGGCAGGTGATATTGCGATATTGGGAAGAATATCTTCTGTAGCATTAAACTGACTGTATTTAGACCAGTCGTTAGCTGTATATTGCCCTTGCTCTGGGGGAAAGGCAAAGTATGTATTATCAGCAGTCAGTAGCTCACCTTTTTTAATGACTCTTTTCGCAAAAACGCCACGCTGTAATGAACGTAAACTTGCTGACTCAACGAGGTTATTATTTTGTCTAGTACTCCCATTGCCACAAATAGTCAGTGCCTGCTGTGCCGCACTTAACCAAGCATCAAGTTGCTCTGGTGAAGCTGAATACGCATTTAAAGCATACGTTTCGGTTGCAAGCCCTACATGCTTCTCAAAAATGTTCACACCCTTAGCAATCGCTAATTTAATGATATCCACATTATCTGGGTTCTCATGTGTTGAAAAGCCAATGCGTGTATTTGGATAACGTGCTTTTAATAAATCTAACTGAGACAAGTTCATATGCTCATCAGGCGTTGGGTACTCTCCCACACAATGCAAAATAGCAAACTCTTTTTGACGATGGGCAAAAAAACTGACTACGCTATCAATCGTATCCAAAGAGGCACCAGCAGTTGATGCGATAAT
>JBFIGM010000076.1:0-10734 GCA_041602315.1 Methylophilaceae bacterium | reverse complement strand
CCGTAAGTGCAATTAAGGGTCCAGAGCGACCTGTTGTCAATGAAGATGACCGTGCTCGTGTATTGGCAGCATTAGAGTCAGTTGATGCAGTGATATTATTTGACGAAGACACACCATTAAATCTGATTAACAAAATTAAACCTGATGTGATTGCCAAAGGGAGTGACTACACAGCAGACCAAGTAGTTGGTGGCAAAGAGGTGGAGTCCTGGGGTGGAGAAATCGCATTAATTGAATTAGTTGCTGGTCGGAGCACCACTAATATTATTCATAAGCTTAATAGCTAAATCATTTATGGTATCTAATAAAATATTAGTGATGGGGCCGTCATGGGTAGGGGATATGGTGCTAGCACATAGTCTATTCCAAATCCTCAAACAGCAAGATCCAGATGTACAAATTGATGTGGCAGCACCTGCTTGGACATTACCGTTGCTAGATAGAATGCCAGAAGTGACGGGTAAAATTGCCTTACCGTTTAAGCATGGACAGCTTAGCTTAATGGAACGTATACAATTTGGAAAACGCTTAAAAAACAATCATTACAGTCAATCAATCTCACTTGTAAACTCTCTAAAATCTGCCATTTTACCGTTTGTTGCTGGCATCAAAAAAAGGACTGGTTTTTTAGGTGAAATGCGTTATGGTTTATTGAATGATATTCGCCCATTAGATAAAGCGTTTTTACCGAAAACAGTTGATCGATTTGTTGCGCTAGGCATCAATAAGAATCAAACGCTACCGCCAATACCGCAACCTAAACTCATTGCAGATTATAACAATGCTATTCAATCACTTACAGATTTAGGCGTCGAACTATCCAATGGCAAAGTATTAGGCTTATGCCCAGGCGCCGAGTATGGAGAAGCAAAACGCTGGCCTGCTGTATATTATGCAGAAGTTGCAATCCATGCAATTGAGCATGGCTGGCAAGTGTTATTATTTGGTTCAGATAAAGACATAGCGATAACACGTGAAATTAACCAAATCACCCAGTCGCGATGCATTGATTTAGGTGGTAAAACCAAATTAGGCGACGCAATTGACATTATGTCATTGTGTGACACCGTTATTAGCAATGACTCAGGGCTAATGCATGTAGCTGCAGCTCTGGATAAAAAACTTATCGCGATTTATGGTTCTAGTGACCCGCATCATACACCTCCTATGCATCCTGAAGCTGTGATTGAGTATTTAGGTTTAGAATGTAGCCCTTGTTTTAAAAGAGAATGTCCGCTAAAACATTTGAACTGTTTAAAAAAACTATACCCAGAAATCATTCTAAAAAATATACAGTGAGATAAGCATGTCAAAGCGAATTAAGGTTTTACAATTACATCCCGATTACAACGTTAAATCCATTGATGTTTCTGATCTTGCTGAACAAATCATCAAAGGACTACCTAAAGACTCTTATGAGGTCACATCCGCTTACTTATCTGGAAAGCCAAACCAACTACAGCCAATAAGCATTGCAGAGTACCAACATTATTTCGGTCTTTCTGACAACAACATGAAAGGGCTAAGACTCTTAGCTTTGTGGAAGCTATATAAATTTTGTAAAAAAAATGCTTTCGATGTCATTATTTGTAATAGATTTAAAGCTGTAAGTTTAATGCTGCAATTAAATAAATTGGTAAAAGCACCATTGTGTATTGGTATTTCTCATGTACTGAATGAGTACAATCGGCCGTATCGCCGATTACAGGTAAAACTATTTGCTGATGACAGCTGGCAATTTGTTGGAGTATCAGAGGCCGTCAGAGATTACCTCATCAGTTATCAGAGCGGTTTCACAAAAGAGAATACACATACAATTCCAAACGCAATAGATATTCGCAAATCGGAATCTTTTCAGCTTGATCAACAATCCGCAAGATCTAAACTTGGATTACCAGAAAAAGTACGGATTATTGGCACAATTGGCCAGCTTTTTTCACGCAAGGGTCACCGCTTCCTTATTTCAGCTTTGGCAAATATTCAACATGAATTTCCAGATACTCATCTTGCTATAATCGGCCGAGGTTCAGAGGAGCAAAACTTAAGAAGTCAAATTGCTGCGAATGGCCTTCAGGATAGAGTTCATCTAGTGGGATTTAAAGAAAATGCACTACAGTATGTACGTGCATTTGACATCTGGGCAATGCCATCATTAAAAGAAGGACTTCCTTTGGCGTTAATGGAAGGCATGAGTGGCCATTTGCCAGTCATTGCCGCTGATATTCCTGAAATGCATGACATAGTTCAACAAGCTGGGGGGATATTAGTAAAAACAAGTGATGTAAATGAATTAACAAATGCTTTCAGGGAATACCTTAGCCTCAACCCAAAAGACCTAATGGCCAAAGGGGAGTCTGTTTTTCAATATTTGGTCAAATATCACTCAATTGAAAATTATCGAAAAAGCTATCTTGAACTAATAAATAAAAAACTAATTATAAGATGAAATTTGTAGAATTTATACGTAGCCAGAAATTTGCAGTATTCGCTATTAGTATTTGGATCATAAGTTTTTTAGTTATTACTGGATCGCAAAAACATAATAACTTTAGCTACGTGATTTTAGCATTACCAACATTGCTTACATTAAGTCTGAGCGAATTAGCAGTTTTTTTTAAAAATCGTCTTAGCATTTTATTGGTAATCACAATACTGACACTGGCATTAGCTGCAATGCTTGGTACCGGCGACCCTTTAAGGCAGCTCAAATTTGGTGGGATTGTCTTGCTGTTTTATCTTGCCATCGCAAGATTGCCAGAAGTGAACAATCAAACTGCCTATAAAGCTGCATGGTCCTTTCTTATAATGATATTTCTTTATGTGATTATCAATATGGGCTGGAAGTATGTTGGAAACGTATGGTCCTTTGGCGATCGCTTGGCTGATTTAAGTGGAAAACTTGAGAATCCAATCTATGTCACAAATACTATGGGCGCAATGCTTGCAATCATCACCTATACTGGATTAAACGCTCGCAAGCAATCAGCGGTAATAATTGCACACGTTTTGGTAATATCGTTTTCTTTAATCATTTTGCAAACGAGGAGCATTATAGGTATTTGGGTGCTTATTATGTTGTTATCCTATTTTTCATTTCGACGAACTGATACCTCAACACATGTATTACGTAATTTTTTATTAGTAATGATAAGTGTTGCTATTGTAGGAATACTCCTGTACACCCCAGTTGGAGAAAGCCTACTAACAAGAAAATTTTACAGATTAGAGATCTGGCTTGGATACATTGCAGAAACTTTCAACTGTGGTGTTTGGTTCGGTTGCGGGCCAGCACATGAGTTTCAGTACATTTCATCAGATGGTCAAACAATGCCCACTCCGCATAGTCAGTTTGTGACGCAGTTCTTCAGAGCTGGTCTCATTGGTTTTATCTCATTATTAGTATTAACGTATTATGGTATTAAAGAAGGATTTAGAACTAAACCGTGGTTAGGATGGTACTTTATAGTAGGGGTTTTCGCATTATGTTTTGATGGCAACAGCTTTATTCACAGCCCTAACCAAAGATGGTTAATTTACCATATTCCATTAGCTTTAATTATTTCGCAACAGTTGGCTTTGGTTAGAACACAGCACAAATAGTCTATCAACTTTAATTCATCTTTACTTTAATTTCTGCTACTCGTGCTTGCCAAGTATGATATTTCAGAAATCGTTCATGGCCTCGCCGCGCTATCTCTTGTCGCTTATAAGGGTGCGCTAAATAATAACTAACTTTAGAAACTAACTCCTGATTTGACTTAAAAACCTCAATTTCCTTTCCAACCTCAAACAAATCTTCTAGTTCGTCACAATAATCAGTTAATAAGAAAGCACCCGCAGCCAGAGCTTCAAATACCCTTAAATTGACGCCAGTTCCAGCACCATAAAAATGTGTACGGTTAATATTAATAACAATCTTAGCGCTTGCTAATAATGCATGTAATCGTTCACCCCAAACAGTTTCGTCCGTCACTACTTTCTTTAGACCATCAGACATCAAAGGATAATTCCGCCGCCATCTATTACCATAAATTGTTACGACCTCTTTAATGTTTTCTAATAAGAAAATTCTTCTTAGATCTGCACTACCTACAAAAAGCGCATTGATTTCAATTTTAGTCTCTGTTTGTGGATTAATTGGTTTAGCTCCAAAAGGTAGGAAACTCGCATTAAGTTTTTTAGTCTCTACAAAAAATTGAGTTGTTACTTTTGAAAATGAAAATATCTCGTCATAAATGGGTAATTCGTTATCAATAAAGAAAAGGAACTCACGTCTTTTTGGATATAAGTTACAGCTGTCTGTGTCATACAAATAGATTTTGAAGTGATATTTTGATTGTAATTCTTTAAGGAATGCTGGCTTCAAGTATTTGTATAGACAGCCAATTATAAGCAAATGTGATGGCAGTGCTTTAGCAATATGTTGTTCAAACGATTGCTCAACCAATTTAGGAAAATGATAAAAACGATCCGCCCCACCTTCCATTCTATTGAGTGCTTTTCTATATGCCCCCCTAAATTTATAAAACTTTTTTTGCTTAAAATCGCGGCTATCAGCGTAAATACTTTCTATGCCAATCTGTTGAAATGCTTCATGCATTTCTTTTCCAAGTGGCAGTTCAGCTATTGCATCAAAAATTAGTAGCTTTGCAGTCTTTGTCATTTTAGTTGTTTTCTTTATCCACAATCGCCTCTACAAAACTCAGCCTCCAAAATGCTTCTTTTACAGCTTCATCTGAGAACACTTTATTCAATTTATTAGTTGATGAACTCCTTTGATCACCATAACTTATCCCTAAAATTGCGCTTTTCAGGTGCTCAACATCTCTAAACGAAAACAACTGACCAACACCTCTTACCACCTCAGCACCACCACCACAATCACTGCATATGATAGGTAATTCAGCTGCCATTGCCTCAAGAAGCACCATCCCGAAAGGCTCTCGATCCGAGGTTAATACAAACGCATCAAATGCTTTGAAGAAGCGTTTTGCATTGGGAACATTACCCGCCAGAATTACTTTGTCTTTCAAATCTAAGCGAGCGATTAATTGTTTCAAGTCCTCTTCCAGTGGGCCTTTTCCAGCGATATATAAAATGCTATTAGGTGGTAAATTTGGTAATGACTGATGAAAACCATGGATAAGTGTGGCTTGGTCTTTATCATGATGGAGCCTGCCAACATTGCCAATTATATAAGCGTCTTGTGGTAAGCCTAATGACTGTCTTGCTTCATGTTTTGGTTGCATTAGTGCTTGCGTGGCTTCTACATCAATGTGATTGTAAAGTGTTTGTATTCGGCCCTCTTGCCATCCTTTTAAATCTCTACGTAAATCATCTCGCACCGAATTAGACACACCTAGCATCAGTAACCTATGTTGAAAAAAATTCACGAAAAGCCTTCTAGACCATCGACTATAATCATTGTAGTTGTGATGCACACTTATTACTGGCAGCTTTGTCGCTAATAACGCCACATAAGTTGGTTTGACACGGTGTGCGATGCAGAATAGAAAATCCTTTTGTTTGGCAATCGTTTTGATTTTGGCAATTGCGCCTAACTTTAAGCCACGAACTTGTTTACTCTTGTAACCCAAAAACACCACTTCATCCGACTGGGTGTCACGCTCAACATCTGCATTCTGATCGCCAGTCAAATAAACTGTCATTACTTTATATGGCGTATCCTTAAACAGTGCATTATATTGCCTTGCACAATCTAAAAATGGCGGATAGTAGCTATGGCAAATATGTAGAACCCACACAATTACTCTCCAGTTCCTACACTATCGAAATAGCCTAAGTTTTGCATTCTCACGTTTGATTTTATCCCTACACGAATTACTTAATCGGCTCTTAACAAAATATTGACCCAAAAAATGGTTCCAGAAGGCCTCTCCAAGTTTACTAATATCGTCCCGATACTTACATAGTCGCTTGAAGCTTCTTACTCTTGTGTTACAAAAGAGTGGCCACGGATAGATACTCATATCAGAAATATCAATAAGACCTAAATCACCATCTGGTGTTTGTACAACATTACCTGTATGTAAGGAGTGAAAGTGAATACCTTTTTGATGTAACTCTGCTAGAAAATCACTCATGTCATCTGCTAATCTTAAATCAAAGTCATTATTATGAACGATCTGCCTTAGCGTTTCCCCTTCTAAGGGTTGATACAACACAGCTGTGTTATTACTACTATCAAAATAAAATAAGGCTTTAATTTTGACCGTAGGAATATCCAGTCTCGTTAACCTCACTGCATTTCTGCAAAATCTTCTTGCGTATGAATAAAGGTTAGTTCCACTTAGCAATCTTTTAACTCTAAATATTTTTAGAATTTCTCCACTCGTTAGCTGTATAACTTTTACGCCGCGCTCATCTTGTTCTAAGACCTTGCCTCCTGCGCACATACTGTTGAAATCATGGTCTGTCAACAGTTGGCTCGGGAAATAAAAATCTTTCAAAAATGTAATCATGGTAGTAATGATTTAATATTTTTGCATACGTTAATTTGATGCGATTTACAATACGCTTGCCAATCTGGCACATCCGTCCAATCACTTAAAAAGACAAAATCCAAACCTGCTCTATTAGACGATTCATAGTCATATTTACTGTCACCAATAAACAAAGCTGGCATTTTTATATTGCCATTGGCTTGCTCTCTTTTGAAAATCTCATCTTTATTGTCTGGGCTACCAAATACGCCACCATCAAATAAAGCCGATAGTTCACGTTTACTAAATAACTCTCGAATTTCTGACTGGTCACCGCCAGAGACAACCAACCAGTTAGCATCTTTAGTGGCCTCACGTAAAGAGCCTAAGCCATCTGCTACCTTACATCCCATGAGGCCCTTTGAAACGGCAAGGCTAAAAGCATCTAAATACTCCTGCACTGCCTCTTTAGTAGCTTCTTGCTGTAAGATTTCTTCTATATACCAAACAAATTTCGGATAACGTGAAATGCCACCATACTCTACATGGTGATCGACTAATGCTTGTGCCTGCTCATTTGTTGCGCCTAATTTTTTTGCTGTTCGAAAGTATGAATCGATTTTCGTAACATTAGAATCAAGAATGACGCCATCGCAATCAAAAACGATCGTTCTATATTTATTTAAGTTGATACTCAAACTATTTTCTCAATCATGTCTACTCAAAATAAAAAAGGTTTTGCACAACTTTGTACAAAACCTTGATTATACTAAAATTAATCCTTAGGCAGGCTTAATCGCGCTCGCTTCTTTTGCTAATTTTGTAATATGTGCCCAGTCTTTTCTCTCCACGGCATCTGCAGGCGTAAGCCAAGTACCGCCACACACAACGACATTTGGCAATGCCAAAAACTCTGGCGCAGATTCAACTTTTACGCCTCCTGTAGGACAGAATTTCACATCGGCAAAAGGCCCAGCAAAACCTTTGAGCAAGTTAATGCCCCCTACAGCTACTGCAGGAAATAGTTTTAAAAAGTAATAATCATCTGCGTTCGCAGTCATGATTTCTGAGCCAGTAGAAACGCCTGGTAATAATGGTAGGCCAATTTCACGTGCATACTGACCTAGCTCTGATGTATAACCTGGGCTCACAGCAAATTTGCACCCAACATTCAGTGAATTTTTTGCATCTTGTAAATTACGGACTGTACCAGAACCTAAAATTGCATCTGGCACATGTTTGGCTATTTGCTCCATCGCTTCTAGTGCGACTGGTGAACGCAAAGTGACTTCTAGCACTTTAATCCCACCTTCAAGTAAAGCCTCTGCCATCGGCACTGCATCTTCAACTTTATTAATCACGATAACAGGGATTACTGGACCTTCTTTTGCTAAATCTAATGTATTCATGTTTCTCTCAATAATTTATTTAATAAAACCTTTTGTAGCTATAACAATTTGTTAATTAGTTTCAAAATCAATTGAGGCAAGGCATTTGAACGCAGTCACTACAAATGTACGACCAGCGAAAGTAACGCCGCCTTAATTAAATTTTCAAGCTTATTATAGCCAAGTGATAGCACCTTCTTCGGCTGACAACACATTCTTACGCATACCACCAAACAACTCTCTACCAATGCCATGCTCGTTAGCATGTCGTTTATCATCAGAGAGCTCTTCGACTTCACGCTCTTCCCATTCATCTTCATCTACCAGCACGTTCACCATGCCGACTTTCGCATTTAAGCGAACAATATCTCCTGTGCGCACTTTTGCTAATGCCCCACCAGCGGAAGCTTCTGGCGTTAAATGAATAGCCGCAGGAATTTTTCCTGAAGCACCACTCATACGTCCATCCGTTACAATAGCCACCATAAAGCCTTTATTCTGCAGAACTGCCAAAGGCGGTGTTAATTTATGTAACTCAGGCATACCATTCGCTTTAGGACCCTGGAAACGGACAACAGCCACAAAATCTTTCTCAAGCTCTCCTCGATCAAAAGCTTCGAGTAATTCTTCTTGTGCGTCAAAGACAATGGCTGGCGCCTCAATAATGTGACGGTCTTCCGGTACGGCTGAAATTTTAATCACGCTACGGCCAAGGTTACCTTTCAATAAACGTAAACCGCCAGACGGGTCAAATGGATGCTCAGCTGTCCGTACAATTAACTCATCCTTACTTTCTTTTGGTAAGTCTTTCCATACTAATTTGTCATCATCTTTGACGGGCAACTTGCCATAATCACGCAACCCACCATAAGAAACTGTAAATACATCTGGATACATATAGCCAGCATCAATTAACTCACGAATCACAAATGCTGGGCCACCAGCAGCTTGGAATTGGTTAACATCAGCGACGCCATTTGGATAAACTTTTGCAAGTAATGGCGTTGTTTTTGCCAAGTGATAGAAATCTGTCCAATCAATGATAATGCCTGCTGCACGTGCAATAGCCACCCAGTGAATTAAATGATTGGTTGAACCGCCAGTCGCCAGTAGCGCAACCATTGCATTCACAATGACATGCTCATCAACTAATTTACCAATTGGCGTGTAATGATCTTTCTTGGTGTTTTCCAATACCATTTTTACCGCTTCACGGGTGAGCAATTCTCGCACACCATCATGCGGGTGAATAAATGCAGAACCAGGTACATGTAAGCCCATAGCCTCCATCAACATTTGATTGCTGTTGGCTGTACCGTAAAAAGTACACGTTCCCGCACCATGATAAGCTGCTGACTCAGAAGCCAACAACTCCTCCCTTCCGATCAAGCCTTGCGCATATTGCTCTCTAACTTTTGACTTTGAGGTATTATCAATTCCTGTACTCATTGGGCCAGCGGGAACAAAAACACATGGCAGATGACCAAAATGTAAAGCACCAATCAGTAACCCTGGCACAATCTTGTCACAAACACCTAGCAATAAGGCAGCATCAAAAACATCATGAGACAATGCAATTGCTGTGCTCATCGCAATGGTATCGCGGCTAAATAATGACAACTCCATTCCTGGCTCGCCTTGTGTGATGCCATCACACATTGCTGGCACGCCACCTGCCACCTGCGCAGTAGCACCCCATTTGGCTGCTTCATCTTTAATAATGCTTGGATATGATCCGTAAGGCTGATGTGCAGACAACATATCATTGTAGGCAGTCACAATACCAATGTTAGGCGCTTTTTCTGCGACGACTTTAAATTTGTCATTCGATGGCATCGCTGCAAAGGCGTGCGCTACATTTGCACAACCTAGTCGATCTGCACCTCTATCTCGGTTTGCTATTTCGTCCAATCGTTGTAAATAGGCAGTTCGCGTCGGGCGACTAACCTCGATAATACGTTCTGTAACTTCTATATGGGATTGTTTCATACTAGACTCAATTCAGTTAATGATGCCACGCGCTAAGTGGCAGTTTAATTTAATTTATCAAGCAATTATCGCTTAAAGTGGTGAACACCGTCAAACGCCATCAAGACTCAGAGAGGTGTTAATAATTGCACAATCAATAAATGACGGGATAAAGGTATGTCATTTCTTTGTGACTAATACATCTTCCATCATTAAATACTCTAGATCGCAGCCATAAAACATATTCAGAGCATCAGTCGGGCTGCAAATCATTGGTTCCCCACGCCTGTTAAGTGATGTATTAAGCACAACGGCATTGCCACGTAATTTTTCTAGATGCTCAATTAACGCATAATAACGCGGATTCGTTTCACGTGTGACTACTTGAGCACGTGCAGTTCCATCCTCATGCACAACCTCAGGAATACGATCATTCCAAGCAGGATTCACATCAAAGGTAAACGTCATATAGGGCGCTGGGTGATTTGTCTGTAACAAATCCTCGGCAACAGTATCCAGCATACTGGGACAAAATGGTCGCCAACGCTCGCGGTACTTGATTTGCGCATTTATGCGATCAGCAACACCTGGATAACTCGGGTCGCCCAAAATGCTGCGGCAGCCTAATGCACGTGGACCAAACTCCATGCGTCCTTGAAACCAAGCCAAAGGATTGCCTTGTGCTAGCAACTCTGCTGCCTTTTGCGGCCCATTTTCTACAAGTGTAAAATTTGGTTTCTGAGGATGTGCCTCACATGCGGCAATGCATTCCGCGTTAGTAAAAGAGGGTCCTAAATAGGCATGCTCCATTTTATGGATGGTCTCACCTGCCAAATGCGCTGCATAAGTTGCAGCACCTAAAGAAGTGCCATTATCACCAGAAGCAGGCTGAACAAATAACTCTTTCACATACGGTAGACTGATAATACGCTGAT
>JBFIGM010000075.1:0-10783 GCA_041602315.1 Methylophilaceae bacterium | reverse complement strand
GTAGTTCGCTATGCGTCACATGGACGCGGTGCAGCTTGGATTTAAGCATCGTTCTTTGCATGCATGTTTTCCATTAATTGTAGATAGTTAGCATTGTAATCAATTCAAGGGTTTAGCGCAAAAATTCAATATTATCAATCAAGCGTGTACCATTCAGTGTTGCTGCACCTAGTACAATTAGATTGCCTACTTCTTTATTGGAAGCGCTATGCAGAGTTGCCGATGAGCGAATAGACATGTAGTCGACAATCCATCCTTGTTTTTCTAATTGTTTTTCAGCGTTTTTCTCGATTGTTGCAAAATCGAGCTGATTTAGCTTAATAGCCTCAATCATTTGTCTGAGCGTCAGATAGAGTTGCACGGCTTGTTTTTTTTCTGCATCATTAAAGTTCCCATTACGCGAGCTCATCGCCAGACCGCCAGGCTCTCTGATAGTCTCGCCTGCAATGATATCAATAGGAAAATTAAGCTGATTAACCAACTTGCGAATGATATTGAGTTGCTGAAAGTCTTTCTTGCCAAAAACAGCGACATTAGGCTGCACGATATTAAATAGTTTAGTTACAACAGTTGCAACGCCTGCAAAATGCCCAGGTCTACTCGCACCACATAATTCATTTGCGATTGGTGGTGGCGTAACGGTGATTGTTTGGTTAAGTGACTTACCGTCAAAGCCAGGGTACATATCAGCAACGCTGGGAGCAAATACAATACTCGCTTCTAGTTTTTCAAGCTTTTCGCAATCTGCTTCAAGTGTGCGAGGGTATCTGTCTAAATCTTCGTTTGGTCCAAATTGAAGTGGGTTAACAAAAATGCTTACAACAACGCAGTGGGCATGTTGTTTAGCAATTTTGACCAGGTTGAGATGTCCTTCATGTAGGTTGCCCATCGTAGGTACAAAAGCAATCCTTTTATGCTTGTCTAGTGCTTCACGCAACGCCACAGTATCATGAATAATTTGCATTAGTAACTATGCTCTGGCGCAGGGAATGATTCGTCTTTGACAGCGCGGATATACGCTGAAATGGCTGATTGTATGCTATTGGTGTCTTTCAAAAAGTTACGCACAAAACGTGGTGATTTGAAATCAGCAGGAGCTTTGCCAGCAGGGCCAGTGTAAATTCCAAGTAAGTCCTGTAAGACAAGTACTTGACCATCGCAGTGAACACCAGCGCCAATACCAATTGTCGCTGCTTTGATTGATTGTGTAATAGCTTTTGCCAAAGATGCAGGCACCATTTCTAATACAATCATACTCACGCCAGCTGCGTCCATTGCCTGTGCATCTTTCATGATTTGATGTGCAGATTCTTCTGTTTTTCCTTGAATTTTATAGCCACCTAATTGGTTGACTGATTGAGGCGTAAAACCAAGGTGCGCGCAAACGGGAATGCCATGCTCTACCAGATAACGGGCAGTAGCGACTTTGCTGCCACCACCTTCAAACTTCACCATATGTGCCCCTGAACGTATCAGCCAATCTGCATTCTTATAGGCCGCTTCATTATCATGCTCATAACTACCTAGCGGCATATCAGCCACAATTAAAGTATTGGGTGCTCCAGCAGCAACGCTTTTTGTATGATAGGTCATATGATGCATACTCACGTTCAGCGTATTCTCAGCGCCTTGCAATACCATACCTAATGAGTCACCTACCAGTAGGATATCTACACCTGCTAGCTCCATTGCTTTGGCAAATGTTGCATCGTAGCAAGTTAGCATCGCTAGCTTTTCACCTGACTGAATAAGTTGTTCTATGTGCTTAAGTGCCATTGCTTTAGTCAAAATTAGGGTTGAAATACTCACGCCGACTATTAAATTGCCCAATCCTATCAATAAGGAGGTCAAGCGCACTTTCATCTTTAATAATGTTTAGTTTTTCATTGTTGACGATAAGCACTGGCGCTGCATCATACGTATGAAAAAATTCACTATATGCATTCGATAAACGCTGAATATACTCATTTGGTATACCTATTTCATATTTAATATTGCGCTCAGCAATACGTTCAGACAGCGCTTCAACTGGCGTTTGTAAATAAATCACTAAGTCTGGTTTTGGTGATTTAAGCTGCAGATGATGGTAAATCTGGTGATAAAGCGCATATTCCTCATCATTAAGATTTAATCGTGCGAATAACGGATCTTTATCCAGAAAGAAGTCTGCTGTAATAGGCTGAGAGAACATATCCATTTGGTTCACGTCAGCAATTTGCCTCGAACGCTGGAACAAAAAGAATAACTGAGTTGGCAAGGCATAGCGTTTTGCATCTTGGTAAAAGCGTGCCAAAAAAGGATTTTCTTCTGCTTTTTCTGATAGCAGTTGTGTCGAAAATTTTTCTGACAACATACGTGCTAATGTTGTTTTACCACTGCCAATAGGCCCTTCAATGACGATAAAGGGAAATTTATTAAAAATACTCATGCTGGATGATGATTCAGTTTTACAATTTTTTCGTTTTGGAAGGACTGTGCTAATTTTACAACATTACTGCGCCGAGGAATAATATCATCGTAGCTAATCACCAAGTCTGGTGCTATTTCTGCTAATGGCAGAATGACAAAGCTTCTCAGGTGCATACGTGGATGTGGTAAAGTCAAAAAAGCCGTCTTTTGCACGAGATTTTCATACAGTAGCAAGTCTAAATCAAGCACACGCGGTGCATTCGGAAAAGGGCGTTCACGACCGAAAGCTTTTTCGATGCATAGTAATTCTTTCAACAGTTTCTCTGGATTTAAATCAGTAGCAACTTCGACAACAGCATTAATAAAGTCAGGTTGGTTGTCATAGCCAACTGGTTCGGACTGGTACAAGCTGGATTGCTTGATTAACTGGGTCCTAGGGATTTGCTCAAGTGCAGAAATAGCATTGGTCACTTGTGTGATTGGCTCACAGAGATTACTTCCCAGCGCAATATAAGCACTATGCACTATCTGCGGCCTTTTTAGCAGTTGGTTTTCTTTTTGGTCTGCGGCGACGTTTTTTAGGAGCTGTGTTCGGTAGCAGCATAGCTGTACGTTGCTCAGAACTGGCATGGGCAAAGGTGGTCCACCATTCTCCAATTTCAGCTGAGATCTCACCTGATTCACAACGTAATAACATAAAATCATAACCCGCGCGGTACCTAGGATGCGTGAGCAATGCAAATGGGCGTTTACCTGCGCGTTGTTCAAAACGTGGCTGCATAGCCCAAATTTCTTTCATACCAGAAACAAACCGATTATGGATAGCCAGCTTTTTTGCTTGAATCTGGATCACTTCATCCATGGCTTGGTAGAGCGCAGGGAATAGTGGTGCATGCTTTTGGTTTTCTTGCCAAGCTTTTAACACTTCATGCCAAAGAAGGGTAGCGAATAAAAAACTGGGGTTGGATGACTTACCTTGCATGATTCTGTCATCGGTATTTTTCAATGCCAGCATGACAAATTTTTCACCCAAAGGCTGTTCTAATACAACATCTAATAACGGTAAAAGACCATGATGCAAGTGTTGAGCACGCAAAATATTGATACTCTCTATGGCATGGCCAGATAAAAACAGCTTGAGCATTTCATCAAATAAGCGGCTTGGCGGTACATCATGTAAAAGGTCCGCTAATTCTGCAATCGGCTTTTGTGTCGCTTTATCGATTTTTAAGCCCAGTTTTGCGGACAATCTAACTGCCCTCAGCATACGAACTGGGTCTTCTTGATAGCGCTTTGTCGGGTCACCAATCATACGTAATAGCCGTGCTTTAACGTCAGCTACGCCATTATGAAAGTCTAGCACTTCTTGGGTTACTGGATTGTAGTACAGTGCATTGGCAGTAAAGTCACGTCTGGCAGCATCTTCTTCCATGCTACCAAAAATATTATCTCTAAGAATGCGGCCCGTATCATTGACTGAAGCATCACCTTCATTGTGATGATGCCCTCGGAATGTGGAAACCTCAATTGTCTCTCTTCCCCACAAGACATGCACTAGGCGAAAGCGTTTGCCGATAATACGTGAACGGCGGAACACTCTCCTGACATCTTCAGGTTCTGCGTTAGTTGCAACATCAAAATCTTTGGGTTTGAAGTCCAGTAATAGGTCACGTACTGCACCGCCAACGATATAGGCGTCATAGCCTGCTTCTTGTAGTCCAGCACATGTTTTCAAAGCTGCTGAGCTGATTAAGTCTTGGTTGATTTTATGTTTTTTGACGGGAATTCGAGCAACAGCTTTGGGTAAATTACGTTCGGCTTGATTAATGGCTAATTCAGCTTCTTGCCGTTTTTTAAATACTTTGTTTAAAAATTTTTTTATCATTGATGTGTTAATAGATTATCTAGTTCTATTGGTTGGATGTGTTTTGCCAAAGCACATCTTGCTGACCAGCTTCTTTGTTTAGTATGCGACAAAGAACAAACAGCAAATCAGATAAACGGTTGAGATATTGTAAAGAAGCTTCTGTTACAGTCTCTTTCTCATTTAGCGCGTGTAAGGTTCGCTCTGCACGTCTGCAAACTGTTCTGGCAAGGTGACATTGTGCCGCAGCGCGACATCCACCAGGCAAAATAAATTCTTTCAGCGGCGCTAATGTTTCATTAAAACTATCTAAACTCGTTTCTAATGCTTGAATGCGCTCAGGTTTTATCATGGCATGATTAGGCATGCAAATTTCTGCACCCAAATCAAACAAATCATGCTGAACAGCAGTTAAACAAGTACGCACAGCGTCTGACACGGGCTCTGTGAGCAGCAAACCAATGACAGCATTTAACTCATCCACATCGCCCATAGCTTGCACCCGCAAGCTGTTTTTTGCGATCCTACTCCCATCTCCTAAACCTGTTGTGCCATCGTCACCAGTACGTGTGTAGATCTTACTTAATCGATTACCCATTATGATTGTTTCTAATATAATGTTCCATTATAAATCATGCATCACAAAATTTTGAATAATAAGCAATCAAATACACACCCTATTGGCGTCATGGATTCTGGCGTGGGTGGTATTTCTGTTTTAAAACACATTCGCGCTATTATGCCGCATGAGTCCTTAATCTACGTGGCAGATAGCTTATATGCCCCTTATGGTAATAAAACAGCCGAGCAAATCATTCAACGTTGTATTCAGGTGGCTGATTTTTTATTGGATCAGCAAGTTAAAGCCTTAGTTGTTGCTTGTAATACGGCTACAGCTGCTGCTATTAAAGAAATGCGCACCCGTTATACAGTACCAATTATCGGTATGGAGCCCGCAGTTAAACCCGCTGCACAAGCCAGTAAAAATGGTGTCATCGGTGTATTGGCCACAGTTGGTACACTAAAAAGCGCACAATACGCCGCGTTGCTTGAACACTATGGAGCAGGTGTTCAAGTCATTGCGCAAGGTTGTGAAGGCTTAGTTGAGCGCGTGGAAAGTGGTGCGCTTAGTGACACTGCGACGCGACGCTTGTTGCAACAATATTTAGCCCCATTATTAGCTAGTGGTGCCGATACCATCGTTCTGGGCTGCACGCATTACCCATTTTTACGACCTTTAATTGCAGAAATTGTAGGACCAGAAATCGCCATTATTGATACAGGTAAAGCCGTCAGTGTGCAATTACAAAAAAAATTGGTAGAAGCCAATCTGCTGGTAAATAAGTCACAACAACCAGAAGTTGTGTTTTGGACAAATAGCCCCTCAGATAAGGCAAACATTGTCATTCAACAGCTCTGGGGGGAGGGCGATATTCAGATTAAAAGAATCGATTAAAATTTAACTCTATTCTTTAGCCAAGCAATAATTGCTTACACTAATTTGTAGGCAGTACTGTCATTCCAGTCAAATTTAACGTCAATCAGTTACGTGGCTTCTTACGTCTAAACAAACGTGGGTTACCTCTTATAAATCGAGTAATCCATTGCTCAAGGAATGATTCATTCTTGGCTGTTTTGATATAACCATACCCAAGCACCGACATTACCAAGGCGCCAATTGTGTCAACAATAAGGTCCCACATAGTATCGGTTAAACCAGAAGAGTCGCCCAGCATCTCTTTCTGCATGTTCATGTCAAAAATACTGTCCATACTAAATTCGAATATTTCCCAGAGCGCGCCAATGCCAATTGCAAACAGGAAGGCAAAAAAGGCAACAAACCCTGGTTTCATATAGACGCCGATTTTTTCTGTTTCGTTTAATACATGCACCAACAGAAAGCCAACTATACCAAGCAAGACGCCAGATCCTGTATGAAGCGCGATATCCCACCACCAGTAGCGGGTGTAATAACCATGAACCTCGCCAAGAAACAGCGATGCAAAGACGAAGCCAATGGATAGCAGAACAAATTCAGGTGGAATATAAACATGCAGCTTTTTCTCCAGCAATACGGGAGAGAAGGTAATTAAAATGATGGCACTGGTAATAACCGCATTAAACCATTGTTGTGACCAGATTTCAGCTAGTAAGCCGACAATTAGAATAGACTGTAGCGCGTAGGCTAGCCGTTTGTGTATCATATTCGAGCGCTTTCAGTCGTGATGGTCGCTAACTCTTTAAGTAGCACCTGATAAGCGCGTTTATCCAGATGCATTAGAGCATCTGCCGTTTTTTTATCATGTACTGGTAAAAAAGATGCGCCGCCTAAATCACTTAATACGACTTGGCTATCATTCCATAAAATATTATGCGCATAGAGGTCGCCGTGCATTAGCCCTTGTAGATGTAGGTGTTGCATGGCATTGGCTACGCCTTCAGCAATATGACTTGCTTGTTCAGGCGTCAATGTGGTTTTTGCTGGGTAGACATCACGCGAGCATGTTTCAAAGTTAGGTGGATCAGCTAGTATAGTTAAGTCTGAATCAAGTAGCGGCATCACCAAGCCTTGTATGCCTTCTGGATGATTACTGATAACGCCTTTTACGCCAACTAAATTTGGGTGTTCACCAGCTATGATATTGGCATCCATTTCACAACTTGGCAACCCATCGCTGGTGAGCCCTGCTTTAAATAATTTAACTGCAACGGTTTCACTGTTCCCATTTTGTTGCCAATTTGCTTGATAGGTAATGCCAGAAGCACCCTGCCCTAGTATCTTGCCAACTGTGAGTGTTGACCAGTCAATCTCGGTTGCTTGCTGTTGTCGCATTTGTGATTTCTCAATGGCATTTGAGAAAGGGTTGCCAGCATAGGCAAGCCAGGTGAGATTGGGTAAATCAAATAGCCACGCTGGCAATTTGGTAAACTGGTTTGCCGAAATTCTCAGTAATTCCAATGCGAGGCAGTTTGCCATGCTTTCGGGCAATGCACTTAGTTGGTTGCCTGCTAACATGAGTTTTTGTAAATGCGTACACTCACCCAATGTTTCTGGTAGCTTGCTTAGTCGGTTATCAGTCACAATAAACCAACGTAAGTGCTCAGTCGGGATGGCTTCTTCTGGAATATGGCTTATTTGATTAGCCTTAAAGCCAATCATGCGCAGGCTTTCACATTTGCCAAGTACCGCAGGTAATTCTGTAAATTGATTTGATGAGCAGAATAAAATGCGTAACTTTTTAAAGCGGTCTAAGTCGTCTGGCAAAGTAGATAGGGCATTGCCTGTTAAGTCGAGTATTTCTAGGGTATCAGCTAAATCGTAAATGGCTGAGGGGAAGGTGGTTAGACCACAAGACAGTTTCAGTTGATTGCTGCCTTGTAGCTTGCCTGCTTGTAATTGCGCTAGGGTTGAATCCACGAATAATGGTTAAATACTGACGGCTTAGTGGTGCGAAACCACTTCACCCGCTTTAAGTTTGAATTTTGTTCCACAGTATGGACAAGCGACCTTTCCAGTTTTCGCGATATCCAGAAATACGCGCGGATGCGATGCCCAGAGTGCGACCTCTTTAGTCGGACAGTGCAAGGGCAGGTCTTTCGCTGTTACTTCAAATTCTTTAACATCAGACATATTCAATCTTTCCTGCAAATGATTGTGTGGTTTTAAACCAGTGTTAGCCAGTCCGCATGTTTGGCAGATTTGCCTTTCACTACATCGAAATAGAGGCTTTGTAATTTTTCCGTAATGGGACCACGGGTGCCATTACCAATAGCACGGTTATCTAGTTCGCGAATAGGCGTAACTTCTGCTGCCGTACCAGTGAAGAAGGCTTCATCTGCACTATACACTTCATCGCGCGTGATGCGTTTTTCTACTACTTCTAAACCAATCTCACTAGCTAACTGCACAATAGTGTCGCGTGTAATACCTTCTAGTGCGCTTGTTAGATCTGGTGTGTAAAGTTTTCCTCGGCGAACAATAAAAACGTTCTCACCAGAGCCTTCAGCAACAAATCCATCAACATCTAACAACAATGCTTCGTGGTAACCATCATGGATGGCTTCTTGATGAGCAAGTATGCTGTTCATGTAGTTGCCATTCGCTTTGGCTTTACACATGGTGATATTGACATGGTGGCGAGAGAAAGAAGATGTTTTTACACGAATACCTTTTGTAATCGCTTCATCTCCCATGTAAGCACCCCAGCTCCAGGCTGCACAGATAACATGTGTGGATAGTGTTTTGGCAGATATGCCCATTGCCTCAGCACCATAAAACGCCATCGGGCGAATATAAGCTGATTCAAGGTTATTTTCACGTACTGCTGTTTTTTGCGCTTCGGAAATCGTTGCTTTATCAAATGGCATTTTCATACCTAAGATATGCGCACTGCGGAACAACCTATCCGTATGATCTTGCAAGCGGAAGATTGCAGTACCTTTATCTGTTTTGTAGGCGCGCACTCCTTCAAATACACCCATACCGTAATGAAGTGTGTGTGTTAGTACATGGGTGGTGGCATCACGCCAGTTTACTAATTCGCCATCGTACCAAATAAGACCGTCACGGTCCGCCATTGAGCCTGGTATTGCCATTATGTAATTGCCCTAGATAATATCAAAACCATTATTGTAAACTAAAGGTTATAATTTTCTCAGCATGTTAAAATTAAAATCTGTTTTTTTATGAGGTTTATTCTATGTTTAAGCTAGTTCGAAGCATTTTTTTGATGATTTGCTTTGCTTTTCTGAGTGCATGTAATGCATCACCAGGAGAGGGTGCTGCGAGTTCAGGTGGTTTTGTTGGTACGGATATTACAGGTGCTGATTTTCCAAAACCATTAAAATTAACCGATCATAATGGTCAGCTACGCACCATGAGCGACTTTAAAGGTAAAGTGGTTGTTTTATTTTTTGGTTTTACCCACTGTCCAGATGTTTGCCCAACAACGATGCTTGAGCTAAAAAACACCATGAAAATACTTGGGGATAAGGCGGATGAAGTTCAGGTGTTGTTTGTCACTGTTGACCCCAAGCGCGACACGCAAGAAGTACTTGCACAATTCGTGCCTTCATTTGATAAACGATTTATTGGTTTAAGAGGTAGCCTACAAGAAACAGCTGAGACACTCGGGAACTTCAAGATATATTATCTAGAGACTCCAGGCAAATCGCCTACAGACTATAATATTGATCATAGCGCCGGCATGTATGTATTCGATAAAACGGGTAAGGTAAGACTTTATTTGGGTTATGGTCAAAAGCCTGAAGAAATCGCCAGCGATTTGAAAAAACTGATGTAATACCAGTGGTAAGCAAAAGGGAGCAATAGCTCCCTTTTTACATTATGTTTATTGATTACATGCGATGTAATTGATGGCTGATTTGCTTTAACTCTTTTTCGGCACTTTTATAATCTGGATAAATGCTGCCAACAACTGCCCAAAATCGCGCGGAGTGATTCATCTCTTTTAAATGCGCAAGTTCATGGCAAATCACATAATTGATGATGTGGGGTGGTGCCTGTAACAAGCGCCAGTTCAAGCGAATATCGCCACGACTGCTACAACTGCCCCAGCGAGATTGAGCATTGGATAATTTAAGCGGCGGAGTCGGCACCCCCAATTTTGTAGCCAATATTTCTAAGCGGCGGCTAAAGTCAATCAATGCTTGTTTTTTATACCACTGCGTCACTTTATGTTTGATAACGTTTAGATTGCCTGCTTCAGGCGATGCAATGGTTAAGTGGTTTTGCTCAAACACTGCTTTCTTGTTTTTACTATCAAAGACTACGTCTAAAGATATCGTATTACCCAATAATTGCAGGGTCTCACCCTCTTGCCAAGATATAGCAGGAACTGCATATTTCTTTCTTGCTTCTAGTTTGTTAATAATCCAGTTAGATTTATCCTGAATCAGCTTTTTTAATTGAAACTCTAAAATATATTTGGGCGCATGAACGACTAAACCCGCTTCAGTGATTTTAAGTCCAACCGTGCGGCGTGGTCTGCGCTCCAATTGATATGGAATCGTCTCACCATTATTAAGCTGAATAGATTTTTGCACCATGATGCGGCTATAGAGTAAAAGTGTTCATTTCGGCTTCTATCCAGTTCTCAACTCGCTGGTTTAACACATCTGCCTTTACACCATCAGTTTGCATTGGTTTGCCAATACTAACTTGAATGACGCCCGGATATTTTAGAAAGGAATTTTTACGCCAAAACTCCCCAGCATTATGCGCGACAGGTACCACTTGCGTTTTTGTATGTGTGGCCAGCCAGGCACCGCCAATATGATATTTGCCACGTTCACCTGGCGAAGTGCGAGTGCCTTCAGGGAAAATGACGACCCAAAACTGTTTAGCCAAGCGTTGTTTGCCAAGAGAGACCAGTTGTTTTAGCGCTTCGCGTCCAGCAGATCGATTAATTGCAATGGGAGATGTGAGTGCCAGTGCCCAACCAAAGAAAGGAATCAATAACAGTGAACGTTTGAGTACCCATACTTGTG
>JBFIGM010000074.1:0-10828 GCA_041602315.1 Methylophilaceae bacterium | reverse complement strand
TTTTGCTTGTTAATTAGGCTTTCCTATCTCAAATTTGCAAAACAATGTTAATTGCATTGTAGCCATGGTTAAGTTTATCAATAATATAAAGACAATATAGTAAAGCTGAGTAACAATGAGCAACCATCTACAAGAAGATATAGTTAGCCATGCATTAGACCTGCTATCAGGTACAAGCATGTGGTTACTTGCCAGACACCAATGGATCATTAATTCAATGCGCTGTGTATTGACAGGTGAGGATTATCAGTCAACAACTACATTACCAAGTTTTAGTGACATTATTCCCAAACATGTACAACTTCCCGATCTTTTAATGAATCGCTTTACTGAGATCCGCCATACGCTAGAGACACTTTGGAAGGAAACAACCAAGTCAATTCAGCCTACATCAGGATTACCATTATTTGAACAGTTGGATAATTATCAAACATTGGCCTATCAATTTATGGTGGCATCTAAAGAAGCTAATCAGCAATTGATTCATGAATTTACGATGCGAGATCCTCTGACAGGCGTGCTAACCAGGCTAACCTTAATGCGTAATTTAGATGCTGAGCTTGAACACGCTAAAGAGTGCAAGCTAACTGCAAGTATTGCATTATTGGATCAGAACGAATTTAAAGCAATTAATGATAAATATGGTCATGTTGTAGGCGACTCCACTATTGCTATTACAGCTGAGATTATTAATAAAAACCTGAGACCTAATGATCAGCTCTATCGATATGGTGGTGATGAGTGGTTAATCATAATGCCTGCTACATCGCTGACATCTGCGAAACAAGCGATTGATAGAATATATAAAATATATATTTCTCACGCTTTCAAATCATCCCGTAACGAAATTTTTTTTGCTTCCTTTAGCTATGGAATTGCTGAGTCAAAAGATGAACTGACCGCTGAGCAATGGATTGCAGAGGCTGACATGCGTTTATATGATAATAAAGCTAACAGTAGCAAAAATATTAGTTAAGCAACGCCAACAGTAGGTAGAGATATACTAAATGTTGTCCCACTACCGATATCACTTTTCACTTGAATACGCCCACTGTGCTTTTCAACAACGACGTTAACAAAGTAAAGGCCCAAACCTGTTCCTGAAGCCGTTTTCTCATGACCTTTCACTCTAGAAAATCGCTTAAAAAGATTAACCTGATCTTTATTTGAAATACCAGGGCCTTGATCTGTAATAGAAACAATAATTGAACTTTGCTCAACAACAGATACTTTTACAATGATCTCTGTTTTCTCTGGGCTATACTTGATTGCATTCAAGATGAGGTTGAGTATTGCTCGATGTAATAAACCAAAATTTCCTTCCACCCATACAAGATTATCTGGAATGTCTCGAATCAGGTTAATTCGTTTCTCTGTTGCTTCGTTATAGGCATCATCTACCGCTTGATGCACAAGTCCTACAAAATCAATTTCATCAAACGCATTTACATCAATCATTTCTGCACGAGATACGTGTAGGAAATCTTCTGCCAAACCCAAAGCTTGCGATAACGGCTTATGTAGTAGCACTTTTACTTCATCGTATTTATCGATGACAGCGATTGCATTAGCAAGCGGTGCTCGTAAATCATGTGAAATAAATGCCAATGTTTCTTTTCGACTGTTGTTCAAATATCGCAATTGTTTTGAGGCGTTACGTACTTGCGCTATACGCGCGTCAAAAGCGTCATATCCAGCAGAAGCAGGCTCGTATACGCTGCTATGCGATTGCGCCATATTCTTCTTTAAATAATCAAGTTCATAATCTAGGTAGCGCTGCGCTGCCTCAAGTTTTCTCCAACTCCATATGGGGTAGGCAAGTAAGACAGCCAAAAGTGCAGCAGCCGGTGGCAGCCATATATTTGCCATCCTCGGTAAAAAACTAGCAGCTATTGCAACTAAAATCATAAATAGAATCGAGAATACAAAACCCCTTAACGCTGATATTTTGGGCATCCATAAGAGTGGCATTAATGAAATGGTTAGTATGACCATACTACTTAGCCATAATGGCGTAGTATTTATCAAAGTATTATTGCGTAATGAATTAAAAACATTGGCATGAAACTCTACACCTGTCATCGGTGTGCTTAAACCTGACACTGGCGTGGTTAGTAAATCATTCATACCAAGTGCGGTGGCGCCAACCAAAACAATCTTATTTTTGAATGTTTCTGGCAAAAACTCACCTTTAAGCACTTGCGCGTATGAAATATGATTATAGTGGCCAGGAGGTCCTGTAAAATCAACTCTTCTCTTGTCTTTCTGAATTAAAGTGTAAGCACTCCCTGATTTAGCATTATTAGATTCAAAGTTATTTTTTGAAGGTTGACGCTTCGCAATGTTAAGGATTGCTTGGGAAAATAGTTGCCAGACAGGCGCTCCTACTCCCTCATATAGATACACAGCTCGTGCAATGCTGTCAGCATCCAACACCGCATGTACACGACCTACATCCGCTGAGGATTGCATAAAAAGAGGCAAAGGTAAGGTTTCAATAATCTGACCATTTGCTCTTACACTTTCCAGCAAAACAGGTAACACAACATTGTTAGCATCAGCCATCGCTTTTGCAAATCTTTGGTCGGCTTGCGGGTTGCTTTGTTCTGGTTCGGCAAAAATGATATCAAAACCAATAACAGCAGGTTGCTCTGGCTTCAACTGCTCTAATAATTGTGCATGGACCTCTCTCGACCATGGCCAGCGACCAAGCTGCAATAAGCTTTCTTGGTCAATAGCAATAATAATGACGTCATCAGGTGGGTTGGAGACAACTAAGCGTTGGCCTAAATCATAAATCAAGTCATCAACACGACTTAGTAATCCTGATAGGTGTAGGGTCAAGCTTAATAGTACAAGTATAAGTCCTGCTGAAACCAAGTCATTTGAACGCAATCTGCTTAAGCTGATCAGCCTACCATTCTGGTTTTGCATAAAACTCATAAATAGCTGCAGGGCCAATCGCACCAGTATCATCTTGGTAGTGAATAAAGAGCTTTTGCGGGCCGTACTCTTTTAATAAAAATTCATAAATAGGTTCTGCGCCACTTTCTTGCCAAACGTTTTTTTGATTATTAACTGGATTATCTAGGTTAAAAATGTAGCTCAACCCTTCTGGCGGTGGTGTAGTTTTTATTTGAACACGATTATTAAAAACCTTAATCGCCATCTGACTGATATCTGGCTTACCAGGTAAAGGCTTGAAGGAGAATTCACTATACTTAATTGCAGGACCGTAATCCACTGTACCATTTTCATTTATTGCAATGCTGGATACGCGCCAATAATAAATACCAGGTTTTAACTTGTGATCCAATTGATGCGCATTACCTATCAGCTCTTTCTGTTCAACAATTTGGTTAAAAGAATGATCAGTAGCCACTTCTAGCTTATATTTTACCGCTGCATCAACCTGACTCCACCTCAAAGTTGGTTGTGCATCTCTGAGTAGTGATTTCGATTTAGGTGCTAGAGAAGCTGGTTGATTAGGCTGTGCATTCAATATAAATGCGTGTTGTGCTTCATAGCCTGAAATACCAAATTGGTCTTGCGCACGGAAGTTAAGAAAATATTGGCCGTCAGGCATATCAGTAAAATGCAATTGTTGTGTGTCAGTCTTGGCTTCTGCAACAATAGTATTAAGCTGCTGATCCGAAGAAACTTCTCCAATCCAACCAGCTGCACCATCCATTTTTGGTAAGCTAAATATGACGGGTAGCTGATTAAAATAGGTTTCTAGTTGGGAAGTATCTGCTGCTGGCAACAATTTGACAGGAGGTTTTGGCGGCTGACCTCGCTCTGCCTTGCTACCAAAGCCCCTATTGACTAAGACTTCTTGCTCAGCAGCCAAAAGCCCTACTTTACCATCTAGTGTCTCTTGTGTTGTTACTTCCCCATCAGCCAAAACCCGAAACTTTGTTCCCCTCACAGCAGCAATCGCACTCGGTGTGATGATCTGTATGCTATTCCCCTCACTATGCAGAGGATTGGCCTGCGTTTTAATCTGCCCTTTTTGCAGACGCACTTTCGTATCAACCATTGCGCCACCACTATATAAGCTCATCGAATCTAATTGCATTGATGCGTTCGAGCCTAACTCAACTGTAGTCTGATCAGCAAATTGCACAATCACTTTGCTATTGTCTTTGGTGATGATGTTCGCACCTGCACCCAATTCATCACCAGTCTTCAGTGGTTCAAAATCATTAGCTGTCTTTTGTATTAGCACTTGACCAGAAGAAAGCACTACTATCGCACTTGCGGGTGCTTGTTTAACAAGCGTAATAGGCACTTGCAAGACCGTACCTACAGGTATTCGGTATGGATTTTTAATCTGATTGATGCTTTGCATCATTTTCCAGTTATCTGGATTAATTAAGTGTTTTTTACCTAAGGTAATTAAATTGTCCCCAGGCCTGACTGTATAACGCCACATAAGCTCCTGCGCCATCAGTTTGGGAGGCGCAAGCAGTAAACTAGCTAGCAGCACAAAAAATACATTAGTAAACAAAATCCTAAAATTAAATGAACTCATTTGCTGCTTAACCATGAGCGTTTAATCCAGCCTTTCTAAGCGGTAACCTTGATGATAGACTGAGATAAGACGCCACCCATGTTGAGGAAGTAACTTAAGCTTACTCCTTAAATGACTAACATGGACATCTAGCGTTCTTGTATCAATATCTGGCGTAGTACCCCAAACAACTTTTGTAAGATGCGCTCTCGATAGCAAAACACCTACCTGACTAAAGAAATACAGCGCTAAATCCAACTCTTTTTCAGTTAGCTTTACAGGCGTATCATTAACCGTGAATTTTCTTTTCCCAAAATCGACAGATAATTCACCGTAATTCACCAAGTCACTTTCTAATCCATTTTTATTGGCTCTTCTGTATAGTGCATTGATACGTGCGATAAGCACTTTGGGACTTGCAGGCTTGACAATGTAATCATCCGCTCCCGCTTCTATCACAGCAACGACGTCCTCTTCTGCGTCACGGCCTGTTAAAAAAATGACTGGCGGGTAACTTCCTTTGAGCTTTAGACTCTCCAACACCTCAACACCACTCATCTCTGGAACTTCCCAATCGATAAGTGCAATATCATATTGATTGTGATTCATTGCCTTCAGACACTCACGCCCTGACGTGTAGTGATCCGTTTCAAAACCGGCCGCTTGCATTGAAGATATTATCTCTTCTGCGAATGCTGCATCGTCCTCCAAAAACACAATTCTCATCTTATTTGCTTTACCTAAACAATACGCCTAGCCTATTTTGCCATAAGTATGTATGGGTGTGGAGAAGCCAGAATGTTAACGAATGTTAAATATATCCGATATCGGCAAGGTTTTGAAGCAACAAGACGGCAACTGTAAGATCAGCACTCGTTCCAGGATTGATTGCGCGAGCTTTAAGTGAGCGATCAAAAGCTAATAGCTGAGGTAAGTACAACTTTGGATTATCTAACGCCAGCAATGCATTATAATGACTTTCAGCCTCAATCTTTACTTGGTTAGCCGTATCATGTCCATATTTACGGACAATATGACTATCTGGGTAATGACTAAGCCAGTATAGATAAACTGCCGTCGCAGCCCAAGCTGGGCGTTGCCAGTATGAGAAGGCGGTTTGATAACATGGCAAGCCTTCCTCAAAGATTTCAGAAAAATTATTTGTGTATTGCCGACCAATGAAATCTTCATTAGCACATGCCTGCATGGCTTCTAATAGACTACAGTCTGCAGCTTCGTTTACATCATGTGCAGTGACACGGCCCAAACCTGCTGGCTTTGCTAATCGGATTGCCTTATAGACCCACTGCGCATCTTCTTCTGTTGTTTGATTGAGTACAGACGCGATTTGTCCACGAAAGTTGGTAGTGGGCGTTAATTGTAGCGCGTGAATAATAGGTGCACACAACAACACAATACCTAAATTAGTATTACAGTTGACGGCATGCCACGTGGCCTCAATGCTTTTGAAAACACGCTCTCCCAGAGTTAGGTTTGCTTGTGCGATGACTGCGGATGAAGCTTCTGCACTTTGAATAAAGTCATGGACCTGCATACCATGTCCATCAGCAAAAACGTGCACATTTCCAGGCTTTAACGCCTCAATTTCTGCAAGACATGCGGCTTTGTAGATTTGCGCAAGTTCTTTTGTCAACTTTGCTAAAGCGTTAAGCGCCATTTGATTTACTTATTAAGTCATCCACTAAAATTTGTGCAACATTAACTTCAGCAAGACTCTGTAGTCCTGCCCATGCGGGAATACTATTAACCTCTAGAACCCATAACTTGCCGTCTTTGTCACGAATAATGTCAACGCCACAATAATCAATATTTACGGCTTTTGCTGCGCTGACAGCAAGATTATAAATCATGTCATCATGGATGCTCACACACTTTGCCCCCTGGGCGACGTTGTTCAACCATCCTGAGCCATTTCGCTGCATTGCAGCAACGACTTTATCGTTGACAACAAAAACACGGAAGTCATGATTACCTTTTCCTGTATCAATATAACGTTGTAGATAATAAACACCATCAACAAAACCGTCTCTAGGTAAGGGTAATGCACTGTTTTTATCTAACAAACGAACACCTTGACCCTGCGAACCAAACAGTGGTTTGATTACCAGTGTATCACCCAAACTTATTTGATTTTCTATTATGTTGTGTGCTGTTTTTCGAGACTCACAGACCCACGTTTCAGGGGTGGGCACACCATGTTGTTTCAGCAGAAAACTGGTCATTCCTTTATCGACAGTTCGCTCAATCGCTTTACCATCATTGTAAACTTTTGTTCCTAGCATCGTTAGCATATGTAGGACGTTTAAACGTGTGACGACTTGTTGTAAGGTACCCGCTGCTATACCTCGCACAAAAGCCATTGCCGGCAACGTTTCAAAAGTCGGTAGGTGTAATCTCGGTAGCTGACCTGATAAGTCAATCATACAATCTTGCAGCTCAACAAACACAGCTTCTAGACCATGGTGAGCAAAAGCAGCTTGTAAAACCTGACCATGCCAACCACCAGCCTGCGCTGCCTCATCTGTAATAATGGGCACTCTCATTTTAAGAAATCACTTTAATTAAATAATTTAACTTGTTAATTATTAATTAAAAGATTTTTCAAGTAGCTCTTCATTAAAATTGCCAGCGAAAAAACTATTACCTGTTTTTAAATTCGTTACGGTCACTTTAGCAGGTGAAAAAAGCAGTGGGTCTATCTGGTAAAAATCCATATTAACTGCTTTAAAAATTTCAGCAAAAGGTCTGCCATAATCTTTGGAAGCACTGCTAGGCATCGCCTGTGCAAGCTCTGCTGCCGCAACATCTTCACACTGCACATATAGATGAACAAAGCCGCCAAATAAAATAGCATCATTTGTTCTTCCCATTCCTGTCAGAAAATCTGGAGATGGAGCAGGAATAGGCGCAACCCCATAACCATCAACAAAATGCTCTAACGGAAAATGCACTGCATGCAGCTTATGTAAAGCAACCTCCAGGACACGTGCTGTGATTTGCACAGTACCAGCAAGACTTCTGGTTGGCGTAAGTATAAAAGTTAAGTTTGTAGGTCGGATGCGCGTATCGTGCGCTACTTTCTCAATTACCTCTATGGGAGGCACTTTGTCCGTTTCCAACACCAGACAGGTGTGGGCACTACGGTCTCTATATGCCAACTCTTTATAAATATCTTCTCTTTGAGCTATCGCGCGTGCAGGACCGCTCCCTAATGAAAAAAACTTATCATGTGATAGTGCCCAGCCTGCATACTGACTACCGAGACAAGCAATGACTGGACTTTTTGCATGCACCTTCACACTTAATGGCCAATTTTTAAATGTACTGTCATTTTGCAATGAAACTGATCCTAAACCGCCCATGCAAATTTCAGCAATCCTTCGCCCTGCTTCCAAACCACCAGTCGCTTGAATCCCTGCATCAACAATCATTGCGCCAGACTCATGCTCAGTTACTATTAAGTTGAGCGCACTTGCATCAGCTCGCAAATCTTTTACCAGTGGATTGGTACGCTTATTAATACTCACATCGGAGTCATCTGTCATTTTCATTATTAGTACCTATGATTTAATTTAAAAAATTCCGTTTTAATATTGATGCCCTATCAGCTACAAGTGCTTTAGCAAGAGATGCTGTTTCCGCTTCAGCAACTACTGTACAGATGGGCGCGCCTTCGTAAATGTGTGCGCCAGCTGCAGGAACATCACTTACCCACTCTGGCCAAATTATATCGTTTTTTAATTTCAATGCTTGTCTGGCATATACAATTTGATGAGCTCGACTCCTTGCTGCACCAGATGCACTAACCATATCTTGTGCTTCCAGGCTGTTCTGACATGCAGCAATGTGCATTTTCATTAAATTAGCACTCGGATATAGATCCATGGATGCACTCAATCTTGGATTGATTTCTAAAACATAGACATCGTCGCCATTGTATATGGCATCACAGCTATTGATCCCTATCAAACCCAAAGCATTACTCAAGCGACGAACATAATCAATTAAACGTTTCTTTACTTTTTGACTAATGTCCGCATGGCTAACAGCGCCACCATAACGATATGGCTCAATAAAACTGCCATCTATCCACTGCTCATTAACACCAATCACATCAACTCCAGATTTATTTGCTAAAAATAAGCAAGAAATAACCACACCTCGTTGTAGTTTTTGATAATAAACATCAGCATCATGCGATTGTGCACTATCTTTTAAAAGCTTAATATGACCACCGCCACTACCACCTATTCTTTTCGCAATCCAATCGTTAGCTTCTGTTGGTCTTTGATAAGCCACTTCTGGAAATGGGACGTCCAATTCTTTACAAGTACCAAAGAATCGCTCTGGCATTTTGCAGCTATCAACCACTTTTGCTGAGTTACCTAGCACAGGCAAACGCTCACTTAACTCTGTAAGCAAAGGTGTTTGCTTTTCAAACCCTGCGCCATAACAAAACCCAACAACACATTGCAAATTAAGACCATCCAGTATTTCAATCAATCGACTACTGTTTAGCTGGTTTTCAACTAAGTCAACTTGAAAACTCTCTCTTGCTAACTTTTTAACATCTATATCACTAAAAGCGTCGATAGCAATAACATCATAGCCAGCCTTTGCAGCGGCTTCTACATAAATTCTGCTGGATAAAGCAGCAATGACAATAGTAGGATTATTGGCTATGGACACATGCAATGTTAAAGGCGTGGTTATAATCCAAATGGACTGGCTTCTCACCTAAAATCATCTGTTGGAGCAGCTTTTGTTGCGTTACATACTTAAGCTGCCCGATTGTCAATGCGCCGATACCGAGTATATCAGTGTCTTTTATTTTAACGCCATCATGTTGAGCATCTACACCCTCGATACCTGAAGGTGCAACAGCATTAACGTCTGCCATTACTTTTAGTGATTTTGAGCCAATATAGTGCTTGCTTTCTAATACACGAACACCAATAGGTGCCGCCGTAATAACAGCTGTAGCTAGATTAAGCACTTTTACTTTGGCCTCATCACTACCACCGTCCAACACTTCAAAGGTAAAACCATATTTTGCTTTTAGCATATCAGCATGTGCTTGCATTTTATCTACACCATCGTGTGCAACTAACTTAACACTGGCACCTTGGCCTGCGGCAATTAACGCTGAAGTAGAGCCAACGGTGCCACTAGCACCAAAAATAGCCACTGTTTGCTTAGCTAGCGCATCATGGTTAGATGATAAATGCTGGCTGATTTTAGCCAACAAAGCGCCACTCGTCGTAAATGCACCAGAAGGATCTGTCATCGTTGAAACAGCAAAAGGAGAAAACATCGCCTCTTTTGCCGCGTTTTGCATATCTATCGCCAAACTGACATCACGGCCACCAAAAAACAATGCTTCACGTTTTACACCGCTTGTCGTACGAGAAAATATAGCATCTTGCGTCAATGCAGTTATTTCTTCTAAGCTCACTGATGTGTAGGGCATGATTTTGTCAAACCCCGCATCATATGCCATATTCACGTCAAATGGGCTTGCATTACTGGCTGCTGTGATGAGATGTAATATCGAAACTTTTTCCATATGGATACCTTTAACCTTATCAATTAGTTTATATTCAACGATGCTCTTATATCAATGACCATACTTTAATATCAACTTAAACAAATTAATTGCATAATTAACCATGGAATTTAGGGTTAATTCAGCCATTATTAATGATTGCCCCCATATTCCTTGCTCTGCATATCAACCAACCCAGTTCTTTTTGGCTAAAAGTTGATTGCAACTTGAATAAATAGTGTTTGGCTTTAGTTTCACTCTCAAAAATTGCAAAGCCAGTGGGCCCCCATGAGCTCTGTCCTAAGCAAGATATACCCTGCTTTGACAAGAAAGTGATTACATCAGTAACTGATTGACTCGCATATCGACCACCTTGTGCAGGTGCAAAGTAATCACCTGTGTATGCTTGTAAAGATGATATTGCCTCTCCAAACACCTTCAAGTTATTTTCTTTTAGCGCTGGTAACGCCCGCATGAGTATTTGATAGTTAACTCTATAAGTTTCTTCAATATCTGCTGCTTTCAGTTTTGCAAATGCCTTTTTTTCATCATCACCATGTAAGCCTTCATGCGCATGATCAAAAATCAACAATATGCGCCACTCTGAAGGAAATGGCTGTTGGAAAATGATTGGGGGTATGTCTGTTTGCACTCCTCGACCGCCATCTATCACTAGCCCTCCATTCGCAAAGGTGCCAATACCGATTCCCGACCGTAACCCCCTTTTAGTTAGGCTTGCAATATCAGAC
>JBFIGM010000073.1:0-11206 GCA_041602315.1 Methylophilaceae bacterium | reverse complement strand
GTGTTTAGCATGGATGGCGATATCGCGCCTCTGAAAGAGTATTTAGTCTTGTGCGAACAGTATGATGCCTATCTATATATTGATGATGCACATGGATTCGGCGTACTGGGGGAACATGGTCAAGGAACATTAAATCATTTACAGTTAGCGTCACCACGAATTACCATGATGGCGACTTTAGGTAAGGCTGCTGGGGTTGCTGGGGCATTTGTTGCGGGTGAGCAAGTGGTGATTGATTTTTTAATTCAAACGGCTAAAAGTTATGTTTACAGTACACCAGCACCGCCAGCATTATCAGCAACTTTATCAAGATCCGTGCAATTGATCGAGCAAGGCGATGCGCTCAGAACGCATTTGCAAAAACTAGTAAAAACGCTAAAAACACATTTGAAATTGACTAAGTGGCAGTTGATGCCATCAGAAACGGCTGTGCAACCATTGTTAATTGGTAGTAATCTTGATGCACTAAAGCTAAGCGAGTATTTGCAATCCAAAGGTATACTTGTGCCAGCGATTCGCCCACCTACCGTTCCTAAAAATACTGCAAGGCTACGTATTTCACTTTCAGCTGCACACAAAGAAGCCGACGTTATCAACTTAGCGCAAGCCATTAATCAAGCAGAAAGTGAATTGGCATGACCTGTCATGTAGAAATTGTAGGGCAAGGCAAACCATTGGTGCTAATACATGGCTGGGGGATGCATGGTGGTGTGTGGCAGCCGCTAGTTAAACGCTTATCCAAGCAATACATGCTGTACATAGTAGACCTGCCTGGGATGGGACATAGTCGCCCAGTAGAGCCTTACCATCTATACAATTTAGCAGAAACGGTAGCAGAGGTAATTCCTGGTGTTTCGGACGTATTGGGCTGGTCTATGGGTGGGTTGGTGGCGCAGCATTTAGCGACTAGCCAACCTGATCGCATCAGACGGTTAATTCTAGTTGGGACGACTCCTTGTTTTGTTGAAAAGCCTGACTGGCCAGCTGGCATCCGTGCAGATTTCTTTAGTGATTTTTCACATAGTATGGATGTTGACTATAAAAGGACGATGATTAAGTTTTTAACGCTGCAATGCATGAAAACGAGTGGTGCGCGCGATACGATTAAGCAGTTGCGGAATAGTTTTGATGCAAAGCCAGCGCCAGCACAAAAAACATTGAAAAGCGCTTTACATATTTTGCTTGAAGCTGATTTGAGAGAGGAAACTAAAAAAATCCGTAAACCGACCTTACTCATTCATGGCGACCGAGATACATTAGCACCAGTGCAAGCTGCGCATTGGATGATGCAAAACTTACCCAAAGGGTTTTTACGTGTGATTTCTGGCGCTGCGCACGCACCATTTTTATCTCATAGTGAACAGTTTATTGACGCACTTGAGCAGTTTTTAGAGCCTAACACTTAATGGACGAGTACACTATCGACAAAGCGCGAGTGCGCGCATCCTTTGATCGTGCCGCTGAAACTTACGATGCTGCCGCTGTTCTGCAAAAACTAGTGCGAGATGAAATGTTTGATCGGCTCGGGCTGATTAAGGTCTCACCTCAAACCATTTTAGATGCAGGATGTGGCACTGGTCATGGAAGCTTTCAACTGCAAAAACGGTATCGGTCTGCACGAATATTCTCATTAGATTTAGCATTCGGAATGTTACAAAAAACCTATGCACAGCAATCATGGTTAAGCAAAATGCTTGGACATAAGCGGCTGGTCTGTGCAGATATTGAAAACTTACCCGTTGCTGATAACAGTATGGATATTGTGTGGTCAAACTTAGCTCTACAATGGTGTAATGATTTAGACCAAAGTTTTACTGAAATTAGCCGAGTGTTAAAACCGAATAGCCTGTTTATCTTTAGTACGTTTGGCCCAGATACACTTAAAGAGCTTCGTGCCGCAAGTAACAATGGCAAAACTCATGTCAGCCGCTTTATTGATATGCATGATATTGGCGATGCCTTAACACGCAATGGTTTTAGCTCGCCAGTATTGGATGTTGAGCGCTATACCTTGACGTATGATAATGTAAAAAGCGTCATGACAGATTTAAAATCCATCGGTGCCAATAATGCAACTCAAGGGCGTGGGCGAGGCTTAACAGGAAAAAACTTTTTTAAACAGCTAGCCGCTCAATATGAGCAATTTCGACTTGATGGCAAACTACCAGCTACCTTTGAGGTCATTTACGGCCATGCCTGGACTGCGGAGGCTGAACAAGATAATGGACTAGGTGAGGGTGTTTCACCCATCAGCTTCAGGCCAAGAGGGTAGTTTGATGACCACAGCATTTTTTGTGACAGGTACTGATACAGAAATTGGCAAAACCCATGTGACATGCCTGCTATTGAGACAATATGCCGCGCAGGGCTTAAAAGTAATTGGTATGAAACCCATCGCAGCAGGTTGTGAATTGATAGATGATGTTTGGGTAAATGACGATGTGCAAAGGCTGGTTGCTGCGAGTAATGTACAAGCGCCAATGGACTTGATAAATCCTTACCGCTTTATAGAACCTATCGCTCCGCATTTAGCCGCAGAAAAAGCAGGTGTCACTATTGATATTGATGTCATTGTTGGTGCATTTAAACAATTACAAGCGATGGCAGATGTGGTGATTGTAGAAGGGGCAGGGGGATTTTTAGTACCGTTGAATACAAGTAGCAATATGGCAGACTTAGCCATTGCATTAGGTATTCCAACCATTTTGGTTGTTGGTATGCGGTTAGGTTGTATTAATCATAGTTTGTTAACAGCTGAGGCGATTAAATCACGTGGTTTAATGCTTCATGGTTGGATAGCGAATCATATAGACCCTGAGATGGATGTTCAGACAGAGAATATTCAAACGATTACGCAGCAGCTTGGTTTAGATCCGTTGTTGGTATCGGAGTGGGTTGGGTAACGTTTAAATTAGGCTGTTAATAGGATAAAGTGTTATCGCTAATTTTGCCGAGTAAATATGATTTGTACAACTGATACAAAGTTAATGGTATCGCAATGGAGCAAATAATGCTGGCTGGAATTAAAAAGTATATTGTAAGTTATTGTATTACTGATAAAGCTGATGTTTCACAATATACTCAATCACTTCATTTGGCAGTAAATATTTCACTGACTGCCCATGTTTCACAGCATCTCTAATCTGTGTTGCACTGATATCTTGTGCAGAGATGGCTTGCATGTTAATCAAGCCTGCACTTTCTTTGCTTAAGTCGCTGATTTGCTCTGTATAGTGAGCTTCCAGTAAAGCTTGAACTTCTTTGGGGAGTGGTGGCTGTTGTTTTGCATTGTCTGGTCTTTGTACCAAGATAATATGTGCATAATCTAGTAGCTCTTGCCAACGGTGCCATGTATTCAGTTTAACAAAGGCATCGCTACCCATCATTAGACAGAGTGCGGTATTGTTGCCTAGCGTCGCGCGTAAGCTGATGAGTGTGTCAATGGTGTAAGAAGCACCATCTCGGCTTAACTCTAGTTCATCTATAGCGAATTTTGGATTATCGGCAATGGCAAGCTTGACCATCGCTGCGCGGTGTTCTGCTGACACCATGACATCATCTTTATGCGGTGGATTTGCTGATGGGATAAAGCGTACTTCATCCATACCTAAGCCATCAGCAAGCTCTTGCGCCATACGCAAGTGACCATAATGAATAGGATTAAATGTACCGCCAAGAATACCGACTAAGCGCATCGTGTTGCGCGCCTAACCACGGATATGACCATCACCTAGTACTACATATTTAAGCGACGTTAACCCCTCTAAGCCTACAGGACCACGCGCGTGCAGTTTGTCGGTAGAGATGCCAATCTCAGCCCCCAAGCCATATTCAAAACCATCTGCAAAGCGAGTAGAGGCATTGACCATAACGCTACTGGAATCCACTTCACGCAAGAAACGTCTTGCCTTGGTGTAGTTTTCTGTCACGATACTTTCTGTGTGTTGTGATGAGTGTTGGTTGATATGGGCAATCGCCTCATCTAATCCATCAACGACTTTGCAGGAGATGATCGCGTCTAGATACTCAGTGTAATAATCTTCATCTGTTGCTGGCTTGGCTTCTTTAACTAAGGCGCAGGTTTCTGCACAACCACGAATCTCGATGCCTTTTCTGATCAGCATTTCAGCAATTTTTGGTAAAACCTCTTTCGCAATTGCGCGATCAATTAATAACGATTCTGCGGTGTTACATGTGCCTAGGCGTTGCGTTTTACTGTTTTCTACAATTTTGAGCGCTTTTTCTACATCAGCTTCACCATCTACATACACATGGCAATTGCCGTCCAGATGTTTGATGACAGCAATTCGCGCATCGTTGGAAATACGTTCAATCAAACCTTTGCCGCCACGTGGCACAATCACATCCACATAGTCTTTCATGGTGATGAGTTCGCCCACCGCAGCACGGTCTGTAGTTTCTACAACTTGTACCACTTCTTTAGGCAATCCTGCTTTTTCCAATCCTTCATGCACCAGTTTAGCTAATGCTTGATTGCAATGAATGGCCTCCGAGCCGCCGCGTAAAATAGCTGCATTACCCGATTTGATACATAAGCCAGCCGCATCAGCCGTCACATTCGGGCGAGCTTCATAAATTATGCCAATGACACCCAAAGGCACTCGCATTTGCCCCACTTGGATGCCGCTCGGCATGTATTTAAAATTGTTCATCTGACCAATTGGGTCTGGCAAACTTGCAATTTGCAATAAACCTTCTGCCATACTGTCGACTGTTTTGGCAGTCAGCGTTAGACGGTCAACCAAAGCACTCTCAAGCCCATTTTCTTTGGCTGCAGCAATATCTTTTGCGTTAGCCGCTAGCAGCGTATCTTTTTCTCTTAAGATGGCATTGGCAATATTAGTCAACGCCATATTTTTTACATTAGTGTCTGCGTTAGCGATGTATCGTGAGGCTTGTCTAGCACTTTTACCAAGTGCCTCCATGTATTCTTTTATATTCTGCATAGTAGTTTCTTCATCAGTTTAACTTATACTTATTAACGTCTGCTGCGAATTTTTGCTAAACCAAAACATAGTCTAGACAACTCTAACCATGCATCGCCTTGCATCACGCCTTTTGCGATTCTATCAATATCACATAGTTTTTGTAAGGCCGCTTCTAATTGACGTATGCTAAAGCGAGACAGTGCTAGCTTTGTCAATTGCTGGCGTTCGCCGAAAATACGTGCGCTGGTCATCGCCTGATTGAGGCTTTCACCATTGGCTTGAGCACGCTTAATGCGGACTAATGGGCGCAAAACCCAAATCAAGGGGTTCATCACCGATACTGGTTGCTCACCTTCGTCTTGTAGACCCTGTAAAATGCGTGACGTTCTTTCTGGGTCTCCCGCTAACACTGCCTCACCTAGTTTAAAAGCATCATAGCGAGAGACATTCAATACTGCGCTATTAACCGCTTCGGCGCTGATTTCACCTTCAGGGTAGAGTAAGCCTAGTTTTTGAATCTCTTGATGGGCTGCAAGCAAGTTACCCTCAACTTGATGTGCCATAAATGATAGCGAAACTGTGTCAACTGATTGATTTTGCATAGCTAAACGCTTTGCTATCCATTGTGGCAATTGAGCGGGGGCAACATCATTCAGTTCTATCACTGTTGCCTTATTTTGCAGTTTTGTAAACCAAGTACTTTTTTTTGCATCCCAAGTTAGTGTAGGGAGAGTAATGATGGTAGTTGTATCAGGAATAGGATTCTCGGCAAGGGCAGTTAACGCTTTGCTTCCATCCACACCAGGCTTACCATTTGGAATGGCGATTTCCAAAATTCGCTTAGAGGCAAATAGTGACAACGCTTGACCAAACTGTTCTATGGTTTGCCAATTAAAGCTACGTTCGACAACAAAGCTTACTCTTTCTTCTGCACCCCCTTGACGTGCTGCTTTACGGATACTATCGAGTGCTTCTGATTGTCCAAGTGGTTCATCACCGGTTAATACATACAATGGTGCTAGTGATGTTGTAAGATGCTGTTTAAGTTGTGTAGCAGCTAGTTGCATAGTCAGCTGCGGGCTATTGTTTTTTCTTGAGTGATGATAGTCTACGCATGAGGCCATTCAATACGTCCTCTTGCATGTTCTCATTCAATTTTTGTTCTTCTGTTTGTTTAGCGAGTAACGTGGCATCACTGTAAGTGTAATCTCTTCTTGATTCGATCGTATACACATCACTCCATGTGTCCTGACCAGCTAATTTGGTACGGTAATGGATTCGATAATATAGCTCATACTCATTAACGGTACCAGTGCCAGCCAATGATAGGATGCGTTTTTCATTTTCCTCTCCAACAAGCTCGAGTCTTAGTTCAGCATCACTAGGTGACTGCAGAATAGCAATATTACTGGTTTCTAATGATTTCTTTAAATCTCTTGAAATCACTAAGGTGTTGCCTTCAATAGAGACGGATTTAAACGGAATATCACTGGGCCCACGTAAATGAAAGCCACATGCAGAGAGGACAGCTAACAGCAATGTAATCAAGTATAGGCGCATGATGATATTCAAGGTTTATCCAATCACAACATTAACAAGTTTATTTGGTACAACGATAATTTTACGCACACTTTTCCCATCAACCAAGAATTTGGTTACACACGGTTGTTCAGCTGCTGATTGTTCAATTTCTTGTTTAGTCGTGTTGATTGATACCAGTAAATCACCGCGTAATTTCCCATTAACCTGTATCATTAATTTGACTTCATCTTGTACCATTGCTGCCTCAGATGGTTCTGGCCAAGGTGCATTTAAGATGTCATCTCCAAAAGCAAGTTCTTTCCATAAAGTTTGCGCTATATGTGGTGTGAGTGGCGAGAGCAGGCGTAGCAAAATGGATAAGCCCTCAAAAGCAACACTCTGCCAGCTTTCTTCGGCTTCTTTTTGAATTTTTTCTAATGCATTCAATATTTTCATGCCACTGGAGGCAACAGTATTAAACTGTTGACGTTCCAAATCAAAACTTGCTTGCTTTAATTCCAAATGGATTTCACGTCGAACAGCCGATAAATTGCTGCTGAGTTTTGTCGGCAAGTCTAATCTGTTCTCAGAGGAAAGCGCGTAAGCGAAACTCCAAACACGTTTGAGAAAACGATGAGAGCCCTCAACACCAGTGTCTGACCACTCCAATGTTTGCTCTGGTGGTGCAGCAAACATCATAAAGAAGCGGGCAGTGTCAGCGCCATACTGCTCAATCAGTGATTGTGGATCAACACCATTACGTTTTGATTTTGACATGGTGCCCATGCCTTGAAAGTCGACAGGCTTGCCATCTGATAACAGGTTGGCTCCTATCGTCTTACCATGTGCGTCATGTACAAGTTCTACTTCCTCTGGTGAGAAATATTCAATACCACCCTTGGCTGTTCGCCGCGAGAAAATATGGTTTAACACCATGCCTTGGGTGAGTAAGTTGGCAAAAGGCTCATCATAATTTACCAAGCCCAGGTCGCGCATGACTTTGCTCCAAAAACGGGAGTAGAGTAGATGCAAAATAGCATGTTCAATGCCGCCAATGTACTGATCAACTGGCATCCAGTAGTTGGTTTGCTCGTCGACCATTGCAGTGTCACTTAAGCCACTTGCGTAACGGGCGTAATACCAACTCGAATCGACAAAGGTATCCATGGTGTCAGTTTCACGTTTTGCTGGCTTACCACAGCTAGGACATATGCAATTGATAAAGCTTTCTAACTTATTGAGTGGATTGCCAGAGCCATCAGGCACACAGTCATCTGGCAGTTTGACCGGTAATTGATCATCTGGAACTGGCACATCGCCACAATCTTCACAGTGGATAATTGGAATAGGGCAGCCCCAATAACGTTGGCGGGATACACCCCAATCACGTAAACGCCAGTTGGTTTGTTTTTCGCCTAGATTTTTTGATGCTAAATCAGCGGCAATTGCATCAACAGCTTCTGAATAATTTAGGCCATCATATTGACCAGAATTGATGCAAGTGCTTTTTGTTTTATCACCATACCATTCTTGCCATGACGCATCATTGAATATGGATTCGCCTGAGGCAATCACTTGTTTAATCGGTAAATTATATTTTTTGGCAAAGCCAAAGTCGCGTTCATCATGTGCAGGTACTGCCATCACAGCGCCTTCTCCATATGACATCAAGACATAGTTACCAACCCAGACTGGTACTTTTTCGCCTGTAAGTGGGTGGCTGACGGTTAAGCCTGTATCCACGCCTTCTTTTTCCATGGTTGCCATATCCGCTTCAGAAACAGAGCCCTTTTTGCATTTCTCAATAAAAGCAGCTAATTGAGGGTTGTTTTGTGCAGCGTGGGTAGCCAGTGGATGTTCTGCAGCTACAGCACAGAAAGTAACACCCATAATCGTATCAGCTCGTGTGGTGAATACCCATAGTTTGCCATCATCAATCAGCGCATTACTGCTATCTTTAATATCATGGGTAAAAGCAAAGCGAACGCCGACACTTTTACCTATCCAGTTCGCCTGCATGGTTTTTACACGTTCTGGCCAGCCAGTTAACTTATCTAAATCATCTAGCAATTGTGGTGCGTAACTGGTGATATTAAAGTAATAGCCTGGAATCTCACGCTTCTCGACGAGTGCGCCAGTTCGCCAGCCACGACCGTCAATGACTTGTTCATTGGCTAATACTGTTTGGTCTATAGGATCCCAATTAACGGTTTGGGTTTTTTTATAGGCAATGCCCTTTTCCAACATGCGTAAGAAAAGCCATTGATTCCATTTATAGTATTCTGGCTGGCATGTGGCTAACTCACGGGACCAATCAATTGCAAAACCTAATGACTTAAGTTGTGAGCGCATATAGGCAATATTGTCATATGTCCATTTTGCGGGCGGGACATTATTCTGAATTGCGGCATTTTCTGCAGGTAACCCAAATGCATCCCAACCCATAGGTTGCAGCACATTAAAACCCTTCATGTGATGATAGCGGCTCAATACATCGCCAATCGTGTAATTACGCACATGGCCCATGTGGAGTTTGCCGCTTGGATAAGGAAACATAGATAAACAGTAGTACTTTGGCTTGTTGCTATTACTCTCTGCTTTGAATGCTTGGTTGTTATTCCAATATTCCTGCGTCGCTTTTTCGATTTCTTTAAATGGGTATTGCTGCTGCATAACGGTTTGATGAAAAAAGTAAAAGCGCCATTATACTTGAAGGGCATGCCTTTGACATGGCTATCCCTTACTTCTTTAATTGCTTTCTTTGAGACGGCTTTTTTTGGTTGTTTGTTACTGAACTAAGTCTTTGTATGCATGCCAGCTTGCATGGCCAATAATAGGCATTGTGACAATTAGCCCGACATAGAATGTTGCAAAACCAATGACGACTAACGCAACAATCGTTAGTGCCCATAGTGCCATTTGTAATGGGTTACGCACTACAGCAATTAAACTGGCAATGGCTGCCGTCACTGCATCTGTTTTCTTGTCCGCCATTAATGGGATGGCCACGACACTGACTGAAAAAACAAAAGCGGCAAAAAAGCCGCCAACAGCAAAATACACCAAAGCAAAAGTAGGTTGTTGGAAAGTAATTAAGGTGCGCACAATATCCAGAAAAGTAGGTAATCCTCCTTGGAAAAACAAGGCGAAGATGACCAATGATGCACGTGCCCATATCAATAAAATAACAACCAATACCCCAGCAAAAATACCTACATTGATTAAATTAGCACGCCATGCCGTTAAGGTGAGTAGAAGATTGGGGGTTTCTCCAAGTCCCATGCGGCGACTGAGGTCATACAGACCCATGGCCAAGAAAGGCCCAACCAGCAGAAAACCTGTCGTCAATCCAGACAAAAGCCAGCTAGCATCAAATAAAACAGCATGCATTAAAAAGCCTGCTGTAGCAAAAACAAAGCCATAAAATAAACTAGCTAATTTGGCTTGCCGTAAATCTTGTACACCATGTTTTAGCCAACTTAAAATTTGATAGGATTTGATTGCACGAATGACTGGGAAGCTGCTGCTCATATTTTCATCTGCTGCTGCTTTTTGATCGCTCATGGCTTTGCCCTTATCTCATTTAAGACGGTGCTTGCATTTGATTTGAATTATTAGCTAAGTGCGTTAAAGATGGTATCTCTTATTGAGGCCATATCGCCCAGCCCATTAACTTTTACATGCTTGGGTGCACCTGACTCGCCACTGCTAGCCCAATTTGCATAGTAATCGACAAGCGGCTTTGTTTGGTCATGATAAACCTCTAGGCGCTTCTTCACGGTTTCCTCTTTGTCGTCTTCGCGTTGCACTAGGTCTTCCCCCGTGACATCATCCTTACCATCAACTTTTGGCGGGTTGAATTTGATATGATAGGTGCGCCCACTGCCAGGGTGACTACGACGACCGCTCATCCGCTCTACAATCGCACTGTCTGGAACATCAATTTCTACTACGTAATCAATCATTACGCCAGCTTCTTTCATGGCATCTGCTTGTGGAATAGTGCGGGGAAAGCCGTCAAACAGGAAGCCGTTTTTACAATCTGCTTCCTTAATGCGTTCAGAAACCAAACCAATAATAACAGCATCTGGCACCAATCCACCACTGTCCATATAGCTTTTTGCTTCTAAACCCAGAGGGCTACCTGCTTTTACAGCAGCTCTTAACATGTCGCCTGTAGAGATTTGTGGAATATTAAAGTGTTCAGTGATGAATGTTGCTTGTGTGCCTTTGCCGGCACCTGGGGCTCCCAATAAAATGATTCGCATAACTTTCTTTCTAGAGTTTTTATGTTAATTGGTGAAGGTTAGTCAGAATTATAGCAGTCTAACTAGCTTTGTAGATAATTGGCAATAGACACAAAGTCCGCAACACTTAAATTCTCTGCTCTGAGTTGCGAATCAACATCAAGCTTCAAAAAATCATCTAGGTTGAGATAGGGTTTCAAGGTATTGCGAATTGTTTTACGGCGTTGTGAAAATGCAGCCAACACAATTTTGGCAAACAATGCTGTATCTTTTGCAGTGTATAGGGGTGCTGCATGCGGTATACACCGGACAAAAGCTGACTCTACTTTAGGCACAGGTTTAAACGCTTCTGGAGGAACGGTAATCAAGTATTCCATTTGCAAATAATATTGCAGCATTACGCTTAACCTGCCGTAAGCGGGCGTCGATGGCGTTGCAACCATGCGTTCTACGACCTCTTTCTGTAGCATGAAGTGCATATCTTTAATG
>JBFIGM010000072.1:0-11256 GCA_041602315.1 Methylophilaceae bacterium | reverse complement strand
CGCACACCCTTAAAAATCGCAATAATCGCTAGAAATATGAGTACGATACTGACTTCTGTCATGATGTTTTCCTTATGAATTGATATTAAACAGCATTGATTCGTAGCGCATTGCCTTCTACGGCAATGACGGTAGCTTCTGTGCCAACAGCAATGTCTTGATCAGAGACAGCAGTCCATTCACGTGCGCCCATGAGCCCCTGTGAAAAACGAATTTTCCCATTTTGATGTGAGCTACATGCTTCAATAACAGTTCCAGTTCTTCCGATTTCAAGTCCTTGAGACTGTCCGACGCGAGAGTGTGTTTCTGTTTTTTTATAATATAGGCGCCAAACCGCGAGTGAAGTCAAAGAAAGCGCAGCAAATATAGTGTATTGAATGGCATGCGGTGTAGTAGGAAAAAGCCACATGACGACAGCAACACACAATGCAGCAATACCAAACCATAAAATATCAAAAGTGCCAATTGCCATTTCAACTGACAAAAGGATGAGCCCTAGTGCACCCCAAACCCACATTGCTTCTATCATAAAAACCTCTTAAAGGTTGTCTTTTGTTGCGTATCTTAGCACTTTTTTTTGTTAATATTAATAATCTTACACGTTATTGTCATTGTAAAAGCTTAAGAGTGTGAAATAAGTGTAAACTAACAGAAGATTATAAAAAAATACGCTATGGGAAAAACATATAAACTTGCGTTACCTCGTGATAGGGCTGAGCGCTTACAGTATATAAAAAGGATGTTTCCGCAAGCTACGGGTACGCACTTGAGTGACGAGTGGCCTGGTGGTAGGAACGAGGCGGTTAAACGTCTTAATAGCCTTAATTTAGAGGCGTATACACGGAACCGTGATTTTCTGAACGGTGCTGTTAGTAAGCTATCGCCTTATTTTCGACATGGTTGTCTGACGTTGAAAGAGGCAGCAGATAAATTACGCAATCAACATGGCATCGCCTCCGAAAAGTTCATATATGAACTAGCAAGACGTGACTATTGGCGTCGCGTTTGGTACAAAGAAGGTAATGGCATACTAAATAATTTGGAAGTGTCCAAAGTCCCTATTAGTGACAAACCCCTACCTGATTATGTGCGCCAGATGATTACTGGGCTGCCATGTATGGATTCATTTGTCCGGGATTTAATGAACGATGGTTATGTACACAACCATGCGCGCAAATGGTTTGCAGCTTATATCGTGCATTGGTTAAAGGTTGATTGGCGCGAAGCAGCCGACTGGTTTGAGCACTATTTACTGGATGGAGATAAAGCATCGAATCATTTATCTTGGCAATGGGTTGCTTCGACTTTTAGCAATCAACCTTATTTTTTTAATAAAGATGTTTTAGCGCGTCATACAGGCGAAAAGCATTGTGCTAATTGCACGGTAAGCTGTCCATTTGATGCAAGCGTAGAAATGTTGGAAGCCAAGCTATTTCCAGAGGGTGAGTTTGAGCCTTTATTGCCTCGAAAAATGACGAAACCGCCTGCGGTAACATTCTCGACAAAATCAGCAAAAGCGGTGTTTGTTCATGATGAGATGCTGTCGGCAGCACACCCATTACTAAAGAACTCCTTACCGAAATTTTTTGTATTTGATGATTTGCTACACGGGAAATGGCCACTAAAACGTATACAGTTTGTCGCTGATTGCTTAGCTGAGTTATCAGGGGTGGAAGTTTGGCTTGGTGATACCTTTCAGGTACTGGATGAACGAGGCGTGGGTCAATTAACAACGCAAAATACACCTAACGTGGAAATTAGGCAGCGCTTGGATCCTTTTAAAGTACAGTGGCAAGCAGAGGTGCCATTTACAGATGCAGAAATTAGTGATAAGCGGTTGAAACGATATTCACGTTATTGGAGCAAGGTTGGCCAAGAGATGTTTGGGGATGAAATTACAATCCAACCTAGAGAAATATAGGAGTTAAATGAAGATGGAGTTACTAATTGTTTTAGCAGTTATCATTATTTATTTTGTGTTTACCTATAACAGTTTGGTCACGATTAAAAATAATGTCAGTAAGGCTTGGGCTAATATTGATGTGCTGCTTAAACAACGGAATGATGAGTTACCAAAGCTAATTGATACATGTAAAGCTTACATGAAACATGAGCAAGAAACATTGGAAAAAGTTATCAAAGCCCGTTCAGGCGTGGATAGCGCGCGCGAACATCGGGATGTTGTAGGTCTAGCCGCAGCAGAGTCAGCGTTGCAAGGTAGCTTAGGTAGTTTATTTGCTTTAGCTGAAAACTATCCTGAGTTAAAAGCTGACCAAAGCTTTAGATCTTTGCAGAGTAGAATCACAGGTTTGGAAAACGCGATTGCAGACAGAAGAGAATTTTATAATGACAGTGTTAATGTAAATAATGTGCGTGTCCAACAATTTCCAGACTTAATTGTGGCTAGGTTAACTGGCTTTAATGAATTAAATTTGCTTAAGTTTGCCTCGGCAGAACTCAAAGATATTGATGTAAACGAGCGGTTCAATAGCTAAATGTTTAAACGCTGGACAAGCCATTATGTGAATTTACTCGCATGTGGAATCTACCTAGGCCTGCTATCTGCAGGCTTGTTTTTTGTTGATGCACTTTCAAGAGGCATCATGCAACAGACATTACTTGGTCTAAGTTTATTGGCATTATTAGCATTTGCATTCAACCTTTGGCGTTATTTGGCGATTGCGAAAGCACCAGTTTCTACTATTGCGGGTGCGGCACAAGGTTATGTGGAGTTTAATGGTATTGCATCAACCACATCACCGATCAAGACACCTTTGCATGGCCTGCCGTGCGTATGGTATCGCGCATGGGCTTATGCGCGTGACCACCAAAACTTGTGGCGATTAGTCGATTACAGACAAAGTGATGCCGTATTTCAGTTAACCGATGACACTGGAACATGTACCGTAAATCCACAAGGGGCAGAGGTGATACATATGTTAAAAAAAACCAGTTATAAACATAATCATCGTTATGTAGAGGCCTACTTACCCGAGCAAATGCCACTATATTTAATTGGTCATTTGGATACACGCCATCATTTCACCAGTGAAAAAGAAGTTAAGAAGCATATGGGTCAAATCATTAGTGATTGGAAATTAAACACCAGCAAAATGCTTAATAGATTTGATTTAGACCGAAATGGTGAAATTGACCAAGAAGAGTGGGAAAAAGCGCGTGCGCAGGCGCGAGAGGAAGCAATGAGCACAGCTATGCATAAAGCGCATACAGGAAACTTTGAGATATCGGCGCCGACCAACGGGCAACTTTATCTACTATCGGGTATGTCGCCAGACTACCTAAGGAGGCGTCATCAACACTGGGTTATCCTGCATCTTGCTGTATTAACTAGTATATTAATCGCATTACGCTTGTTGTAATGGGCCTTTGCTTAGCCTTGTCTGTGGTAAAATCACGCGCATATGAATACAACGACTCAAACTCCAGAAAACGCCTTAGATAAACCTTTTGAACCCAATGCCATTGAAAATAAATGGTATGCCTATTGGGAGGCTCAGGGTTATTACGCAGCAGGCATTAATCCCGACGTAAAAAACAATTTTTGTATTTTATTACCGCCACCTAATGTGACTGGCACATTGCACATGGGGCACGGTTTTAATCAGACACTGATGGATGCACTCACGCGCTATCATCGTATGCGTGGAGACAATACTTTATGGCAGCCAGGTACTGACCATGCTGGTATTGCGACACAAATTGTAGTTGAGCGCCAATTAGATGCCCAAGGCGTATCACGCCATGATTTAGGCCGTGAAAAGTTCTTGGAAAAAGTCTGGGAATGGAAAGAATATTCAGGCGGTACCATTACTAAACAAATGCGTCGCTTGGGTACTTCACCTGATTGGTCGCGCGAGCGATTTACAATGGATGCTGGTCTCAATAAAGTGGTGACAGAAACCTTCGTCCGGTTGTATAAAGAAGGCCTTATCTACCGTGGCAAACGCTTGGTTAATTGGGATGTAAATCTGGGAACAGCAGTTTCTGATTTAGAAGTGGTGCAAGAGGAAGAAGATGGCTCAATGTGGCACATCAATTATCCACTAGCAGATGGCTCAGGTCATTTAACAGTTGCAACTACACGACCTGAGACTATGTTAGGCGATGTGGCAGTGATGGTGCATCCAGAGGATGAGCGTTATCAACATATGATAGGTAAAAAAGTCATTTTGCCACTTTGTGACCGTGAAATACCAATAATCGCTGATGAATATGTAGATAAAGCATTTGGAACGGGTTGTGTCAAAGTGACGCCGGCACATGATTTTAACGATTATGCCGTTGGCCAGCGCCACGGTTTGCCAATGATTGGTATTCTGAATCTTGAAGGGTTTGTGAATGAAGAGGCTCCTAGTCAATATCAGGGCTTGGATAGGTTCGCTGCGCGTAAGCAAGTGGTCGCTGACCTGGAAGAACAAGGTTACTTGGTCAAGGTGGAAAAGCACAAACTCAAGGTGCCACGAGGTGATCGAACAGGTGTCGTTATTGAACCGATGCTAACAGATCAGTGGTTTGTTGCCATGAGCAAGCCATCAGCCGATGGAAAAAGCATTACAGAAAAAGCACTCGAAGTGGTAGCCAATGGCGAAATTAAATTTTATCCAGAAAACTGGGTGAATACCTACAACCAATGGCTGAATAATATTCAGGATTGGTGTATATCTCGTCAGTTATGGTGGGGACATCAAATACCCGCTTGGTATTGTGATAGCGGGCAGGTCTACGTAGCGCATGATGAAGCAGAAGCAAAAGCACTGGCGGCTAAAGACGGCTATACAGGCGAGTTAAAACGTGATGAAGATGTGTTGGATACATGGTATTCATCGGCTTTATGGCCATTTTCGACACTTGACTGGACGGGTGATGAGGCAGTAGATGCACAAAACCAGGCATTGCAGCAATATTTACCTTCATCTGTGCTGGTGACTGGCTTCGATATCATCTTTTTCTGGGTTGCGCGGATGGTGATGATGACCAAACACATCACGGGCAAGATTCCATTTAAGCATGTTTATGTACATGGACTGATACGTGATGCAGAAGGTCAGAAAATGTCTAAATCCAAGGGTAACGTTTTAGACCCGATTGATTTGATTGACGGTATAGCACTAGATGACTTGATTAAAAAACGTACCACTGGCTTGATGAATCCCAAACAAGCACAGCAGATTGAAAAGCGGACCAAAAAAGAATTCCCAGAAGGGATTGCAGCCTATGGTACCGATGCACTTAGATTTACCTTTGCAGCGTTAGCTAGCCCTGGTCGTGATATCAAATTTGATCTGCACCGTTGTGAAGGTTACCGCAACTTCTGCAATAAGCTGTGGAATGCAACCCGTTTTGTGTTGATGAATACGGAAGGTCAAGACAATGGCATGGGTGATTGTAAAGCTGATTGTGGTCCCGAAGGCTATTTACATTTCTCACAAGCAGACCGTTGGATAGTTTCAATTTTACAAAAAACTGAAGCGGAAGTTGAGCATGCATTTGCAGATTACCGATTTGATTTGGCTGCGAAATCAATTTATGAGTTTGTGTGGGATCAATACTGCGACTGGTATCTAGAAATAGCTAAAGTGCAACTTCAAGAGGGATCTGATGCTGAAAAGCGTGCAACACGACGTACTTTATTGCGTGTGTTGGAGACAATACTACGGTTGGCGCATCCGATCATTCCGTTTATTACCGAGGAAATTTGGCAAACGATAGGTAAGATGAACGGCAGAACTGGCAGTAGCATTATGTTAGAGGCCTATCCTAAGTCAGCGCCTAATAAAATTGATGAAGCAGCAGAGGCGTGGGTGGAAAAATTAAAAACCTTTGTCGATGTTTGCAGAAGCTTGCGTGGTGAGATGGGTATATCTCCCTCAGCCAAAGTGCCCTTAATTGTAGAAGGTGACAGTGAGATACTTGCGGCTTATGCGCCCTACCTTAAAGCACTCGCAAAACTTGAAACTGTAAAAATTCAAGCTGCATTACCAGAAGCAGATGCACCAGTTATGCTGGCGGGGGATTATCGCCTCATGCTTGAGGTTGAGATTGATGTTGCAGCCGAAAAAGAGCGGCTTGGTAAAGAGGTTACACGCTTATCAGGTGAGATTGCCAAAGCCAATGGTAAGTTAAATAATGAAAATTTTGTTTCGCGTGCGCCGATTGAAGTCGTAGAACAAGAAAAAGTAAGGTTAGTTGAATTTACATCACAGTTAGAAAAAATTGAGGCGCAGCTAGCTAAATTAAATTAGGAGTCAACATGAGCGATAAACCCATATTTAAGTTGCGTTGGGATTTGCTTTTACTTGATGGTATTGGTGCTACCCTGTTTGCATTAGGCTTGGCGAAAAAGGTGGCTGGTCTTGATATATTGCCAACTGCACTGCAATTTGATGATACTGGCTGGGTGATGATCATACTGGGCGTGTTATTGATGCTGCCTTTTATGCTGAATTTTCTTGGTCAAATTCGCGATAGAACCGAAGGTCAGCGATTTAAATAAATAAATTTACATCTGAAGCGCCAGCAAATTCAAAGAAAGTTGCTGCACCACCGAATTCGATTCCTTCAATAAAGTCATCGGGCTTAAAATCAAATAAATCAACTGTCATTTGACAGGCGATTAATTTTACACCGCTTTCTAAACAAGCTTCACGTAAGGTTTCAATACTGGCAACGCCTTTATTAGCAATTTTCTGTTTCATCATCATAGTAGCCATACTTTCCATGCCGGGTAGCATTTGTGCCAAGTTTGGCATGGGGACTGGCATTGGCATAGCGGGGTTGCCTAGAGGTGAAACTTTTAAATCGCTTACATCTTTTTTGAGTAGCGTTAAACCATAAAAGGTAAAGAATATCTGCACTTCGTAATCTAGTGCAGCAGCTGTGGAAGCGAGTATAAATGGCGGGTAGGCCCAGTCTAGTGAGCCTTTCGATGCAATAAGGGCTAATTTTTTAGCCACGTATGCTTACTCACTAACATGCTTTTTAATGTAAAAAGTAAACACACTGTCCGCTTCATCCATTTGGAGTAACTCATGGCCTGTTTGTTTACAAAAGGCTTCAAAGTCTTTTACCGATCCTGGGTCAGTTGCCATAATTTTTAGCGTTTGTTCTGCCGCCATATCGCTTAAGCCTTTTTTACAGCGAAGGATGGGCAGTGGACAGTTTAGATTACGAGCATCAACTTCTTTATCAAATTCCATTATGACCTTCTTACTTCTCAGTTTATTTTTTGGTGAGCGGATAACCTGCTTTGGTCCAAGCAACGACGCCACCAACTAAATTATAAACACCACTTATCCCTTTGGCGACAGCAAAATCAGCTGCATGTGCAGATCTTATGCCACTATGGCAATAAAAAATAACCGAATCTGCTTTACTTAGCTTATCGTACTGTAGTGGTAATAATGCTAGCTGAATATGCATTGCACCTTTAATCATGCCATGTTCAACTTCATCATTATTTCTTACATCTACTAATAATACTTTACTCTGATTCATCATGGTTGATAATTCAGAGGCTTCAATTTCAGAATAGCTTTTCATTTATTAAACTCACTTTAATCACGTATTGTACACAGTAAACCTTAAACAGAAACAATTGCTACTTAAATTCTGAAAAGATAGTAATCGGTCTGTAGACACATCATGATTTATAATGAGCGATTTGTTTTAATAGGAGCCAGCCAATGAGTGCGTTGCCCGCATGTCCGAAGTGTAATTCTGCGTTTACTTATCAAGATCGCGATTTATTTGTATGTCCAGAATGTGCGCATGAGTGGTCAGATACGCTAGAGCCTGATACAGGTCTAGGGCTGGTCATTAAGGATTCAAATGGTAATCTTTTGAGTGATGGTGACACGGTCACTCTGATTAAAGACTTGAAGGTAAAAGGATCTTCTTCTGTACTGAAGGTGGGCACTAAAGTAAAAAATATCCGTTTGGTAGAAGGTGATCATGATATTGACTGCAAAATTGATGGTATTGGCGCGATGAAATTAAAGTCTCAGTTTGTTAAGAAAGCATCATGATGCTTTCTTAATTTGCTCTATGCAACCAACTTCAAAAATGAGCTGGTTAAATGCAGCCGATTTTGTTACCAAAATGTAAGAAATATGTAAATAAATCAATGACCTATTGATGTTTTGGTTGTGTTTGTTGATAATGACTCATTAGTTTTATTTTATTATTTATGGAGGTTGTTATGATTCGATTATCTATTGGTGCAAGTTTATTAGCGCTGGTTTTAACTACAAACACTGCGCTGGCAGAAAGTGATCATGGCAAATTTAAAGCGCAGTCTTATGATAGTTTAGGTAAGTGCGTTGAAAAAGCGCTTGCGAAGTATGATGGCGAAATCGTGAAGTTGGAATACCATGTGGAAGATAAAAAACCAACATACGAGTTTGATATTGAAACGCCAGATGGTAAAGCTTGGGAAGTGGAATGTAATGTTAAGACCGGTGAAATTACTGAGCTTGAGGAAGAGGTGGCAGTGGATGATGAAAAATTTGCTTCAAAAGCAAAGTTCACTGAAGAGCAAGCTAGAGCAACTGCTTTGGAAGCACACCCAGGTAGAATTGTAGAAGTTGAATATGAGATTGAATCAGATGGTAAGGTTTCATATGAGATTGATATATTGCAAAAAGATAATGATGAAGTAAAAGTAGAAGTAGATGCGACGACTGGCAAAATCGTAGAAGTGAGTTATGAAAGTTACCAAATTGGTGATGAATAAGATTTAGCGCTAGCCAAATTTAATGAAAGCCCTCACATGAGGGCTTTTTTTGCGCATCGCATATAGTCAGCTAAAGTTGGTTGTTTATATAGCGATAGTCAATAAATACTGCACAGAGCTAATACTTCAAAGTATTTCTCATGAGTATTACTTCTCGTTTCTTGTTGCTAGTTATACATTAGACACATATCACATTTAAATTAAATAAAAACTTCATCACTCTGCATTAATACTGACACAAAACTACTTTAGAGTTGCACGTATTCGAAATAGTATTAACTGAGTAAACATGCAAAGTTTAAAAGATAAGCACCGCTTTTCTAAAGAAAATCAGTTGACCATTTGGCGATTGATTGATGGGAAGGCCGGTCATGAGAGTCAAACATTAGGGCTAGTCAAGGCGTTAGCAAAACAAACGACATGTCATTACATTGATATAGAAGTCAGCAATGGGTTTGAAGCGCTTGTGAGTTATTTAACAGGTACTTGGGGTTTAGGTGCAGGTTTACCTTTGCCAGATTTAATTGTTGGTGCTGGTCATGCTACACATTTGCATCTATTGGCTGCAAAAAAAGCCTATGGCGGCAAAACAATCGTCCTCATGCAACCTACACTGCCAGTGTCATTATTTGATTTATGTTTAATTCCAGAGCATGATCAGTATCAAGGTCGCGGTGACTATATTCATACGCGAGGGGTATTAAACCTTATTCAACCAGAGGGTGAGCATCATCAAAACAAGGCGCTCATCATGATAGGAGGCCCTTCAAAACATTGCGATTGGGATACGCTGAAATTGATTGCGCAAGTGTATGAACTTGTACGTCATAATCCGACAATTGAATATACATTAACGACTTCCCGTCGAACACCAAAAGCGTTTATTTCGGCAGTGAAGAGAATTCACTTTTCAAATCTAACCATCGTACCATTTGAGGAAACGGGTAAAGGTTGGGTCGCACACAAACTAGCTGAAAGTGCGTATGCATGGGTCACTGAAGATTCTGTGTCTATGGTTTATGAAGCACTTACAGCGCAAGTAGCGGTAGGCTTATTGAATATGCCTGTGAAACGAGATAGTCGTGTCATTAGAGGTATGCAGAAACTAATTTATCGTGGTCTTGTGGCGCGATTTGATTTTTTTCAGTTCTATCAAAACCAATTAAAAGCCGCTGTGGGTTTTGTTGAGTCTGATCGCTGTAGTCATTGGATATTACATACTTGGATGCAGGCTGCTGATACCATGAAAACGAGTCGTTCTCGTTTTCAAACACAACTCGAATTTTAGTCTATGGTTAATCGGTTGTTGACGGTAGTGCAAATACTACCTGCCTTAGCCTCCGGTGGTGTGGAGCGCGGTACATTGGAAGTGGGTGCTTACTTAGCAGCAAAAGGCCATCGTTCCATTGTGATATCTGCTGGTGGGCGAATGGTCAAGCAATTGAAAGAGCAAGGCAGTGAACATATAACGTGGCCTATTGGCAAGAAATCCTTATTAACGCTAAAGCTGGTTAATCGTTTGCGTCAGTTCTTAGCAAAAGAACGCGTGGATATTCTACATGTACGATCTCGGTTCCCTGCTTGGATTGCTTATCTTGCATGGAGGGAGATGAATCCTAAAACAAGACCTGCGTTGGTTACCACAGTGCATGGACCTTATTCAGTCAGTCCCTACAGCGAAGTGATGGCCAAAGGTGAGCGAGTCATCGTCATATCGGAGATGATTCGAGATTATGTGATTAAACACTATCAAGTAAATCAGGACCGATTGAGACTCATTTATCGTGGTGTAGATGACGAAGACTTTTCATATGGATATAAGCCAAAGAAGGCATGGTTGAAAAAGTGGTATCAACAATACCCGCACACTAAAGACAAAGCACTTCTGGTGTTGCCTGCACGAATAACGAAATGGAAAGGGCAAACCGATTTTATTGACTTAGTCGCTCAGCTTAAAAAGCATGATAACAACTTTCATGCCTTGATTGTTGGTGAGGTAAAAAAAGGTAAAGCAGCTTATCTGAAAAAATTAACAAAAAAAGTAGAGCAGTTAGGCCTGACAGAATCGATAACATTTACTGGTCATCGAGATGACCTAAAAGAGATTATGGCTATATCTAAAATCGTTTACTCGCTCTCATTAGAACCAGAGGCTTTTGGTCGTACCACAATTGAAGCGCTAACTTTGGGTGTGCCTGTAATTGGGTATGCGCATGGTGGTGTTAGTGAGCAGTTGGCGGCCCTTTTGCCAGAAGGGCTTGTAGAGGTAGGCAATGTAGCAGAAGCCACTATGCTCACACTGAGTTGGCTACATCAACCACCGAAAGTAGCTAAGAATGCGTTGTTTAGTTTATCGCAGATGCTGGAAAAAACACTATCAGTCTACCAAGAGCTGGCACAAGCACGTAAAAGGGGTGCGAGTTAGTCATGTTTGTTTGTCAAGTCATTGCCAGTCATGGGAATGGTGGGTTAGAGAAACATGTTCGAGACTTAAGTGTTGGCTT
>JBFIGM010000071.1:0-11291 GCA_041602315.1 Methylophilaceae bacterium | reverse complement strand
CACGTATCGCAACAGCTTTACGAATTTAAACAAAAGGAGAATCATTATGTGGACAACACCAGCAGCTACTGAAATGCGTTTCGGTTTTGAAGTAACAATGTACGTAATGAACAAATAATTCTTGTTCTTATGTGTATAAAGGCGCCTTGTGCGCCTTTTTCTATTTATACAAACGCATTATCTAAAATGAACTATTCACTGCCTTATTGGCTATTCCAAGTATTTAGAGAATTAATCTAGTAAATCTTTTAATTATCATTAATATACTGCATACATAAAAACCCTAGGGTATATCGAAATGGCATCAATCGCCGAACCATGGATGTGGGCAGCATTTTTAATATTTGTACTATTAATGCTTGTGTTAGATTTGTTTGTTTTAGGTGGCCATAAGTCACATAAAGTAAGTGTCAAAGAAGCTGCTACTTGGACAATTATTTGGGTCAGCCTAGCGCTTAGTTTTAATGCTTTACTCTGGTGGTATTTAAAACAAACAGTGGGTTTAGAAATCGCCAATCATAAAGCGGTAGAGTTTTTAACTGGCTATATCATAGAAAAATCGTTATCAGTAGATAATATCTTTGTTTTTTTGATGATTTTTGCAGCCTTTAAAGTACCAGCTGAACATCAGCGACGGGTACTGCTTTATGGTGTTTTAGGTGCGGTTATTTTACGCGCAATAATGATTCTGGCGGGCGCTTGGTTAGTACAGGAATTCCACTGGATACTATATGTTTTTGGTGGCTTTCTACTCATATCTGGTTTGCGCATGATGGTGGCAGCTGAACATACGCCTGACTTGGAAAGTAATATGTTGCTGCGTTTTGCTCGTAAGCATTTACGCATCACCAAAGACTATCACGAGAACAAATTTATGATCAACATCAATGGGGTGTACTACTTTACGCCGTTGTTTCTTGTTTTACTGTTGATTGAGTTTTCAGATGTGATCTTTGCTGTTGATTCTATACCAGCAATTTTTGCAATTACACTCGACCCATTTATCGTATTTACTTCTAATATTTTTGCTATATTAGGGCTTCGTGCGCTTTACTTTTTGCTTCTTGATATTGCTGATCGGTTCCACCTGCTCAAATACGGATTAGCACTTGTATTGACATTTATTGGCGCCAAAATGTTAGTAGCTCATTGGGTAAAAGTCTCTACAACAACCTCGTTATTTTTCATCAGTGTCACATTATTAATATCGATTATTGCTAGTTTGATTGTAAAACCTAAGCAAGATTAATTATTCTAGCTTCTGTTCGTGCATGTGCATCATCAGCTCTTGTTTGATTGCTTGTAACTTTGCTTTTATAAGTTTTTCGTTATTACTACCTATCCGCATTAATATGCGCTGACCAATCGACCGTTCCTCAAGGTTTGTGTCCGCAAACTGATAGTAAAATTTTGGTTGCACCAATTGAACTGGCTCATCCAGCTCTGGTGTTGCTAACAAATGATCTATAACGAAAAGTAGACGGTCATTAAAGTACTGATCTGGATAGCCTATCTCTTCGTACGATTGCTGGAACAGTGGGTAGAGATTGATATAGTTTTGCACTAACTTCTGAGCATCGACTGCCTCAGCAAATTGTATATAACTTACATAGCGTTCACTGTTTTTTGGGCTGATAGTCGTGGTTTGCCCATCCTCCTCAACCATAAACTTTCCAGGGGCTTTTTTGATCGGCATCACACGCATTGAGATTTGTTTACGGGGTAAATTATCAATTGTTACAACAATATTACGTATTATTTGACCTTCATTAAAAATATGCATTAATGCTTTATTGTTGATTAGACTAGCAAGTGCTTGACCCATCAAATTATCGCTTGATGACAACTCGGGCAACTCAATAGGTTCGTCAGGATACTCCAACACTTGACGCGATTCAGGTTCTATCGTTTCTTCTGGCATGGGAGGGACTTCGACTTCTTTTACCGTAGCGACTTCGGATTGCAGGGGTTCATCCTGCAAGTAAAAATATATTCCTACTGCTGCCATGAGGATTGCTAGAAGTGCAACCACTATCAATGTCGTTTTTTTCATGATTTGCCATTTCGTAGAGATTAAAATAAAAGACACCTGCCTGACGTCAGAACTACTCTATTACCCAGACCTAGCTTCTATATAACTATTCTGATAGCCAGCTTAACACAAAGTTCAGGTCAATCTTTTATGACAAATTCCTAAACACTACTTGATATTTATAAACTAAAGTGACTTTGCGTGACTCATCTGTTTATTAGCTATCAATAAGTCGTGTAATACTACTCTATACAATCTAGCACGAGAGGTGTGAAATGACGATTAATCAAGTTACCGAAGAAGAGTTAGAACTATATTTCAATTTTTTAATGAAAAATTACGGTGTAACGGACGTTCAGGAGTTTGACTTTATGGTTGATGATAACGATTTGTCTTACACTAAAAAGCAAGATTTACTAGAAGCTATTTAGCATAGTCACAACAATGTGGCACGCGTTGGCAAAAAGCCAATCTCTATGTAAGTATACATTAGGTACAGCGACTGAATAGGCATACAATTAATTTCGTAGGCTAAAGGAATATGCCGTGGGACAATTTTCAACATTCGTATTTGATGCGATACAAATACTCGTTTTTTTATTTGTATTTATTGCTGGATTAATCGTTGCCAGCATCATTATTCTCTACTTTATTGACCGCTTTCAAACCCAAAGCACACTACGAAGAAATTACCCTGTTATCGCAAGATTCCGCTATCTGTTTGAACACATGGGGGAATTCTTCAGGCAATACTTTTTTGCACTAGATCGTGAAGAAATGCCATTTAATCGTGCGGAGCGCTCTTGGGTTTACCGTGCGGCAAAAAATGTGGATACCATGGTCGCATTTGGCTCAACCCGCGTACTCACAAACCCTGGTACGGTATTTTTCGTCAGTTGTCCTTTCCCTACGCTTGAAGACGATCAAGTTGAAGCAGCCTCCATGACTATTGGGCCTGATTGCAAGCACCCTTACACAACTAAGTCCATTTTCAACATTTCTGGGATGAGCTATGGAGCTTTGTCTATTCCTGCTGTGCGTGCGCTTTCCAAAGGCGCCAAAATGGCGGGTATCTGGATGAACACAGGAGAAGGTGGATTAACACCATTCCATCTAGAAGGTGGCGCTGACCTTGTTTTCCAAATCGGCACAGCAAAATTCGGTGTACGTAAAAAAGAAGGTGGCTTTGATCGCCAAAAGCTAAAAGAGGTCGCGGCTCATCACCAAGTTAAAATGTTCGAAATTAAACTCAGTCAGGGAGCAAAACCTGGTAAAGGCGGTATTTTACCAGGCGCTAAAGTGAATAAGGAAATCGCGCAAATTCGCGGCATTCCAATCGGTCAAGATGCGATCAGTCCAAACCGGCACCCAGAAATTAACAGTGCCGACGATTTGCTAGACATGATTAATTACGTTCGTGAAGTGACAGGTAAGCCAGTTGGGTTTAAAACTGTAGTAGGTGCCACTTCCTTCTTTGACGATTTATTTCAAGCCATACACAGGCGCGGTAGGAAGAGTGCTCCAGACTTTATCACCATAGATAGCGCTGATGGCGGCACAGGCGCTGCGCCAATGAGCTTAATCGATCATATGGGCCTACCTATTAAAGAAAGTTTGCCTATTGTTGTGGATAAACTTATCCAGTATCAATTAAGAGACCGAATTAAAGTCTGTGCGAGTGGTAAGCTTATTACACCTTCTGAAGTGACTTGGGCCTTTTGCGCAGGCGCCGATTTTGTTAACTCAGCTCGCGGTTTTATGTTTGCTTTGGGTTGTATCCAATCATTACAATGCAATAAGAATACCTGTCCAACAGGTATCACCACGCATAATAAAAAGCTGCAATATGGCTTGAACCCTGAAGATAAAGCAGTGCGCGTCATGCAATATGCAAAAAATATGCTTAAAGAAATCAATACATTAGCACATGCATGCGGTGTATCACGTCCACGTGACCTTAATCGCAAACACGCGCGCATCGTACAAGCCAATGGCAAATCAGTAAGCATGGTTGATTTATATCCAGAACCAACCACGAAACTGATTAACACCAATGCAATCAAAGGTAGCAAGGTTGTACCAGATAAAAAATTGTCGAACTTATCAACAGAAAGTGTAAGATAGGATGAATAAAATAGCTACAGAAGCTTCACTCATTAAAATGAATGCATCCGATTTATTCGTTAAAGCTTTAGAAAACGAAGGTGTAGAGAGAATCTACGGCGTACCTGGTGAAGAAAATCTAGATTTTTTAGAGGCACTTCGGAAGTCTAACATCGACCTTATCCTGACCCGCCATGAACAAGGTGCTGCATTTATGGCTGCCACCTACGGTCGGCTAACAGGCAAGCCTGGCGTATGCTTATCAACATTAGGCCCTGGTGCAACGAACCTTGTCACAGGCGCCGCTTATGCTCAATTGGGCGGTTTCCCATTGGTCATGATTACTGGACAAAAGCCAATCAAACACAGCAAGCAAGGACTATTTCAAATCATTGACGTTGTGAGCATGATGAAGCCAATCACCAAATATGCAAAACAAATTGTCAATGTGGATATGATTCCTTCGATGGTGCGTGAAGCTTTCAGATTAGCGACGGAAGAGCGGCCAGGCGCCGCATTGTTAGAGTTACCAGAAGATGTAGCGGCAGAGGAAGTTAAAGATAACACGACGCCAGTGTTTAGCATCAGTAAGCACCGCTATCCGCATGCAGATCGTGAAATTCTTGATTACGCTGCCACCATGATTAAAGAAGCAAAACATCCACTTATCATGATCGGTGCAGGGGCCAATCGAGCAAGAATATGGCAAGCCTTGCATTACTTTGTCGATGTTACTGGGATACCATTTGCCAATACACAAATGGGCAAAGGTGTTATTTGGGGCCGCAGAGAAAAGCACCTAGGCACTGCCGCATTGTCAGACGGTGATTACATTCATTGTGCGATTGATCGTGCTGACCTGATTATCAATGTTGGTCATGATGTTGTAGAAAAGCCGCCATTCTTCATGGTTCACGGTGGTGCGAAAGTCATTCATGTTAATTTTAAGTCAGCACAAGTGGATAATGTCTACTTCCCTCAACTGGAAGTCGTTGGTGACATTGCCACCTCAATTCAACGAATTGCCAACCGAGTAGGCATTACTGATACACATGATTTTTCTTATTTTATGAAAGTACGTGGTTATGTCATGGAACACATCAATGAAGGCAGTGATGACACAAGCTTCCCTATGAAACCACAACGCTTTGTTGCTGATATCAGAAAAGTAATGCCTGCCGATGGCATCATTGCGTTGGATAATGGTGTTTATAAAGTTTGGTTTGCGCGTAATTATTTCGCAGAACTAGCCAACACAGTGCTGCTGGATAATGCCTTGGCAACGATGGGAGCAGGCTTACCATCGGCGATGGAAGCGGCGCGTTTATACCCCGACCGACGAGTAATGGCAATCTGCGGCGATGGTGGTTTTATGATGAACAGTCAAGAAATGGAAACGGCTGTGCGCTTAAAACTAAACTTGGTTGTGTTAATTCTAAATGATAGTTCGTATGGCATGATTCGCTGGAAACAATATGGCATGGGCTTAGAAGATTACGGCCTCCAATTTAATAACCCAGACTTTGTCATGTATGCCAATAGTTATGGTGCCGCTGGGCATCGTGTAGAAAACCCTGAAAGTTTTATTCCACTCATTAATGAGTGTTTCGAGAAAGGCGGCGTACATCTGATTGATTTACCCGTTGATTACTCAGAAAACACCAAAGTATTAATTGATGAACTGAGAGCACGTACTTGTGTTATTTAGTCAACAGAGAAATAAGAATAAGTTAGTCCATTGATACAATAACCTCTTTAGTTGTGAGTAATATCTCCATCAAAAAACATAACAGTGCGATGATGATTGCGCCCATCGATGAAAGAAAACTTAACAACACCATGTGTGGCATTCTAAAACCAGACTCTACGGATATAAATAAACTGGCAATTGAAATACACACTAATAATGCTGCAAGCGTACCAAAACCGATGGCTATTCGCAGCCATGTGATACGTTTTACAGTAACAGTTAGCTCATGTTGATGCTCACCGCGCACATCTGGCGATAGGGCATTCACCACTCTTGCTCGGTCTATGGCACGCCCTAATCGACCAACCATCACATTCAAGATTGAACCGATACCCGTCAATAAAAAAACAGGGGCAACGGCATCGCGAATTGCTTCAGAAACTAGGTGAATATCAGTAATAGGCATTAGTATAGAAATGGAAGCTATATTTAATATGCAATCTTAACTTCTTTTTCGAACTAGCGAGATAGTTGAGTAATAAATTTCGCTACTTAATAAGCAACAAATAAATCATCAGCCCAAAATAAAGTATTGCAAATATTGCCACAATCCAAAAAACCTTAAGCATATTGCTATTAATTTCAGTTAATTTTGCATTATTTGCTTCCAGCAACTGTATTATTTTATCGTCATTTTGCATGATGAATCCTTACATTTATTTTCTTACTTGCCGCTTAGTTGCCATATATTCAGCATAGATGTTTCGGTTGCGCATACATTCACTGCTGTTTTTGTCCTCACATTGCTCACGCAACTTACAAAAACATGTCCTAGCGACCATTTTTTCCAAAGCATTTAACATTGTGTTGCTACTTTTTTGCATCAAAGACCTCTTACTAAAAATAATTAACTACAAACCTGATTTCTTCCATTTTCTTTTGCTTTATATAGTGCTTTATCTGCAATATGAAGCAATTTTTCCAATTTACTGACTTTAGCAGTTACTGATGCGACACCGATTGATACCGTAAAGTTGATGACTGAGCTGCCATTATTGTAGTAAACCGTTAAGTTTTGTATCAGCTTTCGCAAATTTTCTGCTACATCAATAGCATTTTCTATACAGGTTTGCGGCAACAAAATAGCAAACTCCTCGCCACCGATACGCCCCAATATGTCATTTTCTCTAACGTTCTTTAAACACGCTTCACTCAGTTTAGACAATACTACGTCACCAGCCATATGGCCATGTAGATCGTTTATATTCTTAAAGAAATCAATGTCCATCATTAGCATAGATAAATCATTCTTATACCGGGTTGCTCTGCTTAATTCTAATGTTGCCAACTCCATGAATTTACGCCGATTATTGACGCCTGTCAGGTAGTCAGTATCTGCTTTTTCTTTTAATTGGGTTTCAAGTTTTTTACGTTCTGTGATATCCCTAATAACACCAATAATATAATGCTCACCATATGCATCTATGTATCTCGTTTTAGTGGTGATTATTGTTTTGGTTTCACCGCCGTTAAGTGTCAGCGTCTCCTCACAAGTATTCTGAATACCATCTGCCAAAACCTGGCGATCAATTTTAAAAAAATGCTCTTGTTCGTTTTTTGGGACTTTCTCAGCTAAGGTTTTTCCTATCACGTCCTTTTTTGCAGTATCAAACATCTGACAAAAAGAATCATTAGCTAGAATTATTTTGCTTTGCTTGTCTTTAACAAAAATTGGTTCCCCTGCATTATCAATGACGGCACGCAGAAATTTTTGATCGGCTCGAAGTGCCTCATTTTCAAGTTGAATCTCAAGCAACTGCTGCCTATCAATTGGTTTCTTTAAATCTATTTCTGACAAATCCAAGCCTCTCATTCTTGCTTAAGTATCACAAGATATATCCATCGCTATCTGAATGATAATGTCAATTTTATTAAGTTAAGTTTATGTGAGCTAGCACACTTCAGTAGTGCAAACATTTGCACTGAGTTGTTTAACTTTTGATACTATGTAGTCGGCTTGTTCATCATCAAGCTCGCGAATTGGCGCCTCTAATGCTACTAGTGTATCAGCATCTTTTTCTTGATAGGCAATACGTGACAACGCAAGCATGGCATCAAGTTCTCTCGAATTTAATGATATCGCTTTATTTAAATATTTTTTTGCCTCTACAATATTCCCCGCACCTTCTTCAGCAACGCCAAGGTAATACCATGCATCAGTTGATTTTGGTTCTTGATCTGTCCAATGTTGTGCAATTATTTTTAGCGCTTGCCAATCTTGATTTTGATATGGAATTACGACCTTCATAAACGCTGGCCGTTGCTCTATTGGTAAAGCCCAGAATGGAATATCGTTTGTTGCAAGACTATGCGTTTCAGGTGTTTTCATCAGTTCTTTGATCCACTCGATAGGCAGATGATAAAAATATCCTTTGTTACCTGGGCTTTTAAAAGTCGTGATACCAATCAGGTTCATTTGTTCATCAAATAAAGCGCCGCCACTTGAACCCAAACCAAATGCGGCGTCAGAGCGAATGATGAAGCTGTCCTGATAAGGATATGTAGCCTTCACCGCTCCATAAGATGGTTGGGGCACATTTTGTCCAATGGGAAACCCTAAGCTAAATACAGGCTCTTCATATTGTAATGAAGCGCTGTCGCGCAATTTAACAGGCTCAAAAGGTAAGTCATCAAATTTCAGTAAACATAAATCCCGCTTCCAATTTGCTTTAATCGCAATCGGTTTATAGGCATCACGAAATTTTGCTACATTTGCACCTTTCGCATTTGCTATTACATGGCAGTTTGTCGCAACATATTCTTTGCTAACTACGACGCCAGAACCACGACCGTTTTGGCCATTCGGCAACTCAGTTGTAATCATCACAACGGAGTGGCTTAACGCCAGTGTGTCAGCAAAGCTTGGTCTGGCCAATAGACTTGGCGCATACAGCAAGCAAAGCACAAATAGCATTTTATGCATTTCATTAACCCTTTATGTAAACGTTTGTTGTCAGACACACAACTGAGAAAATCGTTTAGCGAGCGATGTGTGTTAGATTATACGCAGTGTTAACCAGCATGAGTACAGCGAATAATGAAACTGCATATCTTGAGTGATTTACACATGGAAATCATGCCATACAAGCTCCAAGTATTCGATGCTGATGTGATTATTTTGGCAGGCGATATTGCTGAAGGAACAAATGGTATTGCGTGGGCAGCTAGTCTACTGGAAGCAACTACCGCCAATATTATTTACATAGCTGGTAACCATGAGTTTTATCATAGAGAGCTGAATGAAATCCGCACACAAATGCTGACACTTGCTCAGCAGCATAGTCGCCTACATTATTTAGAAAATGATACGGTTATCATTAATAGTGTGCGCTTTATAGGTGCAACAATTTGGACAGATTTTAATTTAACGCGACCTGAAGACCAAGAAACAATACTCCGAATGAGTGAGTTATCCCTAACCGATTTTAGGCTCATTCAATATAAACAATCTCGCTTTACAGTAAAAGATGCTATTAAGCTGCATCTCGATTCAATAAAATTTATTGATACAACGCTAAGTGAAGATTTTGCAGGTAAAACGGTCGTCATTACTCATCATGCGCCATCATTAAAATCTGTCGCGCCAAAGTATAAAGATAGCTTTTTGAAAACCTATTTTGCCAGTGACCTTAACCATTTGCTTGATCGGTCAGATCTGTGGGTACATGGTCACACACATGTCAAATCTGACTATCAAATCGGTAATACCCGTGTCATATGTAACCCTAGGGGTCGCCCAGACAATCAAGGCCAAGCAGAAAACACCCAATTTAACCCAGAACTGGTTATTGAAATCTAAAGCACTACTGTACTTTACGCATCATATAAAAAAACAGTGTCCCAATTGCCATCACGATGGCTGCTAGATAGAGGCCAAACACATAGCCACCTTGCGAACCTGCTACCCAACCTGTGATGGCTGGCGCAACAATTTGCGCAATACCATAAGCTGTTGTCATCTTTCCCATCATTTTGGCAGGTTGCGCTGGGTAAAAACGTCCAGCCATGGTCAGCGTTAAACTCACGATAGCAATCGCTGTTGCGCCATATAACACAGCACTGATCATGGCACCAATTACACCCCAACCTAAGGTAGGTGTGATAATCCCTATGACTTCAATTGCTCCAGCTAACACTAAAGCGTTTACATCTCCAGTTCTGCGCGCGATGAAGTCCCACAAAATACAAGAAGGCGCCGCTATCAATCCGACAATTAAAAACACCCATGCACCCTTCCCCGCGAGCGCTGGCATTGCATTAATAATGGCAACAATAAATGTGGCTGTCACCACGTAACCAAAACCTGAGCAAAAATAAGCGGCCGTAAAAAAGCGCATAAATTTGGCATTAGGAGGTGCATGTTGCATAGAAGCGTGTTGATTAACTGCATCATCATCTGTAGGAGGTGGCGGAAACCATAGCAAAGCGGGGACCAATAATAGTGCGCCTGAACCTGCCAATACAAACCATTGTATGTCCCAGCCTATTCGCTTATACATCAATAAAGCTATTATTGAACAAAAGGCTATACCGAAGCCAATTCCTGAGAAGTGAATACCGAGCTCTCGACGATGGTTATGCCTTATGAGCCAGTTAAAAATCAAGCCACTGCCCAACATCAAACCAGCAGCACTACTCAGCCCTGCAATAAATCGTGAGATAACCCAGATAGGCATACTTGTCGTCACCCCCATCAACACAGTACTCACAACAGCGACCACCATCCCCCAGCGATAAAGCCTATCCTTAACTACTGTATGACTAATCCATGAGGCGATTACCACGCCAGCCAAATAGCCTGTGTAATTAATGGCAGCTAGCCAACCTCCAGCTTCGTGTGATAAGCCTGTTTGATTCATCATCACAGGTAACATCGGGGTATAGGCGAATCGAGCTATACCCATTGATAATATCAAGCTACAAACACCCGCAAATAAAACTTTGATACGTGTTGGATTGGGTACGGATTGAATCATAAGAACAAGAGTCGACTATTTAAATGGTGACAACAAGCTATCAAAGTAGCAAAAATTATGAAAAGTATTTAGCCAACGCTAACTTATGAACAGCAACCAGGCTTACATTTTTTAGCTGGTTTCCAAACCTTGATAAACTCCTCTTTAGTCATCGGTTTCACATTCAAGTCTTGTTGTAAATTTTGGTCGACTTTATTGGCTTGAAAATCATTAAAATGTGCTAAATATCGTGCGTATGCGCGATCAACACTACGCAAGTTCTTAAGCTTCGTCCATATCCATTTTTTGACTTTAAAAAACATTGTTAATTACTCTATGATTACTACAGTTAATTATATTGTATTGACCTGATTCAGCAGTAATTATTTCATAAGAACAGTCTCATTAAACGCTATTCGACGCAAATCTAATCTAATGCATGTCTAATGTT
>JBFIGM010000070.1:0-11680 GCA_041602315.1 Methylophilaceae bacterium | reverse complement strand
GACTGGAATTTGATTAACTGCCATAACGAACCTTTATAAAAAATAAACCACACTCGCCTGAGCGTGGTTTTCAAATAACCCTGAATGAAATAGTTTATTTTACGTAAGCTTTTTGTGCAAGTCTTGTATAGATTCCACATGCAGCTCTTGCATGTAGGCCATGCCAATACAAGCTGCCTTCGCACCAGCTAATGTAGTGTAATAAGTGACTTTATTCTGTAAAGCGCTACGTCTAATTTCATAGGAATCTGCAACTGCTTTTTTATCCTCTGTTACGTTAACAATAAAGTCAATCTCATTATTTTTAATCATATCCACAACATGTGGGCGACCTTCAGCGACCTTATTAACAGCTTGTACTGTTAAGCCATTATCGACTAATGTTCTAGCTGTACCTTTTGTAGCAACCAAGTCAAAGCCTAATTTAGCCAAATCTTGTGCAATATCAACAACGTTCTGATGGTCCTCATTACGCACACTGATAAACGCTTTTCCGCCCTGTGGTAATTTCACAGATGCGCCCAACTGTGACTTCACAAACGCTTCTGCAAATGTGCTACCTACGCCCATCACTTCGCCTGTCGACTTCATTTCAGGGCCAAGAATGGTATCGACTCCTGGGAATTTAATAAATGGGAAAACGGCTTCTTTAACAGAGTAATATGGTGGCACTGTTTCTTTCGTTACACCTTGTGAGTGCAAGCTCTTGCCAGCCATACAACGCGCCGCGATTTTAGCTAAAGGCAAACCACAGGCTTTTGAAACAAAAGGCACCGTGCGAGAAGCACGTGGGTTCACCTCAAGCACGTAAACGGTTTCTCCTTGAATCGCGAATTGCACATTCATTAAACCTTTTACCCCTAATGCTTTCGCCATTTTAATGGTTTGAATCCTGAGTTCATCTTGTAATGCTGCGCTCAAACTATAAGGCGGCAATGAACAGGCCGAATCGCCTGAGTGAACACCCGCTTGCTCAATATGCTGCATAATGCCGCCTATGAGAACATCCTCACCGTCACAAATTGCATCAACATCGACTTCTACCGCATCGTTCAAAAAGCGATCCAAAAGTACAGGAGAGTCATTAGAAACTTTAACAGCCTCACGCATATAACGTTCAAGTTGACTTTGTTCTTGGACGATTTCCATTGCCCGGCCACCAAGCACATAGCTTGGGCGCACCACCAACGGGTAACCTATTTCTTCAGCTAGCCGAATAGCCTCTTCAGGTGCACGCGCTGTGCGATTAGGTGGCTGTTTAAGATCTAGTTCGCCTAACATTTGTTGGAAGCGCTCGCGGTCTTCTGCGCAATCAATCGCATCTGGGGTAGTACCAATAATTGGCACACCAGCTTTTTCTAATGCACGCGCAAGTTTTAATGGCGTTTGCCCACCATATTGAACAATCACACCAACTGGTTTTTCCAAATGAACAATTTCCAGCACATCTTCTAGTGTCACAGGCTCAAAATATAGTCGATCTGAAGTATCGTAATCAGTTGATACGGTCTCAGGGTTGCAGTTGACCATAATGGTTTCATAACCATCTTCGCGCATTGCAAAAGCAGCATGCACACAGCAGTAATCAAACTCTATACCCTGCCCTATGCGATTAGGCCCGCCACCAAGCACCATAATCTTTTTCTTATCACTTGGCTGTGATTCACATTGCTCATCATACGTAGAGTACATATAGGCCGTATCGGTTGAGAATTCTGCAGCACAGGTATCTACACGCTTGTATACTGGACGCACATTCAAGGCTTGTCGATAAGCTCGAACAGCGTGCTGATCTGTATCTAGCAGTTTGGCTAGTCGCATATCAGAGAAACCAGCACGCTTGAGTTGATACAAAGCATCTTTGTCCAGATCCGCAATATGTTTTCCTTCCAACGCTTTTTCACGCTGAACAATGTCTTCAATCTGCGCAAGGAACCATGGGTCAATTTTGCTGATATTAAAAACTTCAGAAATCGTCATTCCCATTCTAAAGGCATCACCAACATACCAAATGCGCTCTGATCGTGGCTCACCTAATTCTTTTACGATAACATCCATGTCTTTGGTTAAGCTATCTAAACCATCAACACCAACCTCCAATCCACGTAAGGCTTTTTGGAATGATTCTTGGAAGTTACGCCCTATGGCCATGACTTCGCCGACAGACTTCATTTGGGTTGTTAAGCGGCTATCTGCTTGCGGAAACTTTTCAAATGCAAATCGTGGGATTTTCGTCACTACATAGTCAATTGAAGGTTCGAAAGAAGCAGGTGTTTGTCCACCTGTAATTTCATTTCTCAATTCATCTAGTGTGTAGCCAACTGCAAGCTTGGCAGCTACTTTGGCGATCGGGAAACCAGTTGCTTTAGAAGCAAGCGCAGACGATCTAGAAACACGTGGATTCATTTCAATGACAATCATGCGGCCATCTTCAGGGTTAATCGCAAACTGTACATTTGAACCGCCCGTGTCAACGCCGATTTCACGTAAAACAGCCAATGAGGCATTACGCATGATTTGATATTCTTTATCAGTCAGTGTTTGCGCTGGCGCAACGGTAATAGAGTCTCCAGTGTGGACACCCATCGGGTCTAGATTTTCAATAGAGCAGATGATGATGCAGTTATCAGCAGAGTCTCGCACCACTTCCATTTCGTACTCTTTCCAACCCAGCATGGACTCTTCAATCAAGAGTTCATTGGTAGGGGATGCCTCTAGGCCACGCTCACAAATTGATACAAACTCTTCACGGTTATAGGCAATGCCACCACCACTACCACCCATTGTAAAAGATGGTCTGATAATGGCTGGAAAGCCAATATTGGCTTGCACTTGTAACGCCTCTTCCATGCTGTGGGCAATAGCTGACCGCGCAGATCCCAGACCAATCTTATCCATTGCCTCTTTGAACTTCTGACGATCCTCTGCTTTGTCAATCGCTTCTTTAGAAGCGCCAATCAACTCTACATTATATTGCTTAAGTACACCATGTCTATCTAAGTCTAGAGCGCAGTTCAATGCTGTTTGCCCACCCATGGTCGGCAACAATGCATCTGGTTTTTCTTTAGCGATAATTTTCTCAATCACACGCCAATTGATTGGCTCAATATAGGTAGCATCAGCCATTTCTGGGTCAGTCATGATTGTTGCTGGATTAGAGTTAACCAGAATAACGCGGTAGCCCTCTTCACGTAAGGCTTTACAAGCTTGTGCCCCAGAATAATCGAACTCGCATGCTTGCCCAATCACAATTGGACCAGCACCAATAATTAATATTGATTTAATATCTGTACGCTTAGCCATTAGCCAGCCTTCCTTTCTTGCATCAAGCTAATGAAGCGATCAAACAAATAACTCATTTCTGTCGGCCCTGGACTAGCCTCGGGATGACCTTGAAAACTAAATGCGGGCTTGTCTTGCAACGCAATACCTTGCAAGCTACCATCAAACAATGAGACGTGCGTTGTTTTAACATTAGATGGTAGGCTTTGTTGATCTACCGCAAAACCATGATTCTGACTTGTAATATAAACACGTTTATTCTCTATATCTTGCACAGGGTGATTAGCACCATGATGCCCAAATTTCATTTTTATTGTTTTAGCACCAGTTGCAAGTGCTAGCAGTTGATGCCCTAAACAAATCCCAAACATTGGTATATCGGTCTCAAGCAATGCCTTAATTGCCTTAATTGCATAATCACATGGCTCTGGATCGCCTGGTCCATTCGATAAAAAGATACCGTCTGGTTTATATTTGAGCACCTCTTCGGCTGTCGTTTGTGCTGGCACAACTGTTACTTTGCAGCCTCGGCTAACCAGCATACGCAGAATATTGCGCTTCACGCCATAATCAAAGGCAACCACATGGTATGGCTTTTCTTCTGGTGCAACAAAGCCTTTGCCTAACACCCACTCCCCTTCGGTGTATTCGAATTCGGTTTTACAGGTTACGACTTTTGCCAAATCCATACCAGCTAGTCCAGGAAACTGTTTTGCTAAACCTAAGGCTTGATCAGCATCCTCCCCGACAAGAATGCAGCCTGCTTGTGCACCTTTCTCTCGTAATGTACGCGTTAATTTACGTGTATCAATATCTGCTATTGCAACTACATTATTTGCAACCAAATAATCAGAGAGTGACTGTTCACTACGGAAATTGCTTGCCAACAAAGGCAAATCCCTAATAACCAAACCTGCTGCACACACTTGATTTGATTCGACATCTTCGCCGTTAGTACCGACGTTACCGATATGAGGATAAGTAAGTGTAACAATCTGCTCAGTATATGAGGGGTCAGTAAGTATTTCTTGGTATCCAGTCATTGAAGTATTAAAAACGACTTCACCAACACTATGTCCAGCAGCACCAATTGAAGTGCCGCGAAACACTGTTCCATCTGCTAACACTAATATTGCTTGTGTTCTCTCTACAGGGCGTGTTTGAGACAATTCGGGCTCCTTAATATCGTTGTTACATTGCGTTTTGTGCGCACGTTGCAGCACTCAATAACCAGTGCAGGTGCTAGACATGCAAAACGGGAAAAGTGATGTACTCTTCCCGTTTCAAGAATTGACGAATTATAGCGGAACTAGACTGTTCTATCAAGCTCAGCTAACTGCTGATTATGCCAACTTCTCAGAAATAATTGAGCGCATATTGCGCCGATTAAAGCAACGAACATATCCCATTGCGTATCCCAAACATCACCTTGCGTCCCCAAAAAGTCCATCGCTGCGCCACCTGCGATAACAGCTACCCACCACTCAATAAATTCGTAACAAGCACTGATACTTAGACAGATACAACAGACTATAAAAAACTGCCAACTGTCTTTGACAACATGTTTGCGACATAGTATTTCACGTGCAATGATTGCTGGAACAAAGCCCTGAAAAAAATGACCAACACGGTCATAGTAATTGCGGTCTAAACTATAGGTGTCGCGAAGCCAATTAAATAAAGGAACTTCAGCATAAGTGTAATGCCCACCAATCATAAGGATGACGGCATGTAATAAAATCAAACCATACAGCAAATGTGTTAATGGAAAAACTTTATATGTCATGACCAGAATAGGTAGCGCTAACACAGCAGGTAGCACCTCCAAAAACCAGGTCATTCGGTCATATGGGTTGATTGCAGACCAAGCAAATACAACCATAAATATGAAAAGAAGAATAAGGTAAAAACGAACTGGCTGCTTAATAGAAGAGTTCAATTGTCTTATCGCGTATTAACTTGCTTTAAATCCTAACACATCACGCATGTCATAGAGTCCTGTGGACTTTTGTGATAAAAACTTTGCTGCTCTTAACGCGCCCAGTGCAAACGTTGCACGACTACTCGCTTTATGCGTAATTTCAACACGCTCTCCAGTGCCTGCATAAATTACTGTATGGTCTCCGACAACGTCTCCGCCACGCAAAGTGGCAAAGCCTATTTTGCCTGCCTCTCTCTCTCCGGTAACCCCTTCACGCGCATAGATGGCACAATCTTTCAAATCTTTGCCAAGTCCTTGCGCAGCAGCTTCACCTAGGCGCAAGGCCGTACCTGAAGGTGCGTCAACTTTATGTCGATGATGCATTTCTACCACTTCAATATCATAGCCTTCATTTAGCACTTTAGCCGCTTGTTCTACCAAGTTAATGAGCAAAGTCACACCAACACTCATATTCGGTGCAAACACAATCGGCACTATTTTGGCAGCTTCTTCTATTTCCAGTTTTTCTTGTTCTGTGAAGCCTGTTGTACCAATAACCATTTTTACACCAGCCTGCTGGCAAGCGCTTAAATACTGCATGGCAGCTTCTGGCCGAGTAAAATCGATGAGTACATCTGCATTTTGCAGAGCGACATCAAGGTCACTCGTCACTTGCACGCCTGACTGTATCCCAAACTGCGCACCAGCGTCATGACCAATCATATTGCTACCTTCACGATCAATAGCAGCATGCAATGTAAGTGCCTCATCGGCAAATACACCCTCTAACAACGCTAAGCCCATACGCCCGGAAACCCCTGTAATCACGACTTTTGTTTTCATTGCTTTTGCTCTTTAACGTTTAGAACCCTATTTTTTCTAGCATGCGCTCAAAGAAATCTGGTTGCTCTTCGATTACATCCTCATTACTTTCTTTAACCTCTTGGACAACACTGTTATCCGCGTCAGCTTCAACTTGTTCTGGTTGTTCTTCTTGAATCCTAGAAGTATCTAATTGATTATCCATGATAAATACTTTTGTTTTACCAGCTCCTGTATTTCTAGGCTTCGGTTGCTCTTTCACTGGCTGTGTATCGCTATTTACAGTATCAGCAACTGGTGGCTCCAATGCAGGTTTGCTTTGTTCAACAGATTCTTCCACATTTGTAGATGCAGTTTCATCCGTTACTGCTTCTGGTGAAGGCTCTACTTTTTCTGATCCAGATGGTAGTTCTGCAGATCCTTCTGGTTGTGCTGTCACGGGAGGAACTACTGGCACAGGTACAGCCAGTATGGAAGCAGGCGCCTCACCTTCATCAGCATCGGAAGATTTGTCAGCAGCGGGAGTCACTTCTGTATTAGCATCAGACGGTCTTGCTTGTGCTGGGTCAACTGCTTTAATATCATGTTTTTCGATAGGCTCAATCACTGGTGCATTAGGGTCAACAGCCTCAGTTTTCGCATCCTCCGCCGTTGCTTTCGTTTTAGCTTCGGCTTCCAATTGCTTTTGGACATCCTCTGCTGTCTGACCTTTTGGTACCACATCACCTCTAACGCGCACAAGCAAATCGTTCTCAAAGTCCAGAATAACTCGCCTTTGATTAACGATTTCACCCTGTTTGCGTAGCTGATAAAAGTAGTCCCATCGATTGGAGTGAAAACTATCAACCAATAACGGTGTGCCCAAAATAAACCTCACTTGAGATTTAGTCATGCCTGGACGCAACTTAAGCAACATTTCTGATGTAAGGACATTGCCTTGTTGAATATCCATCTTGTAGGGCTTTATTGTAGGAATGGCAGCGCCACATCCAACTAAACTGATTGCTACAATTAATGTAAACAATCTTAAAAAAATATGCATAGTATTGTATGTAAGGAAGACATCGATATGAATTGGCGTTAATATACCACGATGGCGAAGCACCTTAAACTAAAAAGTGGAAGAAAAGTAAGCGAGGAACTATGCACGATCAAAAAGATTTAAAGAATGCCGGATTGAAAGCAACGCTGCCTAGATTGAAAATTTTAGAGTTGTTTGAAAAAAGTGATGAGCGACACTTATCGGCCGAGGATGTTTACAAAGTATTGTTGAACGCAGGGGACGATGTTGGTCTTGCTACAGTATACCGCGTATTGACTCAATTTGAAGATGCCGGTTTACTTGTCCGCCACCACTTCGAAAGTGGCAAAGCTGTTTTTGAACTAAATGAAGGCGAACATCATGACCACATAGTCTGCGTAAAATGTGGTCGCGTGGAAGAATTTTATGATGAAGAGATTGAACGCAGGCAAAAAGAAGCGGCTGAATCTCGCGGCTTTAAAATGCAAGAGCACTCATTAATGATTTATGGCATCTGTGAGAAATGTAATTAGCATTTTCATTCATTAAAGTAGTAAGGAAGCCTTAGTGTCAGATTTATTAATTTATAGGCCAGCAATTATTCGTTTTGCATTAGCCATCACACTTACCCTATTTATAACAGGGTGTGGTACAAACCCTGTGACAAAAAAAACAGAGTTTCAATTTGTATCGCAGGATAAAGAAATCGCTATCGGTGAACAAAATTATTCACCAGCACGCCAATCCCAAGGTGGAGACTACGATATTGATCCCAATCTTACTGCTTACGTACAGGAAGTTGGCAATCGATTAGCTGCTGTTTCCGACAGGCCGGACCTTCCCTATGAGTTTGTCGTCATCAATGACTCAGTACCCAATGCATGGGCAATGCCTGGTGGCAAAATAGCATTTAATAGAGGCTTACTATATGAGCTAAATAGTGAAGCAGAGCTAGCTGCCGTGATGGGTCATGAAATCGTACATGCCGCAGCTAGACATGGTGCAAAGAGCATGGAGCGCGGCATCTTATTACAAGCAGGCATGATTGCTGTCGGCATTGGTGCACAAAATTCTGACTATGGAAACCTTATCGTAGGTAGTTCGCAGTTAGGTGCGCAATTAATATCCAGTAAATATGGCCGTGATGCCGAGAGCGAATCTGACTATTACGGTATGCTCTACATGAAAAGAGCTGGTTATGACCCCGCTGCAGCTGTCACGCTACAAGAAACGTTCGTGCGTTTGAGTGAAGGCAAAAAAAGTGACTTCATTTCTGGTCTGTTTGCAAGCCACCCACCTTCACCTGAGCGCGTTGCGGCTAATAAGGCGACGCTAGCTAAAATTGGAGCTGGCGGTGAGTTAGGTAAAGAAAACTATGCTAAGAAAACCAATCGTTTAAGAGCAACTCAAGGCGCTTATGAAGCCTATGACAAAGCAGTTGCGGCATTAAAGAAAAACGACACGGAAACAGCTTCAACGCTTGCTAAAAAAGCGATCGCGATAGAACCGCGCGAAGCACGCTTTCAAGAGCTGCTTGGTGATATAGCACTGACTAAAGAAAAACCAGAAACAGCGCTCAATTACTACGCAAAAGCAATCAAAATGCAGCCAGACTACTTTAAGCCACATATACAAAGTGGCATTGCGCTCTTTAATTTGGGCAAGAAGAAAGAAGCTGAGCCATATTTAAAACGTGCCAATGAATTGCTCCCAACAGCGCCAGGACACGCATTGCTGGGCCAGATTGCTGAAGATCGTGGCGACACAAACCTTGCACTACAACATTATCAAGTGGCGGCCAGCTCTAATTCGCCTATTGGCAAAGAAGCCTCAGCACGGATGATGCGTTTAGATTTTCCTAAAAACCCTGGTAAATATTTACGGTCAGGCGTACTTGCTGATAACAATGGTAATCTATATGCTGTTGTAGAAAACAATGCGGCATTAGCGATTGAGGGTGTTCAAGTTAGGGTTGTACAATACAATCCTCAGACAGGTCGTGCAATTTCACAAAGTCGTCCGTTATTAATTAGAGGAACGATTGAATCTGGTAAGCGTGGTCAAGTAGGTGTTGGTGTAAGAATCAACGACCCACAAGAAACAAGATTTTACAAAGTCGCTGTTGAATCTGCAAAACTGGTAGATTAATAACTAACTACTTAGGCTGATGCCAATAAAACTAGGGGGAGTGATGAAGATTTTAAACTTTATTATATTGATTGTATTTGTTGGACTGATTATTTTTGCTGTCTCAAACTGGCATGCGATTATTACCCCTATCCCCTTATCACTGATCTTTACGGAAGCAAATGCGCCACTTGGACTGATTTTGCTGACGATTACGGGCTTACTTGCACTACTCTTTCTGGGCTTTGTTGTATACATGCAGTCATCTACACTCATGCTTAGAAAGCGGCTCAATAAAGAATTGGAAGCACAGCGCAAATTGGCAGACGAAGCAGAGGCTTCTCGCATTACAGAATTAAAAAACTATTTACAAGCTGAGTTACAACAGCTATCAAATCAGAATGCTGATATCCATCAAAAGACAACGGACAAGATTACCAATCTGGAAACTACACTTAAAGCTGTAATAGAAGAGACAGGTTCGACACTAACAGCCTATATCGGTGAGGTCGAAGATAAACTTGAAAAGAAGTTAGGCTAAATAAATTCATTTTTGATGGTACTTCAATGAAGCTAATTAGCACGTGACCTAATTAGTTAAACCCAGCATCTCTTTAGCATGTTGCCGAGTTGCTTCGGAAATATCCAAACCACCTGACATTCTCGCAATTTCCTCAACACGATCGTATTCGTTCAGCAATCTAATATGACTGATTGTAGCCCCGTTTTCTTGCGTCTTAGTCACTTGTAAGTGCTGCGCAGCTTGCGCAGCAACTTGCGCTAAGTGCGTAATGACTAATACTTGACGGTTTTGACCAAGCTGCTTAAGGAGTTTCCCAACGATTTCAGCGACACCGCCGCCAATACCGACATCAACCTCATCAAAAATCATACAAGGCACACTTCCTTGAGCAGCAGTCGTGACATGTAGCGCTAAACTGATACGTGATAGCTCACCACCCGATGCCACCTTATTTAAAGGGCGTGGTTCAACACCAGCATGACCAGCCACCATAAAACCAACTTGCTCCAATCCATATGCAGATGGTTCGCAAGCCTCCAATGCTACACTAAACTGGCCCCCACTTAGCGACAAGCGCTGCATTTCATCGGTAATTTTACTACTTAGGGTTTTAGCTGACTGATGACGAGCGGCACTAAGTTGCTTAGCGGATTGCATATACGCTTCAAAAGCACTTTTCACTGATTTGGCTATAGCACCATCGTTACCAAAGCTTTCAAGCTCGACCATTCGCACCTGAGATGTTTGTAATAAATCTGATAACTCTTCGGGACGTATACGATATTTGCGCGATATGCTATGAACCAACTGTATGCGGGACTCAACTTCTACTAACCTTTCAGGCTCCATATCGCCATGCTGAAGATAACGGTTAAGGCTTCGTGCAGCCTCTTGCAGTTGTATAACAGTAGAATCAATGATTTCAGCTGCTTCTTTTAAGTCACTATCCAACTCAACCAAACCCGTCAGTTTCTGCTGTATATGGTTTAGCATGGATTGTGCATCAGGCTGACCTTCACTAGCTAATTGCAAGCAGGCTTCTACGCCAGCAATAAGTTCTGCATAATTACTTAGACGACTGTGCTCCTGTTGTAGCTCAAGCCACTCCTCCATCACAAAGTTCAATTGCGTCAGTTCGTGTACTTGATCACGCAATTCAGCTAGTTCGTCAGCATATGCTTGTGCGTTTTTCTCAATTTCTAATTGCTGGAGATGTAATTTGTGCCATGATCTATAGAGCAGAGCAACTTGTTTAGCCAGTCCATCGCTACCAGAAAACTCATCCAATATTTGCCTTTGTGTATCAATACTCAGCAGAGAATGGTGCGCATTCTGACTATAAATATCGACAAGAAATGCACCTAATTCACGCAACTGTCCAACAGTCGCCGCTGCTCCATTAATAAAACCGCGGCTACGACCATCACTATAGATCACGCGTCGCAAAATGAGACCATCAACAGCATCTATTTCATTTTCAGCTAGCCAAGCCTGCGCATCTTTGTTTTGGTGCACATCGACTGTCAAGCTAATATCAGCTTTATCACATCCTTTTCTCACTACATCCCCATCGTTACGAGCACCCAAAGCTAGTGAAAGTGCATCGATTAAAATGGATTTTCCAGCGCCAGTTTCACCCGTAAGCGTGGTAAAGCCTTGGCTAAACTCCAAATTCAGCTGTTCAACAATTACAAAATTTTGGATGGATAGTGCTTGTAACATAAATTAATTGTTCAATTCTTCAGTTGCTCTATTATGAATCAGCATTCAACATTTAGTGCTTACTAATACAGCAAGGTAACTAATACTACAGTAAAGAAAACTGCAATCAACGCCTTAATTATGATTAATAAGTACAGAATAATTAGCCCCAATGGAGTTTATTACGCAACATATCATAATAACAATAACCGCTTGGATGTAACAAAGTCACCGCCTCATTTGCGCGTTCAACTTTGACATAATCACCTAGTTTTAAAGCCAG
>JBFIGM010000069.1:0-11802 GCA_041602315.1 Methylophilaceae bacterium | reverse complement strand
TTACAACTAATTCGTGGTGAAAAGCAAATGATGTCTGCCAAAATGATGCAAAGTGTGCAGGCTGGCGGTAACCCCTTGAAAACAATGATGGGTAGTGCGCGAAATTTTATGGCAGGCATACTACTCATGATTCCTGGGGTACTGACAGATATTATTGCGGTCATATTATTGCTCATCCCATTCAAGCAACCAGAAGTTGACCAATATAGCGAAAGTTATCAAACAGATGGCTCGGGATATGAAGGTCGTTACAGACAATCTGGGCATCGTCCTGCAAATGATGAGGTGATTGAAGGTGAGTATGAAGAAGTAAAAGATGCTGATGACAATATCACCCACATCGATAACGGCGGTAACAATAAAAGCTGAGGAAAGTGGAAATGGCAAAAGTCACAATTCAAACCAGCGGGCACTCGTTTGAAGTGCGTCCTAGCCAAACAGTTTTAGAAGCTGCCATTGATGCTGGGATAACCATTCCTTATGGTTGTCGTTACGGTTCTTGCGGTTCATGTAAGGGCAAGATCATATCAGGCAGTGTGATGCATGATGACTATCAAGAAAGTGCAATGAGTCCGGATGAATTAGCAGCTGGTGCGGCTCTTTTTTGTTGCGCAAGGCCGCTTGAAGATTTAGTCATTGATTGCAGAGAGGTCTCAGGTCTGGCTGGCATTAAACCGCGAATATTGCCTGCCAGAGTCGCAAAAAAAGTGCTGCTTAGTGATGATGTGTTGATGCTTCACTTACAGTTACCAGCCAGCGAGCACATTGCCTACATGGCTGGTCAATATATAGAATTCATACTCAGAAATGGTAAACGTCGTGCTTTTTCTATTGCGAATGCACCACATGCTGACTTTGGCTTAGAGTTACATTTGCGGTTAGTTAAAGGTGGTGAGTTTACCGAGCATGCGTTTAATGAATTACAAGAAAAAGCCATTATGCGTATCGAAGCACCTTTTGGCAGCTTTCACTTAAAAGAAGACTCTAGTAAACCGATTGTTTTTGCGGCAACGGGTACAGGTTTTGCACCTATCAAAGCAATTATTGAGCATATGCTCTACAATGATAATCAAAGGCCGATGACCTTGTATTGGGGTGGTCGTAAACCAAAAGATTTATACATGGACGATTTATGCAAACGTTGGGCGCAACATGTGCCAACGTTTTCTTATATTCCAGTACTATCTAAACCAGAGCCTGATTGGGAAGGGCGGACTGGTTACGTGCAGCAGGCCATTACAGAAGATTTCCCCGACTTAAGCGGTTATGAAGCTTACGTGTGTGGTTTGCCCAATATGGTGGATGATGCGCAGAAGCAGTTTGCTGCCCATGGTCTACCCCAAGATGCTTTTTTTAGCGATGCGTTTACTTTCACACCGCGCTGAATTTGTCCTGTGCTTAGTTTTTTAGTTCATTAAGGGCCGCGAGCATCGCTTCATCACCTGGTGCATCTGCTATCTTGACTGTTAATCTTGCTTTCACTGCTTCTTCTGCAACTCTTGCGTGGTTTACATACAGGACAACATGCTTAAGCCATTCCGCTTCATCAGCCATCGATAATAAATAGCGCATGGCCTCAGAGCTAGTAACGACAAGCGCATGCAATTGACCATCACGATAGGCTTGCGCTAGCACATCGCAGCTTGTTTGCGGGTTGACGCGTTGGTAACATTCTGCAAAAGTAACCTTTGCACCACGCTCCGTCAGAGTGTTGGCCAATACATCACGACCGCCAACGCCACGTACAAGCATGACCTTTTTACCTTTCATATCCAGCATTTCAGGTAGCGATAGTAATGACTCACTATCAAAGCGGTTTCCACTCGGAATTAATACGTTTTGAATGCCAAAATCGTTTAAAGTTTGTGCTGTTGTTGGACCAATTGCTGCAAATTTTAGGTGGCGTGGGATGCCATGTGCTAGCAGGCGCGGCAAACTGTTTTGAACGGCATTGCTACTGATAAACAGTATCCAGTCGTAGGCTGCAATATTTGAGATAACTGCTTCAAATTGGGAGTAATCATCTAAAGGTGCTATGTCGATGAGTGGGAAAGAGATGACATGTCCACCAGCTTTTTGGATTAATTGCGAGAGTTTACTTGCCTGTCCAACTGGTCTTGTTATCGCTACGCCGATATTGCACAGTGGCTTATCGGTACTTTCTTCCATTATTTGACGCCATCCAATTCAGCCAAAATCTTGTCTGCGCCTAAGCTGATTAATTTAGCGGCTAGAGCTTTGCCGATGTTTTCTGCATCATTGGCATCTCCTGATATGCGCTCTCTTAGCATTTTCTTACCATCGACACTAGCAACAAAACCAATCAGCGTTATAGTGTTGCCTTGCTTGGTCGCATGTGCCCCCAGTGGCACGGTACAACTACCTGCCAAAGTGCGGCTAAAGCCTCGTTCCGCCTCTACGCATTGTGCGGTATCCTGGTGGTTAAGGGGGGCGAGTACGTCAATTAAGTCAGTTCTATCTGCTTTGATTTCAATGCCTAAGGCACCTTGTCCAACTGCCGGGATGCTGTCCTCGGGAGGAATAAAGCCACGAATGCGATTGCCTAATTCTAAACGTATTAAACCAGCAGCAGCCAGAATAATAGCGGCATATTGCCCTTCGTCCAGCTTACGTAAACGTGTTTGCACATTACCGCGAAGTGATTCTATTTTTAAGTGAGGGAATCGTGCTTGAATTTGACTTTGGCGGCGTAGGCTAGAGGTGCCGACGATACTGCCATGTGGTAACGCAGCGAGGGAATCGTAATCGTTTGATACAAATGCATCTAATGGATTTTCACGATCACATGTTGCGACCAATGCAAAGCCTTCAGGCATATTCATTGGCACATCTTTCATGCTATGCACGGCGATGTCAGCACGACCATCTAAAAGTGCATTTTCCAGCTCTTTAATGAAAAGACCCTTACCACCAATGGTTGCTAGTGGCTTATCTAAAATTTGATCACCTGTGGTAGTCATGCCTAAAATCTGCACATCGCATTCAGGGTAAAGCGCTTTTAAACGTGCTTGAATATGCTTGGCTTGCCACATGGCAAGCAGGCTTTCACGTGAGGCGATGACTAGTTTTTTGGGTATTATTTTATTTGCTATGTGGTTCATGCCCGAGATTTTAGCATAGCCTGCAATATATAAAGTGCTATTAAAATAGGTGAATTTTAGGTTAAGCTAACGCATTGCTACGCTATAGTCATATTTAGTGGCGCGCTATTAAAAAGTGATTTGCTTTAGTGAATACACTTTATTTATTTTGGGAGGTTTTTTATGCAATATCAATTAGATGTTTTTCTTACATCGCTAAATCAGTTTTGGCTTCAATTAGTGAATTTTGTGCCGAAGTTATTGGCCGTTGTCGTCATATTGTTCTTAGGCTGGCTGGCAGCTAAATTAGTCAGGACTGGTATCAAACGTATTTTAGAGCTGATTCAATTTGATAACTTTGCGCAGAAATCTGGTCTGGAAGCGTTTATTAGTAGTGGCAGCAACAATGTTACGCTAAGCGGTATTATCAGCCAGGTAATGTATTGGCTAGTCATTATTATGTTCGTCATTACAGGTGCTAATACCCTAGGTTTGAACGAGGTAGCTAATCTACTGCATGACCTAGCATCCTATTTACCACGTATCATATTAGCAATTTTAGTGATGATTTTTGGTACCTTGCTAGCACGTTTTATCAATCGCTTAGTATTTGCTTGGTTGCATAGCATCAAATTTGAGCGTGCTTTAGTGGTGAGCACATCAGCTGAGTATGGTATCCAGATACTATCTTTGTTTGTTGCACTAGAACAATTAGGCATTGGTGTGCAATTGATTCACTCACTTTTTGTGATTGTATTTGGCGCTATTTTCTTCGCATTAGCGTTAGCATTCGGTTTGGGTGGTCGAGATTGGGCTGCCAAAGTGATTGAAGACTTAAGCAAAAAGCCTAATAAAAAACAAGATTAGTCTTAAGGCTTTAAACTAAGCCTTACGGATTAAATGTTGTTGCCTACGGCTTACTGCAATTGTATCGGGCACGCCTTTTAGCAAGGCGTGCCAATGCAAATCACCTTTCTCATCAGGCCGTTTTTCATAGCCGCTGATATGTTGCTTTGCAACTAAACAGTTGCGATGCAAGCGTATGAATAATGCATCAAATTCTGCTTCTAAGTTTGTTAAGGATTCTTCGAGTAAATATTCGCGCTCAATTGTTCGAACCGTAATATATTTTAATTCAGCTCGGCAGTACAAGATTTCATCAACTGGCACCAAAATAATACGCCCTCGCTCATGGATGCTTAAATGACTGCGTGCATTTTGCTGTAAGGATTTTATAGCTTCCAATTGCACTGCTGTCGATAGCGGTTGTAAAGCACGTACTTTATCTATGGCAGCTAACAATCGTTCTGAACGAATCGGCTTCAGTAAATAATCGATAGCATTAACATCAAATGCTTTAATCGCATAAGTATCATAAGCCGTCGTAAATACTACATAGGGCTTTGGCTCTAGTTTTTGCGCATGTTCCGCCGCTTCGAGTCCATCCATGAGTGGCATGCGAATATCCAACAGCAATAAATCTGGTTGTTCAATAACAGCTAAATCAATTGCTTGCTTACCGTTCTTAGCTTCAGCTACGACCACCACATCAGCCAGCTCAGAAATCAGGTCTTTTAACCGGTTTCTTGCCGGTGTTTCATCGTCTGCAATTAGAATTTTTAGCTTCTCAGACATTAGCGTTTCTCGTATGGTAACCGTAAGGTTACTGTATATTGGTTGTTAATCGTCCTGTGTTTGATTGACGCTTCCAAATCAAAATGTAGCGTCAACCGTTCTTTGATGTTTTTGAGTGCCATTTTATTACCGTCGTGGTCATTATTCTTGGCGTTGCAAGGGTTGATTATTTTAATGATTAACTCATTATGTTTTTGTTCGATCATAATGGTTATTTCGCCACCTTCAGGGATGGGTTCAATACCGTGATACACTGCATTTTCAAGCAAAGGTTGCAAGATGAGTGGTGGAATTAATGCATCCATTGGGGCATTATCTATTTGCCAATTCAAGACCAGACGCTCTTCCATGCGTAAGCTCTCAATGCTGAGATATTGTTTACACAGTGCAATTTCATTTTCCAGCGGCACAAGCTCTCTATTTTCTGCCATCAAAACGCGGAATAAATCCGCCATGTCTTCTAGTGCTGTCTCCGCAGTTTTTGGTTGGCTGCGTATCATTGAAAGTACGGCGTTAATGCTATTGAATAAAAAATGCGGTCTTATGCGTGCCTGCAAAGCTTGCAAGCGCGCTTCAGCGATGGCAGGGGAGTAAGCACGCTGTTGTAAATTGAAATAATAAATGACAATTACGGCAGTAATTGTGGATAAGCTGATACTGCGATAAGGGATAGTGACTGCGTCAAAGGTCACGTATGCAGTAAATAACATTACGATGGCTGTTGTAATGCTGATGACAACCAATATAATGACAGCAATGCCTTGCCAATAGTTTAGTTTTGTTAATAGAGGATATAGCAGATACAGCGTCAGGATGCTCATTAATAAAATAGGCTGGATCTGCACAGAAAGCTCAGCGATTAATGATGGTAAGTCACCAATATTCGCACTCAGTAGCATGGCCGCCAACAAACCAAGCAAGTTAACAATGACCAAAATGCGAAGTACAACACCTAGATTTTGTAGATTGGGTAAACGACTATTTTTACGCACAATAGCTTCTAAGTTAAAATATCTATGAATATTACATCTAAGTGTATTATTATTAAACAGTTTTTCAAATTTACCTTAATCAAAATAAAGCTAACAGTACAGTGACATCCAAAAACAAACAAACAAGCTCATCTCTCAATGCAAAAAGCGAAGCTTGGTCTGGACGATTTAATGAACCAGTAGCCGAGCTTGTTAAGCGTTATACCGCCTCAGTCGACTTTGATAAACGATTGGCTGAACATGATATACAAGGGTCTTTGGCGCACGCTAAGATGTTGGCAGCGCAATCAATTATTTCTAAAGAAGATTTTTTAGCCATAGAAAAAGGCCTAGCCGAAGTTGCCGAGGAGATTCGGTCTGGAGAGTTCGAGTGGCTACTGGATTTGGAAGACGTACATCTCAATATAGAAAAACGTTTAACTGATAAAATTGGCGATGCAGGTAAACGCTTGCACACAGGTAGAAGTCGCAATGACCAAGTTGCTACTGATATCAGGCTCTGGTTAAGGGCAATTTGCGATGATGCCATTGCTAAAATCCAACAATTGCAATTGAGCATTTTAGATTTGGCAGAGCAGCACACAGATACCATCATGCCCGGTTTTACCCATTTGCAAGTGGCGCAGCCTGTCACGTTTGGACATCATCTGCTGGCTTATTACGAAATGCTAAAACGTGATGCAGACCGCCTAGCCGACTGCAGGAAGCGGATTAATCAATTACCTTTGGGTGCGGCGGCGCTTGCAGGAACAAGTTACCCTATTAATCGACCTATGGTAGCAGAGCTGCTCGGGTTTGATGGTGTCTGTGAAAATTCTTTAGATGCTGTGTCAGACAGAGACTTTGCCATCGAGTTTACAGCTTCAAGCGCACTGGTAATGACGCATTTATCTCGCTTCTCAGAAGAACTTATCTTGTGGATGTCGCCGCGCTTTGGCTTTATTGAGATTGCTGATCGGTTTTGTACCGGCTCCAGCATTATGCCGCAAAAGAAAAATCCTGACGTACCTGAATTAGTGCGGGGTAAAACAGGTCGGGTGAATGGACACTTGATTGCTTTGCTTACACTAATGAAAGGCCAGCCACTCGCCTACAATAAGGACAACCAAGAGGATAAAGAGCCACTATTTGATACAGCGGATACTCTATTGGTCACACTGGAAATCTATGCAGATATGTTGCGTGGTATTACTGTGAATAAAGCGAATATGCGCCAAGCTGCTTTTGAAGGCTATGCCACGGCAACTGATCTGGCAGATTATCTGGTGAAAAAAGGGATGCCATTTAGAGATGCACATGAAGTTGTTGCGTTGGCAGTAAAGCATGCAGTAGAAAAGGGTTGTGACTTATCTGAACTAAGTCTGCAGGAGTTGCAGGCCTATAGCAACAGTATCACAGAAGATGTCTTTTCTGTGTTAACACTGGATGGTTCTGTCGCAAGTAGAAACCACATCGGCGGCACTGCACCTGAGCAAGTACTAGCGGCAGTTAATCGTGCGAGGCAAACCATAAAGACTTAGTCTTCCATGAAGGTTACATCTAAATTCACACTTCTGCTTGGTATCAGTTTGTTACTGATTAACTTCGCACATGCTGATTTAGATGATTTAAATCTTTTTCATCAGCAAGGTGATACAGAAAAGAGCATGGTCTGGCCATTACTGCCTAACGAGAGCGTAAGGCAGTTGGCAGTCAAGTTTTACCCCAACAACCCAGCCATGCAGCAAAAGTTTATAGCCAAGACTTTACAGCTAAATAAAGACAATACACATATTAGCGGCGCTGGAAAAAAGCTTTCTAATATAGAGGCCATAAAAATTCCTAATTTAGAATCACTTTCGGCTGTGGCTGGCACTGTAAAACGGTCAACGGGAAAAGTCGATGACCAATCATTGCAATTAAGCTACAACATCAAATCAAACACTGAAAAAGCAAAAGATATTCTTTTACATATTCCAGCGCAGTTAATTCAGGAGTATGAAGCGTTACTGGAACGCAATGCCTTTTTGAAAGAAGAACTAGAAAAGCTGAATAAAAGAATTGTTTTTTTAGAGAGCAAGCTAGGTGAATTAAAGCTGATACTCGATAAAACATTATCGTTGCCTGCTGCGCCTAAACCTTTGAAAAATCTAGATGCTGGAAATAAAACAGAACCTAATAAACAATCCGCAGCGACAACAGCATCTGTAGATCAATCCACTGAAGTGTCACCAGAAGCAATAGGCTTTTTTGATTACCATAATCAGTTGTTGTGGATGGCGTTAATAGTTATTGCTTTGTTATTAATGGTGATTTCTTATTTCTATAAAAAATATCAAGAAAAAAAATACAATCAATTAGTTAATTCAATTAGCCAGCAGAATCAGGTCAGAACGTTCAGTATTGGTGAAGCTGATGAAGGCTATCAAGAGGGTATACTTACTTCAACAACACTGAATAAAGACACGCAGGTAGAAGAACATGACAGTGAATCTATTTTACGTGAAGCTAAAATGCTGATGGCGCAAGGCTCAGCAGAAGATGCTATGGAGCATCTCAAATGGGCAATTAGAGCAAAATCAAAAGTGGGAATTAATGTCTGGCTGTATTTATTAGAGATACTCAGGCAGCAGAACTTAAAACTCGACTTTGAAAAGTTTGCATTTGAAATGCACCAAAACTTTAATGTGGTGACACCTTTGTGGGAGCAGCGAACTGTGCCGGTGGTGGTTGCACAGAGTTTAGAGGACTTCCCTTATATCGTTAAGTTTTTAACTACAAAATGGCCTAATGAAAAAATCATTCCATACTTAGAAAAACTGATTCAAGATAATCGTGGTGGCGAGCGCTCAGGTTTTTCTCAAGCCGTTATCGAAGAAATTTTGTTGTTAATCGTCGTGTTAAAAGCACGTCAATATCTTTAATTCCAACCATTCTTAATTAATCTAAAAACAGTGCTAACAAATCATTCAGATAGCGTTGGCCCTTAAGCGTTGGTTTGAGCGTCTGTAACTCCTGTATCAGCAAACCCTTGTTTACGGCCTGCTTTATTGCATTTTGTAGCGTGATCAATGGTAGCCCTGTCCGCTCTTGAAATAAATCCACATCAAAGCCATCGGTCAAGCGGAGCGCGTTCATCATAAATTCAAAGCCTAAGTCAGCTTGTGCAATCTCCCAAGTATTATCCACTGCATTGCCTGCCTCTGCATGTTCCATAAATGCTTTGGGGTGTTTATGGCGTGTTTCACGGGTGATTTTATCGTGGTAGCTCAGCTTGCTGTGGGCGCCTGCACCAATGCCTAAATAATCACCAAATGACCAATAATTCAAATTATGCCGCGCCTGGCTTTTGGGTTTGCAAAAAGCAGATGTTTCATAGTGCACATAACCATGGCCAGCCAGCAAGCTTTCTATCTTCTCCTGCATATCAGCGCTGATATCATCGTTAGGCAAACTAGGCGGTGTGCGGTAAAAAGGCGTATTGGGCTCAAGTGTTAGATGGTAAAACGATAGATGGTCTGGGCTCAAGTTCACCGCTTTTTGCGCATCCGCTAGCGCATCTTCCAAGTTTTGATTGGGTAATCCATACATCACATCCAAATTAACACGGTCAAAAGTGCTTAGTGCCAGTTCGGCAGCAGCTAATGCCTGCTTATCATCATGAATCCTACCCAAGGCTTGTAAATAATCACCATTAAAGCTCTGTATGCCTAAAGAAACGCGATTTACGCCCGCTGCTTTATAACCCTTAAAATGTGCCGTATCGACAGTGCCAGGGTTCGCTTCCAGGGTCACTTCCGCATCATATTCCAACGGCGTGAGCATATTAACGGCAGTGAGTATCTCATCAATAGATTCTGGGCTAAACAAACTGGGTGTGCCCCCGCCAAAAAATACACTCCTGATTTTTCTGCCGTATACACGTGGTACCGATTGCTCTAAGTCTGCAATCAGCGCAGCAACATAACGCTGTTCAGGAATCTCGCTGCGATTCTCATGTGAATTAAAATCACAGTATGGGCACTTCTTCACACACCAGGGAATATGAATATACAACGACAGTGGAGGTGAGTTTTTTAAGCCAGATTTAGTATGGCTGCCTGTGGTAGGCGCTTCTTGGTTAATCTTGTTTATATCAGATGCTGGAATGATAGGAATCATGCTGCGTATTATAGACTGATTCAGATTTTGCTAAAGCAATAGATATTGGCGCTAGATTTAACCAAATAGAATTTATTACTAATGGCCTACAGTTAAAAGTTAGTTTACTTTGGCGATTATTGTAGGTTATCCAATTTTTATTGGTGCTTGGTCTTATCTTCAGTTTCAACAATTATGCGCGTCAGCCTAACAAGTACATAAAAAATCGCCCACAAAAAGCTCGGGCTGGACTCGGACTCGCTACCGCTCGCCTTTTATTTGGGCGTTAGACGCTCCCCAAAATAGCACCTTGCTGCACCAAATCATGTAAAACACCCGCACCAAATTCAATAATTACTTCTGGTTGTGGATGTTGGATTTGTTCAGCCAAAGATGTAAGTACTTGCTTACCAGTTAAGCCCTGTTGAATAAGCTCTAATAGTGCATACGTCATAGGGTTAAGCTCGATGAAGTTCACGTCAAATTCTTGGTTTCTAAACACGAGTAGATAGGTATCTTCTTTATTTTCTGGTATGAATTCTGGCGATATTTTTTGTACAGGATAGTCATATTGCAGCAGCATATGCGCAGGGGTGAGCACAGGGACTTCGTTGAGTAAGTCTGTTGCTTCACTCAACTTAGGTGCTGAAACTTTTTGCATACCCACAGCAAGTTCTACCCATTCATAATGTGCAAGTTGTTTGATGTAATCAGGTACTTTCTCATCTGCTTGCAAGAACTCCAGAAGCTCTTGCGGAATCTCTCTAAAGATTGGAGAGCTAGCATGATGGGTTGCAAAAAAACGGCGCAAGATGGAGTCCCATGCGGCTTTTCCTAATGTTTTTTGACAAACAGGAAAGCAAACAGAAGCCGATTCAAACACATTGTTATAAACGCCTTCGCGATACACCGACATGCGTTCTTCATCCACATTGTCTGGTTTAGGGTTTTTTTTAGGGTCGCGAATATGCGCAGTAAAAGCATATTGATATTGCTGAAAGTCTAGCATGACGTTAGGCCGCTGATTGTGTGAGCCGTTTTACATTTGCGGCTTCTGCCTGAATCGCAGCGATTTTATCGACTTCTTTAATTAAAGTAGCTAAAGGCGGGATATTACTATCACGTTCAAGCAGGGTGGGGAATGTGCCAAATAATGCATAGGCATCCGCCAAGAGCGCCCATACTGGGTCAATCACATCTGTACCATGCGTATCAACTAGCAACTCAGGTGTTTGTTGATAATGCCCAGCCACATGGCTATATATAATACGCTCAGCTGGTACACCTCTTAAAAACACGTGCGGGTTAAAGCCAAAATTCACGCTGTTAACGTAAATATTATTGATATCTAAATGTAACCAACAGTCAGCTTCTTCTAAAACTGCATTTAGAAAAGCAAGCTCATCCATGGTGGCAATTGGTGCCTTCACATAGAAAGAGGCATTCTCTACCGCAATGCGCTGGCCAAGGATATCCTGTGTTTGTTTAATACGGTCAGCAACATAGTGCACCGCTTCTTCGGTAAAAGGTATCGGCAATAAATCATATAGATAGCCAGGTTTACCTTGGTAGAAATCGCTACAGTAGCTTAAATGCTCTGTATAGAGCGGTATTTGATGATCAGATAAAAACTGTTTGACCTGTTTCAAAAAGTCGGTATTGAGTGGATCAGGTCCGCCTAATGATAAACATAAGCCATGACATGCGATTGGATAACGCTCAACAAACCACGCAAGCTGTTTTTCATATTTACCACCAGCACCAATCCAGTTCTCTGGTGCGATTTCAACAAAATTAATGTTTCTGATTAATTCATCAGCTTGATTCTGTTGAAAATGGCGTTGAATTTGCGGAATCAGCTCGCGCTTTAACCCCAAACCAACGCCTTGTATGTCAGATAATGCAGACATGAATGCTAAATGCGACCTAAATTAGTGACCGCATTTACCTTCGCC